>NZ_JBHWES010000106.1:0-29125 GCF_042734105.1 Streptomyces sp. NPDC059679 | reverse complement strand
GCGGGGTCGTTGGACAAGCGGCTGCTGGAGAAGTACGGCAAGGCGACGCCGGAGGCGTTGGTGGAGTCGGCGTTGTGGGAGTGCTCGCTGTTCGAGGAGCACGGGTTCCGGGACATCAAGATCTCGGTGAAGCACAACGACCCGGTCGTGATGATCAACGCGTACAGGCAGCTGGCGGAGCGGTGCGACTATCCGCTGCATCTCGGTGTGACCGAGGCGGGCCCGGCGTTCCAGGGGACGATCAAGTCGGCGGTGGCTTTTGGTGCGCTGCTCAGTGAGGGGATCGGGGACACGATCCGGGTGTCGCTGTCGGCGCCTCCGGTGGAGGAGATCAAGGTCGGCATCCAGATTCTGGAGTCGTTGAATCTGCGGCAGCGGCGGCTGGAGATCGTGTCGTGTCCGTCGTGCGGCCGGGCGCAGGTGGATGTGTACAAGCTGGCGGACGAGGTCACGGCGGGTCTGGAGGGCATGGAGGTGCCGCTGCGGGTCGCGGTGATGGGGTGTGTGGTCAACGGCCCCGGTGAGGCGCGTGAGGCGGATCTGGGGGTGGCCTCGGGCAACGGCAAGGGGCAGATCTTCGTCAAGGGTGAGGTGATCAAGACCGTGCCCGAGTCGAAGATCGTGGAGACCCTGATCGACGAGGCCATGAAGATCGCCGAACAGATGGAGAAGACCGGGGCCCCTTCGGGCATCCCCGAGGTCACCGTGAGCTGATCTACGCACATACGCAAGGAGGGGATCCGCGCATGCCACTACTGGAGCGCGTCGGGGGCCCACGTGACCTCAAGACACTCACCGAGGAACAGCTGGCCGAACTGGCGGAGGAGATCCGTCAGTTCCTGATCACCGCGGTGGCCAGAACCGGCGGGCACCTGGGCCCCAACCTGGGTGTCGTCGAGCTGTCCATAGCACTCCACCGCGTCTTCGACTCGCCCGTGGACCGCGTCCTGTGGGACACCGGGCACCAGTCGTACGTCCATAAACTGCTCACCGGCCGCAAGGACTTCTCCAAGCTCCGCGGCAAGGGCGGGCTGTCCGGCTACCCGTCGCGCGCCGAGTCCGAGCACGACGTCATCGAGAACAGCCACGCCTCCACCGTCCTGGGCTGGGCCGACGGCCTGGCCAAGGCCAACGAGGTCCTTGGCCGCACCGACCGGCATGTCGTCGCGGTCATCGGCGACGGCGCGCTGACCGGCGGCATGGCCTGGGAAGCGCTCAACAACATCGCCGCCGCCCGGGACCGCCCGCTGATCATCGTCGTCAACGACAACGAGCGCTCGTACGCGCCCACCATCGGCGGCCTCGCCAACCACCTGGCCACCCTCCGCACCACCGACGGCTATGAGCGCTTTCTGGCCTGGGGCAAGGACGTGCTGCAGCGCACGCCCGTGGTCGGCCAGCCGCTGTACGAGTCGCTGCACGGCGCCAAGAAGGGCTTCAAGGACGCCTTCGCACCTCAGGGCATGTTCGAGGACCTGGGCCTGAAGTACGTCGGCCCTATCGACGGACACGACATCGCGGCCGTCGAATCCGCCCTGCGCCGCGCCCGGCGGTTCCACGGCCCGGTCCTCGTCCACTGCCTGACCGAGAAGGGCCGCGGCTACCGGCCCGCGCTGGAGGACGAGGCCGACCGCTTCCATACGGTCGGCGCCATGGACCCGCTGACCTGCGCGCCCCTCGCGCCCTCCGGCGGCCGCTCATGGACCTCGGTGTTCGGCGAGGAGATGGTACGGATCGGCGCCGAGCGCCCCGATGTGGTGGCGCTCACCGCCGCGATGCTGGACCCCGTCGGTCTGACCGAGTTCGCCCAGGCGTATCCGCGGCGGGTGTGGGACGTCGGCATCGCCGAGCAGCACGCCGCGGTCTCCGCCGCCGGTCTCGCCACCGGCGGGCTGCACCCGGTCTTCGCCGTCTACGCCACCTTCCTCAACCGCGCCTTCGACCAGCTGCTGATGGACGTCGCGCTGCACAAGTGCGGGGTGACCTTCGTCCTGGACCGCGCGGGCGTCACCGGCACCGACGGGCCCAGTCACAACGGCATGTGGGACATGTCCGTCCTCCAGGTGGTGCCGGGCCTGCGGGTCGCCGCCCCGCGCGACGCGGACCAGCTGCGCGCCCAGCTGCGCGAGGCGCTGGACGTGGCCGACGCGCCGACCGTCATCCGCTTCCCCAAGGAGTCCGTGGGCGAGCCGATCCCGGCGCTCGGCCGCGTCGGCGGCATGGATGTGCTGCGGCACGGCGGGCCGGAACCGGCCGACCAGGGCGGCGGCGGTGATGTGCTGCTGGTCGTGGCCGGGGTGATGGCCCAGGTCGGGCTGGCGGCGGCCGAGCTGCTGGCCGAGCGGGGCATCGGCTGCACGGTCGTCGACCCGCGCTGGGTCAAGCCCGTCGACGCCGCCCTGCCCGGGCTGGCGGCGCGCCACCGCGTCGTGGCCGTCGTCGAGGACAACAGCCGCACCGGCGGGGTGGGGGCGGCGGTGGCGCAGGCGCTGCGCGACGCCGAAGTCGATCTGCCGGTGCGCACCTTCGGCATCCCCGAGGCGTTCCTGGCACACGCCAAGCGCGGGGAGGTGCTGGCCGACATCGGGCTCACCCCGGCCGAGATCGCGGGCCGGATCGGCGCGGCCCTGGCCCGTATCGACGCGTCCGCCGCCGTTCCCGTCACCGCGCCCGTCACCACCGCCCCCGGCGCCGGGCGGCGCGCGGCCACCGCCCGGCCGGCCCCGCCCGCGGCCCGCAAGGAGAAGGACGCATGACAGCAGCCGAGCAGGGATCGGGCTTCGACCTGGACAAGCTCCTGGCCGAGCGCGGGTCCGAGCGGTACGACCTGCATGCCAGGCACCTCAACCACCAGCTGCCGCGGATGCTGCACACCATCGGCTTCGACAAGGTCTACGAGCGGGCCGAGGGCGCGTACTTCTGGGACGACGAGGGCCAGGACTACCTCGATATGCTCGCCGGCTTCGGGGTGATGGGCCTGGGCCGCCACCACCCGGTCGTCCGCAAGGCGCTGCACGACGTGCTGGACGCCCAGCTGGCCGATCTGACCCGCTTCGACTGCCAGCCGCTGCCCGGTCTGCTCGCCGAGAAGCTGCTCGGCCACGCCCCGCACCTGGACCGGGTCTTCTTCGGCAACAGCGGTACGGAGGCGGTGGAGACCGCCTTGAAGTTCGCCCGGTACGCGACGGGCAAGCCGCGCGTGCTGTACTGCGCGCACGCTTTCCACGGCCTGACGACCGGTTCGCTGTCGGTCAACGGAGAGGACTCCTTCCGTAAGGGGTTCGCGCCGCTGCTGCCGGACACGGCCATTTCGCTCGGCGATCTGGCCGCGCTGGAGCGGGAGCTCAAGCGCGGCGATGTGGCCGGGTTCGTGGTCGAGCCGATCCAGGGCAAGGGCGTCCACGAGACCCCGCCCGGCTTTCTGCGCGCCGCCCAGGAGCTGCTGCACAAGCACAAGGCGCTGCTGATCGCCGACGAGGTGCAGACGGGGCTCGGCCGGACCGGCACCTTCTTCGCGTATCAGCACGAGTCGGGCGTGGAGCCGGATCTGGTGTGCGTGGCCAAGGCCCTGTCGGGCGGGTATGTGCCCGTCGGCGCGACGCTCGGCAAGGACTGGATCTTCAAGCGCGTGTATTCGTCGATGGACCGGGTGCTGGTCCACTCGGCGAGCTTCGGCGCCAACGCGCAGGCGATGGCCGCGGGTCTGGCGGTCCTCGCGGTCATGGAGGACGAGAAGGTCGTCGAGAACGCCCGGCACACCGGCGATCTGCTGCGCACCCGTCTCGCCGCGCTGGTGGACCGCTATGAGCTGCTGTACGAGGTGCGCGGGCGCGGGCTGATGATCGGCATCGAGTTCGGGAAGCCGGCCTCGCTGGGGCTGCGCAGCCGCTGGGCGATGCTCCAGGCGGCCCGCAAGGGGCTGTTCGCGCAGATGGTGGTCGTACCGCTGCTGCAGCGGCACCGCATCCTCACTCAGGTCTCCGGCGACCATCTGGAGGTCATCAAGCTGATTCCGCCGCTGATCGTCGGGGAGCGGGAAGTGGACCGTTTCGTCGAGGCGTTCACGGCCGTCATGGACGACGCACATGGGGGCGGCGGGCTGATGTGGGACTTCGGGCGGACGCTCGTCAAGCAGGCGATGGCCCACCGCTGACCGCCCCACGCCTGAGCCGGCGGCGGCCCCGCCGGCTCGGGCGTCCCCATGGCCTCAGTTCGCGAGCAGCCGCTCCCGCAGCCGCTCCCGCTTGGCCGCGTCGAGTCCGAGCCCCCGGGCGAGGTACTTCTCGGTGTCGCCCCAGGTCTCCTCGATGGCCGTGAAGGCGGTCGCCAGATACTCGGCGCGGGCGTCGAAGAGCGGCGCGAGCAGCGCCATGACCTCGGGGGACTTCCCGTCCTCGGCGTGTGAGGCGCGCCACACCTTGTAGCGGCGGTGGGCGGCGGCCGACTCCAGGTAGTCGGCCTCGATGGCGTCCCGCTCCACGCCGAGGGCCAGCAGGGCCACCGCGATCGACAGACCCGCGCGGTCCTTGCCGGCCGAACAGTGCATCAGCGCGGGCGAAGCGCCGTCCGCGAGCTCGTCGAGCACCCGGCGGTGCTCGGCGGTCCGGGTGGTGATGATCAACCGATACGAGTCGATCATCCGCTGCGCCGCCCGCCCCTCGCCCAGCATCTCGCGCAGCGTGGCCAGATCGCCCTCGCGGACCATGGTCCAGAAGCCGGCGCCGTCGGCCGGGTCGGACAGCGGGAGGTTGACGGTCCGCACGCCCGGGAGCACCACATCCGGGCCCTCGAGCTTGATGTCGGCGGAGTTGCGGAAGTCGAAGACGGTGTGCAGCCCGAGGGAGTCGAGGAACGCGGCGTCGGTGTCGGTGGCATGCGCCAGATGGCCGCTGCGGAACAGTACGCCACGTCCCACCCGCCGTCCGTCGACGGTCGGCAGACCGCCGACGTCCCGGAAGTTGCGCACCCCGGTGAGCTCGGGCTCGGTCGACGGAACCTGCGGCGTCTGCTGCGTCACGGGCGCTCCTTCGGCTCGGCCGCCGGCGCCGCTCGTCGGCGAGGCGGACTGTGCTTGACCATACGACATGGGTGTACGGGGGCGACCAGGTCGCCATGGAGGGGTGCCCCGGGCATTGCGCACCGGGTGCGCTGCCCCGATGATGTTCTGGTCTGTGCGGAATTGGGGAGAGTAATGATTGAAATCGGTGGTAGCGGTCGGGTCTGGCTGCTGTCGGGACGGCGCAGCAGCTATGCGCTGCACCTCACGGAGAACGACGAGTTGCTTCACCTCCACTGGGGCCCGCGCATCGCGCTCCCCGACGCGGAGGCCCTTGCTCTGAGGTCCGTCCCCCCGCCATGGGGTTTCGAATCACCCCTGGACGGGCGCGAAGAATTCCCCGTGGAAGGCGGGCCCCGCTTCGTACGCCCCGCCCTGTCGGTGCGGTCGCCGGGCGTGAGGGGCACCGAGTGGCGCTTCGAGCGGGGCGAGGTGACCGACTCCGGGGCAGAGCTGCGGCTCCACTTCCACGACTCGCTGCACCACCTCGCCCTCACCCTCCACTACCGGATGCGCGACGACTACGACGTGGTCGAGCGCTGGACCACCGCGGCCCACGCGGGCGGCCCGGACGACGCCCCCCTGGAACTGCTGCGCATCGACTCCGCCGCCTGGTCCCTCCCGGCGCGCGACCGCTGGCGGCTGTCGCATCTGTACGGGCGCTGGGCCGCCGAGAGCCAGCTGGTGCGTGCCGACCTCACGCCCGGTGAGAAGGTCCTCGGCAGCCGCCGCGGCCACACCAGCCATCAGCATCTGCCCTGGATCGCCCTGGACGGCGGCGAGGCCACCGAAGAACACGGCGAGGTGCACAGCTGCGCCCTCGCCTGGTCCGGGTCCTGGCGGATCGCCGTGCAGCAGCTGCCCATCGGCGCCGTACAGGCGGTCGGCGGCGTCGGCCACGACGACTCGGGCCAGCTGAGCCTGGCGCCCGGCGAGTCCTTCACCACGCCCGTCTTCGCGGGCCTGTGGACCGACGGCGGGTTCGGCGCCGCCAGCCGCGCCTGGCACGCCTGGCAGCTGGCCCAGGTGATCCCCGACGCGGACCGGCACCGTCCGGTGCTCTACAACTCCTGGGAGGCCACGTTCTTCGACGTCAGCGAGGAGCAGCAGCGCACGCTCGCCCGCCGCGCCGCCGAGATGGGCGTGGAGCTGTTCGTCGTCGACGACGGCTGGTTCGGGGCGCGCACCAACGACCGCGCCGGGCTCGGCGACTGGACTCCCAACCCCGACCGCTTCCCCGGCGGACTGAAGCCCCTCGCGGACGAGGTGCACGCGATGGGCATGCAGTTCGGCATCTGGGTCGAGCCCGAGATGGTCAACGCCGACAGCGACCTCTACCGGGCCCACCCCGACTGGGTGCAGCACCACCCCGGCCGCAATCGCACCGAGTTCCGCAACCAGCTGGTGCTCAACCTCGCCAGGCCCGACGTACGCGAGCACCTGTGGGAGCGGCTGGACACCCTGCTCTCCAGCGCGCCCATCGACTATGTGAAATGGGACTTCAACCGGTCCTTCTCCGATGCGGGGTGGCCCGGCGACCCGTACCCCCAGCGGCTGTGGATCGAGCATGTGCGGGGGCTGTACGAGCTGCTGGGGCGGCTGCGGGCCGCGCACCCGGGTGTCGCCTTCGAATCCTGCTCGGGCGGCGGCGGCCGGATCGACCTGGGCGTCCTCGCGCTCACCGACCAGGTGTGGACCTCGGACAACACCGACCCGCTGGACCGGCTGCCCATCCAGCACGGCTTCAGCCAGCTGCACCCGGCCCGCGTCATGGCCGCCTGGGTCACCGACACCCCCAACGCCATGGGCAGCAAGCGCGTCACCTCACTGCGCTTCCGCTTCATCAGCGCGATGGCCGGGGTGCTGGGGGTGGGCGGCGACCTGAGTCACTGGAGCGAGGAAGAACTCGCCGAGGCGCGCGACTGGGTGGCCCTCTACAAGCGCATCCGGCCGGTCGTCCAGCACGGCGAGCTGTACCGGCTGCGGCCGCCGGGCGACGGCGGGCTGACCGCGGTGCAGTACGTACGCGGTGAGGAGACCGTGGTGCTGGCCTGGCTGCAGGCCCAGACCCTCGGCGAGCGGCAGCCCGCGCTGCGGCTGCGCGGGCTCGACCCCGAGAGCCGGTACGAGGACCTGGAGACCGGAGAGGTTCACCGGGGGGCCGTGCTCAGCCACCACGGCCTCGAGACCGGGCTCCGTCGGGACCTGGACGCCGCCGTATTCCGCCTTCGGCGAATCTGACCAGGTGGGATAGATCACCCTCCGTCAACCCCTCCTTACGATGGCGTAGGTCACTCACCAGGGTGGAGGATGTCGGGAGTGGCAGACGATGCGAAGAGACTCAACAGCGGAGTGATCGGGTCCTACGCCGCCATCGGGGACAGCTTCACCGAGGGCGTCGGCGACCCGGATCCGGAAGGCGTTTTCATCGGCTGGGCGGACCGGCTGGCCGCCCTGCTCTCCGACCGACATTCCGGAGCCGGGCCCATCGGCGGCCCGGCTCCGGCCGACTTCCGCTACGCCAACCTCGCCGTACGCGGCCGGCTCCTCGACCAGATCGTCGAGGAGCAGGTCCCGCGCGCGATCGAACTCGGCCCCGATCTGGTGACCTTCTGCGGCGGCGGGAACGACATCCTGCGGCCAGGCAGCGACCCCGACGACGTCGCCGAGCGCTACGAGGCGGCCGTGGACCGGCTCACCTCCCACGTCGGCACGGTGCTGCTGTGCACCGGGTTCGACCCACGCGGCGTGCCGGTGCTGCGCCATCTGCGCGGCAAGGCCGCCACGTACACGGCCCATGTGCGGGCGATCGCCGACCGGTACCGGTGCCCGGTGCTCGACCTGTGGTCGCTGCGCTCCGTACAGGACCGGCGGGCCTGGAGCGAGGACCGGCTGCATCTGTCGCCCGACGGACACACCCGGGTCGCGCTGCGCGCCGCCAAGGTGCTCGGCCTCGACGTACCGGTCGACCCGGACCAGCCGTGGCCGCCGGAGGGGCCGCGCTCGGCCGCCGAGGTGCGCCGGGCCAACATCCACTGGGCGCGCGAATACGCGGTGCCCTGGATCGGCCGACGGCTGCGCGGGGAGTCGTCGGGGGACCATGTGGAGCCCAAGCGTCCGGACCTGCTGCCGCTGCGGCCCTGAAGGCTCCCGGAGCGAAGTCCCGGACACCCCGGGGAAACCCCGAAGCAGAGAAACAGCGCGGAGAATCGGCGAACACAAAGCGGGTCGTGCCGGAGGGGCCTAAGCTAGATAGGCCCACACGGCGCGGCCCGTGCCATTGGCGTCCGGTCTGACGCCCCAAGCCTCGGACAGGGCCTCGACGAGCATCAGCCCGCGTCCGCCCTCTTGGTCGACGCTCACCGACCGGGCCTGTGGCTCCGTGCGCGCGCACCCTTGGTCGGCCACTTCCAGCCGCAAGCGCTTGCCCATGAGCTGCATGCTGCACCGTACCTCCTCGCTGGAGGTGTGGCGCACGGCGTTGGTGAAGAGCTCGGAGACGACCAACTCGGCGTTGTCGCACATCTCCTGCCTGGCGCCCCATGAGCACAGCCGCAGCACGACCAGCCTTCTCGCCTCCGCGACGGAAGTGCTCAGTGCCGGAAGACGAAAAGCGTCTTGCAGGCACGGAGCGGAGAGCGAGCCGCTGCGCCCTAACCGGAGAGCCTCATAGGAAGGAGCCACGCCGACACTATGCTCTGCGCCACTCGCGTATGGCAAGGTTCAATCTGTAAATTGCAGAATCGAAGAGACAGTCTGTTGTAGCGGCTGAGCGCGTGCCAGACTGCTGCGATGTGAAGGTAGTTGGAGGGGGACGGTAGTGGCGGATGCGCGAGCGGGCGGCGCCCCGACCGTCCTGAGAGTCGTGCTCGGCAAGCGGCTGCAGGACCTCAGGGAGAAGGCCGGGCTGTCGTACGAGCGGGCGGGCCGCGCCCTCGACGTCACCCATGCCACGATCCGCCGGATGGAAAAGGCCGAGGTCGGCCTGAAGCTTCCGTATGTCGAGAAGCTGCTGCGCACCTACGGGGTCACCGACCCGGAGGAAGTCGAGGGGTTCCTCTCCCTCGCGCGCGAGGCCAACAAGCCCGGCTGGTGGCACCGCTTCCGGGATGTGCTGCCCGAGTGGTTCAACACCTTTGTCAGCCTGGAGGGCGAGGCCAATCTCATCCGGGCCTATGAGCCGCACTATGTCCCCGGGCTGTTGCAGACCGAGGACTACGCCCGTGCGGTGATGTGCGCCGGAATGCCGCACGCGGCCGATGCGGAGACCGAGCGCAATGTCGCCCTGCGGATGGAGCGGCAGGCCCTCCTCACCCGTCCCAACCCGCCCATGCTGTGGGTGGTGATGGACGAAACGGTGCTCCGCCGACCCATTGGCGGGCCCGAGGTCATGCGCGATCAGATCACGCGGCTCATCGAAGCCGCGACGATGCCCAACATCAGGTTGCAGATCATGCCGTTCGACGCCGGGCCGCACCCGGCGATGTACGGCCCCTTCCATATCTTCCGGTTCCCGATTCAGGAGCTGCCGGACATCGCGTATACGGAGACGCTTGTCAGCGGTTCCTATTTCGACCAGCGCGATGACGTATCGGCGTTCCTGGAGGCCTTGGACCGGATGTGTGCGCAGGCCGCGCCTGCACAGACCACTCAGGCCATTCTGAGTGGCATTCGCAAGGAGATCTGATCGATGGATCGCATCTGCACGGACCGCGTCTACAGCGGAATGCCGGCGACCGACCTCGGTACCGAGGGCTGGCACAAGCCATGGAGCGGTGGCAACGGGGGAAGTTGCGTCGAGGCGATGAGGCTGAAGGACGGGCGAGTGGCGCTGCGCCAGTCCACGGATCCCGACGGACCTGCCCTCATCTACACGCATCTGGAGATGAAGCGGTTCATCCAGGGTGCGAAGGCCGGCGAAGCGGACTTCCTGCTCGCCTGACGCAGCCACGGGTCACAGGGGAGTGACCGCGGTAACCGCAAAAAAATGGAGAACGGTGTGACCGACCAAGGATTCTCCGTGCAGGAGATAGACACCAGTACGCCTCATCCGGCCCGCATGTACGACTACTACCTCGGGGGCTGGGACAACTACGAGGTCGACCGCAGGGCGGCCGACCGCATTCTCGAAGCGACACCGACCGTCCGCGCCACCGCCCGCGCCAACCGGGAGTTTCTGCTCCGGGCCGTGCGCACCGTCGTCGGGGACGGGATACGGCAGATCATCGACATCGGGACCGGAATCCCGACGTCGCCGAACACCCATGAGGTTGCCCGGGAGATCGCGCCGGAAACCCGGGTGGTCTATATCGACAACGATCCGATCGTCGCCACGCACGCCGGCGCCAAGCTGACGAACGCGGGCGGCACGAGCTTCGCACTGGGGGATGTGCGCAAGCCCGCCGAGTTGCTTGACCGGTCCGCGGTACGGGAGTTCATCGACTTCAGCAAGCCGGTGGCGCTGCTGCTGGTCGCGGTGTTGCACTTCGTCAAGGACGAGGAGGACCCGGTCGGGATCCTCGCGACCCTCACCGAACGGTTGGTTCCGGGCAGCTGTCTGGTGATCAGCCACGGCACCCTGGACTTCACCGACCGAGCCGACATCGCCGCGGAGGTGTACCGGAAGTCCGCGGCCAGCCTCAGCCTGCGCGGCCACGCCGAGATCCTGCCGTTCTTCGACGGGTTTCCGCTGCTGGAGCCGGGGCTGGTCCAGGTGCCGGCATGGCGGCCGGACGGCCTCTTACCGAAGCAGGGGAAGCGGGCTGACGTCGGCGTGTACGGCGGGGTGGGGCGAAAGTCCTGAGCCCGTGCCGACGGCGGCCGGAATCCGCTCCAGCACCCCGCCCGCGAACACGTCGTACAGCGGCAGCGACTCCAGGTGCACATAGCCGATGTGGCAGTCGCAGACGGCGAGCGGGCAGGGGCGGGGCGCGAGGGCCGCGCGGTACGAGCCGTCGTAGAGGTTGCCAAGATCCGTACGGACGAAATGGCAGCGGCGCACCGTGCCGTCGCCGTCCACCGAGATCACCGAAGCGCCGGTCCGGCATGGCAGACCGGCGCTTTGGTGCGGATGGCGGCTGTAGCCGAACAGCGGGTCGAGCGCGGTCCACTGGGCCGCTTCCTCGTCCGTATAGCTGCGCCCCTCGGCGGCGTTGACCCACAGATAGACCTGTGCGGGCAGATCGGCGCGCAACTGCCGGGCGGGCTCCAGATGCTCGGGCAGGCCGACGATGCCGACGCTGTGGCGCACCCCGAGCGCCGCCAGCTCACGGCTCTTGGCCAGAAACCGGTCGTACGGCGTCTGGCCCGGGTGGAAGGTGCACCACAGGGCCAGGGTGTCCAGATCGGCGTCCGCCATCCAGCCCGTACGGCAGCTCAGATTCGTCTGGATCGCCACCCGCGCGATATGCGGCAGCCGGCTGAGCTCGGTCAGCGCCCGGCGGTACCAGGAGCGCACCAGGCCCTCGCCCCACGGGGTGAACAGCACCGACAGCCGGTCGCCCGTGTTCGCCGCGGCCCAAGCGGTGAAGCGCTCCAGGGCGGCCCGGTCGGCGCGCAGTTGCTCCGGGGTGTCGCGCCGCTTGGCGAACGGGCAGTACGGGCAGTCGTAGTCGCACGAGGCCAGCGGGCCTCGGTAGAGGATCGTCAGGTCCACGCCGCCCGCCTCACTTCAGGTCGTAATCGGCCATGGCGGCGCGCACCGCGGGGGAGAACAGCTCGGGCCCGAGCGCGTCGGAGTGCGCAAGACCCTCGGGGGAGAGCCGCAGCAGCTCGGGCGCGGCGTCCGGATCCAGCCAGCCGCGCTCGGCGAACCGCGCCAGCTCGGTGGAGAAGTCCTCGGCCGGGTCGGTGCCGAACCGGGCCCGGTAGCCGGCCACCGGCATACCCTCCGCCTGGAGCACCGACTGCAGGAGGTGACGCCGCCGGGCCTCGTCGGCGGTCATCGCCCGGCCCACCTCGGCGCGCGCGAAGTCGGCCGCGGGCCGCGCCGTGTAGTCGTCGATGATGCCGCGGATCTCTCGCATGTCCACCGCGTAGTCGAACGAGTAGTGCAGCGCCGAGGTATACGAGCGGGCGCCGCAGCCAAGACCGACCATGCCATCGGTCTGGCAGGCGTAGTCGTCCCCGCCGCATGGCTCCCTGCCGGTCCCGGGCGTGTCCCGGCGGCGGAACATGCGCATCGACACCTGCTCATAGCCTTGGGCGAGCAGATGGTCCCGGCCCGCCCGGTAGAGCCGCAGCCGCTGGGCGTCCCACTCCGCGTCCGTGGCCGCCGCGTCGCGCCGCCCCAGACCCGTCAGCGGGCGCACATACAGCGGATACAGATACAGCTCCTCGGGGTGCCAGGCCAGGGCTGCGTCCAGCGACTGCCGCCAACTCCGCTCGGTCTGCCCGTCGATGCCGTAGATCAGGTCGATGTTGAGCACGGGGATACCGGCCTCGCGGATCCGCCCCAGCGCCGCCTCGACGTCCTCCCGGCGCTGCGGCCGCACCGCCGAGCGCGCCTCGGCGTCCACGAAGCTCTGTACCCCCAGGCTCAGCCGGGTGGTGCCGCGCTCGGCCAGCACGGCCAGCCGGTCCGCGGTGGCGGTGGCGGGGGATGCCTCGACCGAGAGCGGAACGGCCGCCAGATCGGCCCCCATGCGCCGGCTCGCGATATCGCACAGCCGCTCCAGCTCCGCCGCCTCCAGGAAGGTCGGGGTGCCGCCGCCGAACGCGGCCGTGGCGAACCGGGCCCCGTCCCCGAGCGCATCGCGGACCGCGTCCGCCTGCCGCTCCAGGGCGTCCAGATAGGCGCTCACCAGCCCCTCGGGGGCGCCGACGCGGGTGAAGAGATTGCAGAAGCCGCAGCGCACCTCGCAGAAGGGGATGTGCGCATACAGCGACAGCGAGTCCTTGGGCTCGGCTGCCCACAGGTCGCTCAGGGCGGGGCGCGGATTCAGCGGGCGGTAGGCGGTCTTGTGCGGGTACGCGTAGACGTACGACTGGTACGGGCGGACAGCGGGGGCGATGGGGACGGTAGTGGCGGTGGTGCTGGTGGTCATGAGGCCTCGAGGAAGAAGTGGGTGTACGGCACGGTCCAGACGACTTCATGGCCGAGCCGGTGGCCCGTATAGCCGTCGTCCCCGTACGCGGTGCCGTGGTCGGAGCAGACGATCGCGAAGCCGGGGCCGCGGTCGCCCAGCGCGGAGAACAGCCGGCCGATGTGCCGGTCGACGTACTCCAGCGCGGCGGCGTGGGTGGCGCGCGAATCGCCTGCCTCGCGGGTCGCGCCGGGCAGATGGAACCAGTTGGGCTGGTGCAGCGCCGATACGTTGACGAAGAGGAACAGCCGCCGGTCCGGCGGCAGCCCGGCGATGACCTTCTCGGCGCACGCCACCTGCGCCTCGAAGGAGGTGGGGGACGGAACGCCGAACTCCGGCTCCCAGTGGCTCTCCTGGAAGAGGCCGGGGAGCACCGAGCCCAGCGGGCCCCGCTTGTTGAAGAACCCCACCCCGCCCACGCACACCGTGTGGTACCCGGCGGCCGCGAGCCCGGACACCAGGTCCGGGGTGTCGAAGACAAAGGTCCCGTCGGCGGTGGTCTCGCTGCCCGCGAAGCGGGCGGCGAACAGCCGCCGGTGCGGGCCCGGCGTGGCCGGTGTGGGCAGGAACCCGGCGAACATCGCCTGATGCGAGGCGTAGGTGAAGCTGCCGGGCGCATGCCGCTTGTCCCACACCCCGCCGGGGAGCCGGCTCGCGAGATGGGGGATCCGGCCCTCGGCGGCCAGCTCGGCCGCCACGTCGTAGCGCAGCGTGTCCAAGGTGACCAGCAGCAGATCGTGGCTGCCCACGACCTCGTTCATATCCGGCTCAGCCAAGGGCATCGACGCTGCCTCCTCTCACCACTTCGCCTGCCGCCTCTCGGCCCAGCCCTTCTGCCGCCTCTCTCGCCGGGGGCTTGCGCCGCCGCAGTACGGCCGCGACCTGCGCGCCGTACGTGTCCAGGCCCTCCGCGCCGCTGCCGGGCAGACCGGTCAGCCGGGGCAGCAGATCGCCGAACGCGTTGACCTCGCCGACCGAGAAGCGCCGCCATCCGGTGCCCGGCAGCAGATCGACGCCGACACACAGGGTGCCGGGGAAGCAGGCCGCGGCCCGCTCCGCCAGGTCCAGCACCTCGTCCCAGGGCACCCCGGCCGCCTCCGCCGCGGCGCGCGCGGCGGCCAGATCGCCGCGGATGCCGCCGAGGTGGAGATTGGTCATGGGGGAGCGGCTGGTGCGCACCACGGCATGGGTGGCCCGCCCGTCGACCACCACCACGCGCAGGTCGGCGGCGCGGCCGTGCTGCGCCGCCTTGGGCACCCAGCGCTCGATGTGCAGCCCGTCGGGGGCCAGCGTGTCGACGATGGCGGCGATCTCCGCCTCCGTCTCGTACCGGCGCACCCGCAGGGAGTTGAACAGCTGCCCGTCGGCCGTACGCTCGACCGAGGTCGCGGCGCGCACCCGGCCGTGGGCGCCCCATTCGACGGCGAGCACCCCGGAGGCGGACGAGCCGTGCGCGAGCTTCACAAAGGCGCGGCGCAGCCCGCCGGAGCCCGCCAGCAGCGCCCGTACGTCCTCCCAGCCGCGGACGGGCGGCGCCTTGGGCCCGGAGGTCGGCGACGGCGGCACCGCGACCCCGGCCTCGCTCAACACACCGTGGCACAGCCGCTTGTCGAACATGACGGCCAACTCGTCCGGGTCGTCCAGCACCGCCGCGTCCGCCGTACGGGCCGCCTCGGCGACCTGGCGCGCCGCGCCGGTGAACCGGGTGTACCAGTGGGCGGTGCCCTCGACGCGGGTCGGGTCGTCGGCGCCGCGCAGCAGCAGCTCGACGTCCTCGTCCTCGCCCGGGGAGTCCAGCCGCACCGTCTCGCCCGGCTCGAACCGGGGCCGGCCGTCGTACAGCACCTCGCGCCAGGGCAGCACCCGGGGCGCGGGCAGGCCCGCCGCCAGCACGGCGTCCGTGAACATCTCCACCCGGCGGCCACCGGGGTTGCCGACTACGGCGAAGCGCACGTCATGGCGCACCTCATTCGGAGACGGCGACATAGCGGTGCTCCTCGTCGCTCTCGTCCCAGTCCCACCTCTGTGCCTGTTGCTGCTCCGAGAGGTCCACCTCGACCCCGCGCGGCTCCAGTTCGTCGCGCATCCGCTGCGCCAGCTTCTCGCTCAGGTAGTGGTGGTGGAGGTCGAGCAGCATGAGATGGGTCAGCGGCTGACCGCCGAGCAGGGCCTCGGCCCCCGTGTCGGTCAGCGTGCCCATGGACAGGTCGAGGGAGGCGAGCTGGGCGACGACGGGGGCGGCGGAGACGGCGGCGGCTATCTCGTCCTGGATCTCGCTGTTCTGCAGGCCCAGATGGCGCAGCGCGGGGAAGCGGCCGCCGGCCAGCAGCGGGGCGAGGTCGGCGATGGTGGCGTCGCCGCCGTACTGGTCGACCCCCAGCCACAGCGCGAGGTGTTCCAGGCGGGGGAGCTCGCTGTCGCAGACGGCCTGTACGACACTCGCGGGCAGACCGCCGGACTCGAACCGCAGCGTCCGCAGCCGCTCATGGCGCACGGGGCGGAACGCCAGCGACTCATCGGGTCCCCCGTAGCCGCAGCCGCGCACCACGAACTCCTCGAGCATCGGGTACGCCTCGACCACCGGCGTGACATCGGTCATCTCCAGCCAGGACAGCTCGCACTGCTCGCTCGTCACGTCGCCGATGAACAGCGACCGCAGCGCCGGCAGCCGCCCGGCCGACTCCGTCAGCAGGTCGATCACCGGCCGCACGTTGTCGTATTCCCCGTCGCCCCACCAGGCGCCGATGACGATCGCACGGATCCGGTCCGCCGGGACCCTCTCCAGGAACTCCCGCCACAGCTGCTCGAAGGTCCGCTCCTCGTCGAAGTCGCTGGCCAGCCGCCAGGCGACGGCGTCGGCGGGCGGCAGGTCGGTCGCGTCGGTCCCGCATTCGGCGAAGTCGGTGACGGGGAGACCCGCGAAGGACTCCAGGAGATCGCTGATCATGAGGAGGTGCGGTCCTTTCGGTCGTCGTGGTGCGTGGCTGTCGAGGGCTTGGGTAAGGGGGTCGTCATTCGGCGACCGCGGTGTAACGCCACACCTCGCCCTCTCCGTCGTCGTCCTCGTCGCCCTTCTCGGAGAGGTCGAGCCGCACCCCGGAGGGCTCCAGGGCGTCGCGCAGCCGCTGCTCCATCGCCTCGGAGAAGAAGTTGTGGTTCAGGTCGAGTGTCTTGAGGTGGGTCAGCGGCTGGCCTTCGAGCAGCGCCTCGGCGCCCGCGTCGGTCAAGATGCCCATGGACAGGTTGAGGGAGGCGAGCTGGGCGACGATGGGGGCGGCGGCGACGGCTGTGGCTATCTCGTCCTGGATCTCGCTGTTCTGCAGCCCCAGGTGGCGCAGCGCGGGGAAGCGGCCGCCCGAGAGCAGCCCGGCCAGGTCCGCGACGGTCGAGTCGCCCCCGTACTCCTCCACCCCCAGCCACATCTCCAGCCGCTCCAGCGCGGGCAGTTCGCTGTCGCAGACGCCGCGCACCACCTCGCCCGGCAGCCCGCCGCTCTCGAAGCGGAGCGTGTGCAGGCGCTCGTGCTTGACGGCGGGGAACTGCAGCTTCGTACCGCCGCGGATCTTCAGCTCCCGCAGTCCGGGGAAGGCGTCGAGGACCCGGGCGACATCGGACTGCTCGATCCAGGAGATCTCGGACTGCTCTGCCTCGATGTCCCCGATGAAGACCGCTTCGAGGGCGGGGAATCGGTCCTTGGCGGCGACCAGCGGCTCGATGACCACGCTGGAGTCGTCCTCGTACGCCGCGCCCCATATGCCGAAGATCAGCGCCCGTACGCGGGCGGTGTCCACCGTGTCCAGGAACCGCTGGAAGCGGGCCGCGATGTCGATGTCCGGGTCCGAGTCGCCCGAGGCGCGGTACGGGTCGTGGGAGATCCGCCATGCCACGGTCTCCGGCCCGGGGAGTTCCCGCGCGCCGTCGCGGCGCGCTGGGAAGTCGAAGGCCGGGAGGCCGTGCAGTTCGTCGGTGGTCTCGTCGTGGTCCATGCCGGGAGGTCTCCTGATGCTTCGCGTGGGCGTGCCCGTTTCCGAACGGCGTGCGAAGAGTTCTACCAAGCCCCACCGACAGCGGGTGCGGCGGGCATTGTCGAAGCGTTGTCGGCCCCTCCGCGTTGTCAGACCCTGCGCCTAACGTCGTTGATGTCGACGGGCCCCGCACGAGCGGTGGGCCCCGGCGCCGCTGTGCCGTGGAAAGGGAGAAGCGCATGTACCGACAGGGAGATGTTCTGATCGTGCCGGTGGCCGAGGAGGCGCTGCCGCCGAACACCGAAGCGCTGCCGCGGCAGCCGCGGGACTCGCGGGGGCGGCTGGTGCTGGCGCTGGGCGAGGTGACCGGACACGCCCATGCCGTGGTCGGGCCGGGCACGCTGGTGCGCGAGTCGGGGCCGTTCGGCGTGTCGTATCTGCATCTGCCGGACGGCGGGCGGGTGGTGCACGAGGAACACGCGGCGATACCGCTGCCCAAGGGGTGGTACCGCGTGGTGCGGCAGCGGGAGTACGCGCCGGGCGCCGTGCGCGTGGTGGCGGACTGAGAACTGAGCACCGAGAACTGAGCACCGAGAACTGAGAACTGAGAACCGGGACTGGGAAACGGGAGACGGAAACCATGAGCTCGATGACGACGGCAGCGGACGTCGCGGGTCCGGGCAGCGCGGGTGCGGACACCGCGGCGCTGAGCCTGGTCGAGCGGTGGCGGGCGGTGGCCGCGGCCACGGGCCGGGCCGACCGCGAGGCCGCCGAGGAGGGGGTGCGGCTGGCCTACGAGGCGGCCGGGATCGCGCGCCCGGAGCGGATCGTATGGGTCGACTCCCCGCTGGCGGGCACGGCGGCGGCGATGCTGCTGACCGGCCAGGGCGGCGAGCTGCCGCGGGAGATCGCCGACCGGGCGGCCGGCGCGCTGCGCGCCGCGGGGGTCGAGCCGGAGGCGGGCGCGGCGGGTGCCTGTGTCCGGGAGGCGGTGCGCACCCTTCCGTGGGCTGCCGCGCGACAGCGGCTGCACGACACGCTCGGCAGCACGGGCTGGGCCGAGCGCTGGGCCCTGACGGGCGCGGCGCTGTGGGAGGTCACCCGCTCCCTCACCGAGCGCATCCGCACCGGAGTCGTCGAGGCATTGGACGCGCAGTCGGACCGGGACCGGGAATCCGCCGTCCGGCTGGCCATGCTGGACGCGGTGCTCGGCCAGCACGACGCGCCGTGGCTGGCGGCGGTAGTCGCGGAGGGAGACGCCGGTGAGCTCGCCGGCCCGGCCGCGGTGGCGCGGTCCGCGGGGTGGTGGTGGCCGTACGAGAAGGCCGTGGTCATCGCCGAGCGCCCGGTCACGCTGCACCGCGACGAGGCGGGCCGCCTCGACAGCGGCACCGGGCCCGCGCTGGACTACCCCGACGGTTTCGCGCTGTACGCGTGGCGGGGCATGCCGGTGCCCGCGGACTTCCTCGGGCAGCTGTCCGAGCTGACCGCAGAGCGCATCCGCACCGAGGAGAACGCGGAGCTGCGCCGCGTCATGCTGGAGCACTACGGCTACGACCGCTATCTCACGGAGTCCGGGGCGAAGCCGGTGCACCGCGACGAGACCGGCGTGCTGTGGCGCATCGAGATGGCCGGTGACGAGCCGGTGGTCATGGTCGAGGTGGTCAACTCCACGCCGGAGCCGGACGGGACGCATCGCACGTACTGGCTGCGCGTGCCGCCGCGCACCACCACCGCCCGTGAGGGCGTCGCGTGGACCTTCGGCCTGGATGCCGACGGGTACGCCCCGGAGCGCCAGACCTGACGGGGTCCTCCGCCGGGAGGGGCCCTCCGCCGGGAGGGAGAGGGGCGGGGAGTGGACGGCCGGGCCCGGGACTGGCCGCCCGCATACCCCGGCTTGGTCTAGACCTTGACTGGTATAGACCAAGTCCGCTTGAGTGGTGTCAGGTCCCCCCACTCTCAAGCCCCCCCTGAAGGAGGAGCCTTGATAGCAAAACGCCTCCGGGCCGCTCTCGCCGCCGCCGCGGCGACATGCGCCCTGCTGTTTGTCATGCCCATGGCCTCAGCTTCGGCGACCGCCACCACGGCGACCACCCCCCGCGCGGCCTGCACCTACCCGGACTGGGTCGCCGGCAAGTGGTACGCCACGGGCGACATCGTGAAGTACACCGATGGCAGGTACTACCGCGCCGAACACGACAACCCGGGCTATGACCCCATCATCAGCACCTGGTACTGGGAGCCGTACGACTGCGGCTCCGGAGGCCAGAACCCGGCGGGATTCGTGGTGAGCGAGGCGCAGTTCAACCAGATGTTCCCGGGCCGCAACTCGTTCTACACGTACCAGGGGCTGACCGCCGCCCTGAGCGCCTACCCCGGCTTCGCGAACACCGGCAGCGACACCGTGAAGAAGCAGGAAGCCGCCGCCTTCCTGGCGAACGTCAGCCACGAGACCGGCGGCCTCGTCTACATCGTGGAGCAGAACCAGTCCAACTACCCGCACTACTGCGACTGGAACCAGCCCTACGGCTGCCCCGCGGGCCAGTCCGCGTACTACGGGCGCGGGCCGATCCAGCTCAGCTGGAACTTCAACTACAAGGCGGCCGGTGACGCGCTCGGCATCGACCTGCTGAACAATCCGTATCTGGTCGAGCGGGACGCGGCGGTCTCCTGGAAGACCGCCCTGTGGTACTGGAACACCCAGACCGGACCCGGCACCATGACCCCGCACGACGCGATGGTCAACCAGCGGGGCTTCGGCGAGACGATCCGCAGCATCAACGGCAGTATCGAGTGCAACGGCGGAAACCCCGGCCAGGTGCAGAGCCGGATCGACGCCTATCAGAGGTTCGTCCAGATCCTGGGCACCACCCCCGGATCCAACCTCAGCTGCTGATCGGCGGCGCTCAGCGGAACAACGTCGGCGGTCTCGCGAGTTGTCCTTGAGCAGCGCGGCGGTCCCCGCCGCGCTGCCACACCGCAGACGTACGGGGGCATCCGCCCCTCATTCAGGAGGTGCCGTGACCGGCCCCAGCCAGAAACGTGCCCGGCTCGCCGCCGCCCTGCGCCCCGCCGCCTTCGGGGCGGACCCGGCCGGAGAGCGCATGGAGCGCATCCGCCGGTCGCCGAACTTCGCGAACGGCGTGTTCGTGAACCCCGTGGCCGCCCGCACCGCGCCGTCCGGCTCCATGCTGAAGTTCCTGCCCACCTACTTCCGCAAGGAGGAGCGCGTCCGCCGGGCCCCGGCCGGGCCCGTGCCGGTGCACCCCACCACCCTCGCCGACCTGGCCACGCCGCCCGCCTCCGGGCTGCGGCTGACCTGGATGGGCCACTCCACCGTGCTGGCGGAGATCGACGGGCGGCGAGTGCTGTTCGATCCGGTGTGGGGCGATCGCTGCTCGCCCTTCTCCTTCGCCGGGCCCAAGCGGATCCACTCGGTGCCGGTGCCGCTGCGCGAGCTGGGGCCGGTCGATGTGGTGGTGATCTCCCACGATCACTACGACCATCTGGACATGCCGACCATCCGCGCCCTGGTGCGCTCCGAGGCGCATTTCGTGGTCCCGCTGGGTGTCGGCGCCCACCTGGAGCGCTGGGGAGTGCCCGAGCGGCGGATGACCGAGCTGGACTGGCGCGAGTCGACGGAGGCGGCCGGCCTGCGGTTCACCGCCACCCCGGCCCGCCACTTCTGCGGTCGCGCGCTGCGCAACACCCAGCACACCCTGTGGGCCTCCTGGGTCGTGGCCGGGCCGGAGCACCGCGTCTACCACAGCGGGGACACCGGATACTTCCCCGGCTTCGCGGAGATCGGGGAGGAGCACGGGCCGTTCGACGCGACCATGATCCAGATCGGCGCGTATAGCGACCTCTGGCCCACGAACCACGCGGATTCCAGGCCGCTGCCCGGCGCGTGGCCGGACATTCACATGAACCCCTCGCAGGGGGTCCAGAGCCACCTTGACCTGCAGCAAGGCCAGCCGAGCGGGGTCATGCTGCCGATCCACTGGGGCACTTTCAACCTCTCGTTGCATCCCTGGGCCGAGCCGGGGGAATGGACGCTGGCCGCGGCCGGCGCGGTCGGACAGGCGGTCGCCGTCCCTGTTCCGGGCGAGCCCTTCGAGCCCGCTGGAGACCTCCCTACGCACCCCTGGTGGCGGGATGTGTCCCTGCCGCTGAACCGCGAGTGGCCCGTTCCGGTGATCACTCCGGTGACGTCCCGTGACGACCTCGACCTTGTGGGCGAGGGCTGAGCTCACGCTCACCCGGCTGTCGATCACCCGGCCAGGCTCGCTATCGCGTCCACGGGTGGTACCACCGCTCGCGGCGCGCGGTCGCGCCCGCGGCCGGCCGTTCACGTCGACGCCAGCGCCTCCGTAGGAGGAAGGCGTGATGCGCGGACCGAGGGATAGACGCCGGCCGCCATGCCGATCAGCACGGCGCCGAGGCAGCCGCCCGTGACCGAGAGCAGGGGGATCACCGTCGGCCAGCCCTGGTAGGCCGCGTAGCCGATGTCGGCGAGGACGCCGAACAGGGTTCCGGTGATGGCGCCGAGCAGCGACAGTCCCACGGACTCGGTGAGGAACTGGACGCGTATCTGACCGCGGGTCGCGCCCAGCGCCCGGCGGAGCCCGATGTCCCTCCGGCGCTCCAGGACCGAGATGACCATGGTGTTGGCCACACCGATCCCACCGACCAGCAGGGCGACACCGGCCAGGCCGAGGAAGAGGGAGGAGAAGGTGTTCTGCGTGGCGCGCTTGGCCGCCAGGGCGTCGGACGGGCGGCTGACCTGGACCTGTCCGGGCTGCTCCGGGAACACGGTGGCGGGGAGTACGCTCCGTACGTCCTCCAGATGGGCCTCCCGTGCCTTGACGTAGATCACCGTGGGGTTTCCCTCGAAGTGCAGTGTCTTCTTGGCGGCCGGCCACCCCGTCAGTACGGCGTTGTCGAGGTCGTCGGCCAGCGGTATGGAGTGCATGATGCCGATCACGGTGAACCACGACTTGTTGATCTGTATCTGTGGAGCCGGTTCGTTTTCGGGGATTTCCCCGATGCCGAGTTGGCCGGCGGCCCGGTAGCCCAGTACGGCCGTGGGGAACTGCTCGTCGGTGCTGCTGAAGAACCTTCCCGAGAAGACCTTTCCGCCCACCACGCCCAGCAGGTCGCGTCGGGCCGCGAGCACGCTGAGGCCCGTACCGGAGAAGTCGTCCTCACCGATGAGGTCGGAACGCCGCACCTCGGCATGGGTGTTGGCCACCGCGCTCGCCTTGGTGACCGGTGTGATGCGGCGCACCATGTCGACCGATTCCTCGGGCAGCCTGACCGGCTCGCCCTGTCCCGTGAACGGCTGCACCCGCAGCATGTTGGACCCCAGCGCCGAGATCTCGTCCATCAGGGCCCGCTGGCTGGAGGCCGGGATTCCCGTCACCACCACCATCGTGGCGACGCCGATCGAGATGCCGAGCGCCGACAGCGCGGCGCGCAGCTTGCGGGTGCGCAGGCCGAGGAGCCCGAGGCCCAACAGGTCGAGAAAGGCGAGACGTACAGGCTTGATCTTGTCTTCGGCACGACGGGGAGAGCGCCGCAGCGCGGTGCGGGACGGCTTGGCGGGGGCGGTCATGACGGGCTTCCAGTCAGTGCGGTGTCCGCGACCAGGCGACCGTCACGCATATGAACCCTGCGTGGCAACTGGTCGGCGATGTCACGGTCGTGGGTGATGAGCGCGATCGTGGTGCCCGCCGCGTTGAGTTCGGTCAACAGGGCGAGCGCCGCCGCGCCGTTGGCGGTGTCGAGTGCGCCGGTCGGCTCGTCGGCGAGGACCAGAGCCGGCTCATGGACGACCGCGCGGGCTATGGCGACCCGTTGGCGCTCCCCTCCGGAGAGCTGCCCCGGCAGGTGGCCGGCCCGGCGGGCGAGTCCGACCCGGGCCAGGGCGTCCTTGGCCAGCTTCTTCCGGTACTTCCTGGGCACACCGGCGTACAGCAGGCCGGTCGCCACGTTCTCGGCCGCGGTGAGTCCGTCCGTCAGGTGGAAGTGCTGGAAGACGAAACCCAGGCGCCGCCCCCGCAGGGCGGACAGTTGGCGGTCGGACAACTCCGCCACGTCCTGCCCCTCGATGACCACGCTGCCGCTGGTGGGCGAGGCCAGTGTGCCCATGATGTTGAGCAGCGTGGACTTGCCGGAGCCGGAAGGGCCGACGATGGCCAGCATTTCGCCCTGCGCGACGGACAGGGAGACCCGGTCGAGGGCTTTCACCTCGGGGGGATAGGTCACGCTCGCCTCGTGCACGCTGATCACGTGGGTCATCCCGTGGTTTCCACCTTCATGCCCTCGCTGACGCCCTGGCCGCTGATCTCGACCAGTCCCTTGGCGAACATGCCGGTGTCGACCGGGACGAGCCTGCCGCCGGAGAGCCGGACCGCGTACCCTCCCTCGCGCAGGGCGAGCAGGGCGCCGACCGGGACGGCGAGTACGCCCTTCTTGGCCTTTCCCTGGAACTGGGCCTGTACGGGGGCGGAGTCGATGCCCTTGACGGACTGTGGGTCGTCCAGCGACACCGTGACGTTGGTCTTGGTCTGCCCGGTACTGCCCGACGCGTCCTGCTCTCCCTGCACGATGGCGCTGATCGCGGCGACCCGGCCCGGGGTGGTGGAACGGTCGGGCAGCACCACGGTGACCTTTTGGCCCGGTTTGACGGACCCCAGGTCGAGCGACTCCACCGGCACGGTCACGGACTTGGTGGTGGCGGTCACCGACATCAGGTCTCCCGACGCCTCGTCCCCGGGCTGGGCGGAGACGTTGGCGACCCGCACCGCCGACTTCGCCACGACCACGTCGGAGAAGTCGAGGATGCCGGTCGGATCCATGCCCACGGCCTTCTGCCAGCGCTTGATCGCGGACATCAGGGACCGGGTGAGCACACCGTCGCCCTCCCTGACCGTGGACTGCGACGGGCTTGGGCTCGGTGACACCTCCTGTGACGCATCGTTTCCCTGGCCGGCTCCGCCGTCCGGAGCCGAGGACTCGCCGGCGGGGGGTGTGGTCTCCCCCTGGCCAGGGCCCGTTGCCACGGGGGTGGGGGCGCCCGCGGGGGCCTTCTGCCGGACGACCGTGCCCGGCGCCGGCTGCGCCCCGATGTCGTAGCCGAGAGCCTCGAGGTTGTCGGCGACGATCCGTATGTCACGGCCGACACTGCCGGGGGTGTCGAGCCTGCGGTACAAGGGTGTGCTGCCGTAGAAGATCACGGCGGGGCGCTCGTCGACGCGATACAGCTGCTCGCCGCGTTTGACCGTCGCACCCCGCTTCGCAAGCCACGTCACCCGTCCTTCGCCGGCGTTGCGGATCGTGCGCGCGGAGTCGTAGCCGAGCGTGCCGTCCATCTCCCTGCTGCCCGACAGGTCCGTTCTGACCACGGCGATCTGTTTGATCTTCGGGCCGGATTCGGGTGCGGAGCCGTTCCCGCCCCGGCCGGCCCACAGCAGACCGGCGCCGGTTCCTCCCGCGAGCAGCACAGCGGTGATGCCGAGATAAAGGGCCTTCTTCTTCCGGCGGCCCGCCGTCGGCCTGCGGGGGTCCGCCTCCTCCTGGACCGTCACCCGCAGGGCCGTGGTGTCCCCGGCGTCGCGCTCACTTACCACTGAACGCCTCTATCATGCATTCCTTGTCAATCTGGTCGGCATTCCTGGGCTGAGTCACGCCGGCCTTGTAGTTCCAGCCACCTCCGTCAGGAAGGGGGTTCACCTTGAGCCCTCTGCGGTTGTCGCACGCGATCCACTTGTTGTAATCGTCCATATAGTCGGGGTTTTTCTTCGGGTCCAGCTCCGGGGGCGGCAGCGGCCTCTTTCCGAGGCATGCCTTTTCTGCTTCCGGACGCTCTTTGGCTACATCCATACCGGGGAACCACAATGTTCCCGGATCGGCTTCCGGCATTTTGCTCCCCTTCGGCGGAAGGGGCACTCCGTGATCCTTGAGGCAGCGCAGGTAGCCCTGGTACATGCGTATTTCCTCGATGTCCGTAGTGTCCAGCCGAAGCTGAGGGCGGCCGGAGTCGGAATCGTCGGCCACCGGGCTCTTCGTCGCCCCGCCCTTTCCGCCCCCACCGGTTTCCGGGACGGAGACGACTCCGTCGTCCTTGCTCTCGGCGTCTCCCTCGGAGCAGCCGGTGATCAGCGTCACCGCCAGCGCGGCGCAGGAGAGGAACAGGATCTTCTTGTTTCGCATGCCTGGAAGTGTGGCAAGGCTTTGTCAGAAATGTGTCAACGCTTTCCCTCGCAGGACCCCCGCATGCGTTTGTCAGGAAGTTGTCATGGAATGGAAGCAGGTTTTTCGGCGTTCATCACGGGCTCCGCAGGCTTATCATCGGGCCATGTCCGCGTACGTACTGGTGGCCGAAGATGACGAAAAGCAGGCAGAACTGATCCGTCGTTACCTGGTGCACGACGGACACGCCGTAACCGTGGTGCACGACGGCACGACAGCCTTGGAGGAAGCCATCCGGCACCCACCCGACCTGCTCGTTCTCGACTGGATGTTGCCGGGTCTGGACGGGCTGGAGATATGCCGACGTATGCGGGCCATGGGTGATATGCCCATTCTGATGCTCACCGCCCGCTCCACCGAGGACGATCTGCTGCTCGGCCTGGACATCGGGGCGGACGACTACATGACCAAGCCGTACAGGCCGCGCGAACTGGTGGCCCGCATCCGGACCCTGCTGCGGCGCACCCGGCATCCGGAGCACACGGAGGAAGTGCTCCTGAAGGCCGGCCCGCTGACCGTGGCCCCGGACCGGCACGAGGTCTCCGTCAACGGCCGTCCGGTGGACTGCACTCCCGGCGAATTCCGCCTGCTCAGCACCTTGGCAGCCGCACCCGAGCGGGTCTTCACACGGGCTCAGCTGCTGCACTGCATCACCGTCCACGGCCGAGCCGTCACCGAACGCACCGTGGACATGCACATAGTGAACCTGCGGAAGAAGATCGAGACCTCGCCGCGCAGGCCGGAGTTGCTGCTGACCGTCCACGGCATCGGATACAAACTGTCCCGAGGCCGCAGTGACGTCTGAAGTCCCGTTCCGCAACAGCCTGCTGTTCCGGCTGCTGGTCACCTCCGTGCTGATCTCCCTGGTGTCCATCGGGGCCACGGCCTGGCTGACGGTACGCGGCACCACCGTCGCCATCGAGCAGGAGCGGGGCCAGGTCGTCGCGGACTACGCCACCATCCAGGACACGCTGGAGGGGTTCGCCGCGACGCACCGGGACTGGAACGGTGTCGAGCGCACCGTCCTGGATCTCTCCCGGTCGACGGGGCGCACCATCATCCTGACCACGCGGGCGCGCAAGGTCATCGCCGCGTCGCGGCGGTCGGCCGCGGAGCGGCTGCCCCTCAACGAGAGCGCAGTGATCGATCCGCTGCACGTCGCACCGTCCACGGATCAGGGCGTGGGCCGGGCGGAGCAGGTCTCCCGCATCGACCCACGCGCCGTCGGCCCCTTCCGCCTGCCCGCCGAGGAGCGGGCGAACCTGCGACGGATCGCCCGCGGTGAGGTCAGCTGCCTCTACGGCCGGACGGGAGTACGTGCACAAATCGTCGAAGAGGCCAGTGGCAGGCCCGCCCTGCGCGCGCCCAGGGCCCTGGGGGAATTCATCCCGGCCTGCGAGTCCAAGGGCCTGCTCCTGCCCACCCCGACCGAGGCCACAGCTCTCGCCGAACTCACCGGACTCGTCCGCGGCTGCGCCGAGCGCAACCACGTACGCCTGCCCGAACCGCTGACCATCACGATGGACTTCCAGGTGGACGGAGACGACTCCGCGGAGAGTTCCGCCGCGGTGGACGACTGTGTGGAGGAAGGCCGGCGGGAGCAGTTGGCGGCGTATGTCGCCCCGGCGGCCCTCCTGTTCGTCGCCAGCCCACCCAGTGCGGCCACCGCCGTCTTCGACCTGTCACCGGCCGGCACCCTCAGGGTCCTGGCCAGCACCGGTCTGGTCCTGGCCGCGACCATCGCCGTGACCGCCGTCATCGCGATCAGGCTGGTACGTCCGCTGCGCGCGCTGACCAACGCCGCCCGCGCCCCCTCGGGCCGGCACCTCCGTATCCCCGTCACCGCCAAGGACGAGACCGGCTATCTCGCCGCCGCCCTCAACGACCTGTCGGAACGCCGCGAACGCACCGACGAGCAGCGCCGGGTCATGGTCAGCGACATCGCCCACGAACTGCGCACGCCCCTCACCAACATCCGCGGCTGGCTGGACGCGGCACAGGACGGGTTGGCCGAGCCCGACTCGGCGCTCCTCACCTCGCTGCAGGAGGAGGCGGACCTCCTCCAGCACATCGTGGACGACCTTCAGGTGCTCGCCGCCGCCGACGCCGGCACCCTGCGCCTGCGTCCACGGGAGCTGGACCTCCGCGAAGTGATCGAGCAGACCATGAGCGCGCACCAGGCGACCGCACACGCCGGCGGTGTCGAGACCGCCGTCCACGCCCCGCACGGCCTCTCGATCCACGCAGACCCGGTCCGCCTCCGCCAGATCCTGGGCAACCTTCTGTCCAACGCGATACGCCACACCCCGCCGGACGGCCGCGTCACCCTCAGCGCCCGCCGCGTGGCGGGCGCCGTCGCCATCGAGGTGAAGGACACGGGCAGCGGCATCCGCCACGAGGACCTGCCCCGGGTGTTCGACCGCTTCTGGCGTGCCGAACGGTCCCGCAGCAGGCGAACGGGGGGCAGCGGGCTGGGGCTGTCCATCGTCAGACAGCTCGTGCGGGCCCACGGCGGAGATGTCTCCGTGGCGAGCCGGCCGCACGTGGAGACGGTGTTCCTGGTGCGGTTGCCGCGCTGATCCGGTCGCGGACACGCGGTCTGTCGTGGAGCGATGGGCCGTGCTGGTCGGGCGAGGGAGCGACCAGGGTGCGAGTTGCCGACTCGGCCGTCGGCAACTCGGGGTCTTCAACGGCCCGCCGCGGTCTTCTTTGTTCCTAACTCTTGTCGCGGGCATGGCATGCTCGGTTGAATGATTAGGAAAGGTTCCTAACGGATCGTCGAGGGCGTCTCCCCATGACGATCCGTGCGCGCTTCCCCCACAGACGACACGGAACGGAGATCCAGATGCCCAAGAGGATCGGCCTCGTGGCCGCCGCCGTAGCCGCTCCGGCGGCGCTCGTCCTCACCAGCGTCGGAATCGGCCAGGCCGCCGAGCACACACCCTCGTCGGCTCAGGCCGCGCAGGTCGTAAAGGCCGAGCACCGGACGGCCGCGGTGAAGAACCTGGACGATCCCGCCAAGAAGGAGATCGCCATGAAGCTGGTCTCCAGCGCGGAGAACTCCTCGCTCGACTGGCGCGCCCAGTTCAAGTACATCGAGGACATAGACGACGGCCGCGGCTACACCGCCGGGATCATAGGCTTCTGCTCCGGCACCGGCGACATGCTCGAACTCGTCGAGTACTACACCCAGGTCAAGCCCGGCAACGTACTGGCCAAGTACCTGCCCGCGCTGCGCGAGGTCGACGGCAGCGACTCCCACGACGGCCTCGACCCCAACTTCACCAAGGACTGGAAGAAGGCCGCCCAGGACAAGGCCTTCCAGGACGCCCAGGAACACGAGCGCGACCGCGTCTACTTCAACCCGTCCGTCAGCCAGGGCAAGGCCGACGGAATAGGCACGCTGGGCCAGTTCATCTACTACGACGCGATCGTCATGCACGGCCCCGGCAGCAGCAAGTACAGCTTCGGTGGCATCCGCAAGACCGCCATGTCCCGGGCCAAGACCCCCGCCCAGGGCGGCGACGAGAAGACCTACCTCCACGCTTTCCTGGACGCCCGCAAGGAGGCCATGCAGAGCGAGGAGGCGCACAGCAACACCAGCCGGGTGGACACCGAGCAGCGGAAGTTCCTCAACGAGGGCAACCTCGGGCTCGAGCCCCCGCTCAAGTGGAAGGTGTACGGCGACCCGTTCGAGATCAACTCCTGACCTTCCCTCATCATCCGGGGGCGCCCGGTCCGGGCGGTACGGCTACGGCCGCCCGGAC
>NZ_JBHWES010000105.1:0-29330 GCF_042734105.1 Streptomyces sp. NPDC059679 | reverse complement strand
GTAGGTGGGGACTCTGGTGCCGCGCCGACTGCTTCGGAGGGGGTCGCGCCCGGTGGTGACCCTGCCGCTGCTGCGCCTGCTGCTGCGGCGGCAGGCTCCAGCGCCGCTCCGGCTGCGGCCGACGGGGAGGCGCCGGGCGGCGACGCAGCCGCCGCGTCCGGCGCATCGCCTACGGCTGCTGCCGAGCCGGACGGGGATGCCGCCGCCCCTGCGGGTGACGAGTCTGTTGCCGCGCCGGGCGCCCAGTCCGATGCAGGCCATGCCGCTGTCGCCGACGCGACGACCGACGCCGCCACCGCAACGCCGGACGCGCCTGCCGCCGCCGATGCGGCCGATGCGCAGGCTCCCGACGCGGCGTCTCAGGAGGCAGCCCCGGCTGAGGCCACGGATCCCGCTGCCCAAGCAGCTGCCGCGCCGACTGCCGACGAGGAGCCTGAGGCCGACGCGTCCGACGGTGGCACCGACGACGCGCCCGCCGGACAAGCGGACGTGGCCGCCGCGCCAGCCGCCGAGGCGGCCTCGGCGGACCCGCCCGCGACCGCCGAGGCCACCCCCGCGCCCGCATCCGCGGGCCCGCCCGCATCCGCCGACACGGCCGCGACCGAACAAGACGCCGCCGCACTCGCCCCCGAAACCGCCGAGCCCGAAGCCGAACCCCCCGCAACACCCCCCGCCGAGGGCTACGCCGACGCCGAGCGGGCCGCCGTGCACCGGGTCATCCGCGACCGGCGCGACATCCGTAACGGCTTCCGCTCCGACCCCATCCCGCACGAGGTGCTGCTGCGCGTGCTCGAGGCCGCGCACACCGCGCCCAGCGTCGGGCAGTCGCAGCCGTGGGACTTCGTGGTCATCCGCTCCGAGGAGACCCGGCGCACCATGCACGACCTGGCCACGCGTCAGCGCGACGCGTACGCCAAGTCGCTCCCGAAGGGGCGGGCCAAGCAGTTCAAGCAGCTCAAGGTCGAGGCGATCCTCGAGACTCCGGTCAACATCGTCGTGACCGCCGACCCGACCCGCGGCGGCCGTCACACCCTGGGCCGGCACACGCAGCCGCAGATGGCGCCGTACTCCTCCGCGCTCGCCGTGGAGAACCTGTGGCTCGCCGCGCGGGCCGAGGGGCTTGGCGTCGGCTGGGTCAGTTTCTTCGACGAGCGCGAGATGGTGCGCGCACTCGGGTTGCCCGAGCATCTGGAGGTCGTGGCGTATCTGTGCGTGGGGTATGTCGACGAGTTCCCCGAGGAGCCGGAGTTGGTGAAGACGGGGTGGTCCAAGCGCCGCCCACTGTCGTGGGTTGTGCATGAGGAGACGTACGGGCGGCGCGCGCTGCCCGGTGAGGACCCGGCGAATCTGCTGCAGGAGACCCTGCGCGGCATCCGTCCGCTGGACGCGAAGGCGCTCGGCGAGGCGTGGGAGCGGCAGAAGCGTATGACGAAGCCGTCGGGCGCGTTGGGCATGTTGGAGATCATCTCGGCGCAGTTGAGCGGACTGTCCCGGAAGTGCCCGCCGCCGATTCCCGAGCCCGCCGCTGTCGCGATCTTCGCGGGCGACCACGGGGTGCACGCGCAGGGGGTCACCGCTTGGCCGCAGGAGGTCACCGGCCAGATGGTGGCCAACTTCCTGGGCGGCGGGGCGGTCTGCAACGCCTTCGCGAGCCAGGTCGGCGCAGAGGTGTGCGTCGTGGACGTGGGTGTGGCGAGTGAGCTGCCCAACACGCCGGGGCTGCTGCCGCGCAAGGTGCGGGCGGGGACCGGCGACTTCACCGTCGGCCCCGCGCTGAGCCGCGAGGAGGTGCTGCGCGCCATCGAGGTGGGCATCGAGACGGCCCGTGACCTGGTGGCCGCCGGGAACAAGGCGCTGCTCACGGGTGAGATGGGCATCGCCAACACCACCGTGTCGGCGGCCCTGATCTCCGTCTACACCGACGCCGACCCGGCCGAGGTCACGGGGCGCGGCACCGGCATCAACGACGAGATGCACGCCCGCAAGGTCGATGTCGTACGGCGCGGTCTGGAGCTGCACCAGCCCGATCCGGCCGACCCCATCGGCGTCCTGTCCGCGTTCGGCGGCCTGGAGCACGCCGCGATGGCCGGATTGCTGCTGGGCGGCGCGTCCCTGCGTACCCCCGTCATCCTGGACGGGGTGAGCGCGGGCGCGGCGGCGCTGGTGGCGCGGGCCATCGCGCCCGAGGTGCTGGCCGCCTGCATCGCCGGGCACCGCAGCGCCGAGCCCGGACATGTGGCCGCGCTGAACAAGCTGGGGCTGCGGCCGCTGGTCGATCTCGATCTGCGTCTGGGGGAGGGGACGGGCGCGCTGCTGGCCCTGCCCGTGGTACAGAGCGCAGCCCGGGCCATGCACGAGGTGGCGACCTTCGATTCCGCCGGAGTCACGGAGAAGGGCTGACGTCCGCCCCCGCCACGTAAGGTGTGCGCGGGGGCACATCCCACAGCCGACCAGCCCGATCAGGGCCGATCAGCGATCAGCCGCTCCAGCGCCGCAGCGGCAGCGCATTCGCACGAGGAGAGCCGCATCGCCATGTCCGAGAACTTTGCATACCCCGTGGGGCTGCGCCTGTCCGGGCGTCGGGTCGTCGTGCTCGGGGCCGGCCAGGTCGCCCAGCGCCGGCTGCCGGCGCTGATCGCGGCGGGCGCGGACATCGTGCTGATCTCGCCGTCCGCCACGGCGTCCGTCGAGGCGATGGCCGAGGCCGGCGAGGTGCGCTGGGAGCGCCGCAAGTACCGGGACGGCGACTTCGAGGGCGCCTGGTACGCCCTGATCACCACCGACGACCCCCAGGCCAACGCCGCCGCGTCCGCGGAGGCCGAGGCGCGCCGGGTGTGGTGCGTACGCAGCGACGACGCCGAGGCGTCCACCGCCTGGACCCCGGCCACCGGGCGCAGCGAGGGCGTCACCGTCGCCGTGCTCACCGGGCGCGACCCGCGCCGCTCCGCCGCCGTGCGGGACGCCGTCGTCGAGGGGCTGCGCGACGGCACCCTCGCCGCGCCCCGCCACCGTGCCCGCGGGCCCCATGTCGCGCTGGTCGGCGGCGGCCCCGGTGACCCGGATCTGATCACCGTACGCGGCCGTCGGCTGCTCGCCGAGGCGGACGTGGTCGTGGCCGACCGCCTGGGCCCTCGCGATCTGCTCGACGAGCTGCCGCCCCACGTCGAGGTGATCGACGCGGCGAAGATCCCGTACGGCCGCTTCATGGCCCAGGAGGCGATCAACAACGCGCTGATCGAGCACGCGAAGGCGGGCAAGTCGGTGGTCCGGCTCAAGGGCGGCGACCCCTTTGTCTTCGGGCGCGGCATGGAGGAGGCCCACGCACTCGCCGAGGCGGGTATCCCCTGCACCGTCGTACCGGGCGTCACCAGCGCGATCAGCGTGCCGGCCGTGGCCGGGATCCCGGTGACCCACCGGGGTGTGGCTCATGAGTTCACGGTGGTCAGCGGGCATGTCGCACCCGACGACCCGAGTTCGCTGGTGGACTGGGCGGCGCTGGCGAAGCTGCGCGGCACGCTCGTCCTCCTCATGGCCGTCGAGAAGATAGGCCCCATCTCCGCCACGCTCATCGAGCACGGCCGGGACGCGAACACCCCGGTCGCCGTCGTCCAGGAAGGCACGACCGCGACCCAGCGGCGCGTCGACGCGACCCTGGCCACGGTGGCGGAACGGGTCGCGGCCGAGGGTGTACGGCCGCCCGCGGTCGTGGTGATCGGCGAGGTCACCGCCCTCGCCTCGGGTAACCATCGGTAACGCATCGCGTCGGCGTCATTGGCACGACCTCCAGGACAAGGCAGTATCACCCTGTGGCTGATCTCATCACCGTCGATGACCCCGACGACCCGCGGCTGCGCGACTACACGGGTCTGACCGATGTGGAGCTGCGGCGCAGGCGCGAGCCCGCCGAGGGCCTGTTCATCGCCGAGGGCGAGAAGGTCATCCGGCGGGCCAGACAGGCCGGTTACGAGATGCGTTCCATGCTGCTGTCGGCGAAATGGGTCGACGTCATGCGGGACGTCATCGAGGACGTCCCGGCGCCGGTCTACGCGGTCAGCCCGGACCTTGCCGAACGCGTGACCGGCTACCACGTCCACCGGGGCGCCCTCGCCTCCATGCAGCGCAAGCCGCTGCCCGAGGCGGAGCAGCTGCTGGAGGGCGCCCGGCGGGTGGTGATCATGGAGTCCGTCAACGATCACACCAACATAGGCGCGATCTTCCGCAGCGCCGCGGCGCTCGGCATGGACGCGGTGCTGCTCTCACCGGACTGCGCCGACCCGCTGTACCGCCGTTCCGTCAAGGTCTCCATGGGCGCCGTCTTCTCCGTCCCGTACGCGCGCCTGGAGACCTGGCCGCGCGGTCTGGAAGCGGTCCGGTACACCGACTTCAAGATCCTCGCCCTGACGCCCGACGAGAAGGCCACCTCCATCGACGACGCCGCGCCCCACCGCATCGAGCGCGTCGCGCTGATGCTGGGCGCGGAGGGGGACGGGCTCTCCGTGCAGGCCCTTATGGCCGCGGATGAGTGGGTGCGCATCCCCATGGCGCACGGCGTCGACTCCCTCAACGTGGGCGCGGCGGCGGCGGTCGCCTTCTACGCGGTCACGGCGGGCCGTCCGCAGGGCTGAGAGGGAGCCGGGAGCAGAGCCCCGCCCCCACTCACGTCATCCGTGCGGCGGCGGCGCGGCACCCCGCGACGACGGCGCGGTGGGCGCGGGCGTCGGCGCCCCCAGCCCCAAGGGCGGCCCCTGGCAGCCCTGGGCCGCCGCGATGCCCAGCGCGACCAGCAGCGTCACCACGACGAAGACGATCAGCCGCTGGCGCATCAGCCGACGGTCCGGCCCGACGGGCCGGCGTCCGTTCCGTGGCGTACGGAGCGTACGCACGGGTGGCCGCGCGCCGTTGCGCCCCGAGGGGCGCGCGGGGGTCGGGCGGGCGCCGGAGTTACGGCCCGTGGACCCAGTGGACCCAGGGGTCCCGGCCGAACCGGCCGAACCGGCGGAACGGCCCCCCGTACCCGGCCCCTGACGCGGCGCGGAGGCGCGCGGAGCCTGGCCGCGGGGCGCGGGCGGGGGAGTGCCACCGGGGCGCCGCTCCGTACGCTGCCGTGTGTACTCGTCGGCCCGCCGGCCACTCGGCCGCTCCGACGGCTGCCGCGGCCCGGGGTGGTGCCCGCCGGACGAGTGACCCCCTGAGTGCGGACCTCCCGAGTGCGGACCGCCCGGATGCTGGCCTCCGGAGTGGTGCCCGTCGGGCTGCCCGTGCCCGGACCCACCGGAGCCGAGCCCCCCGTGTGCGCCAAGGCCGGAGTGCCCGCCGTGCCCATGTCCCCCGTGTCCGTGCCCCCCGTGCCCGTGGGCCTCCCGCGCCGCGATCTCCTTCAGGCGCAGGGAGAGCTGCAGCGTGCTCGGCCGGTCCTCAGGGTCCTTCGCGAGACACGCGTGGAGCAGCGGCGCCAGCGCGTCCGGCACCCCGGCCAACTGCGGCTCCTCGTGCACCACGCGGTAGAGCATCACCTCCGAACTCCCCTGCCCGAACGGGGAGTCCGCCATCGAGCAGTACGCGAGCGTCGCGCCCAGCGCGAAGACGTCGGTCGCGGGGGTCACCGTCGCCCCGCGCACCTGCTCGGGCGCGAGAAAGCCGGGGGAGCCGACCGCCGTGCCGACGTGCGTCAGCGTGCTGGCGCCGGTCGCCCAGGCGATGCCGAAGTCGATGATCCGCGGGCCCTTGGGCGACAGGAGGATGTTCGACGGTTTGAGGTCCCGGTGCACCACACCCGCCTCGTGCACCGCCAACAGGCCCTCGGCCAGCGCCGACCCGATGGCGGCGACCTGTGTGGCGGGCAGCGGGCCCGCTTCGTTCACCTTGTCGTGCAGGGACGGCCCGGGCACGTACTGCGTGGCGAACCACGGCCGGTCGGCCTCCAGGTCGGCGGCCACCAGCCGCGCCGTACAGCCCCCGCGGATCCGCCGCGCGGCCGAGACCTCGCGGGCGAACCGGGACCGGAACTCACGGTCCTCGGCCAGATCCGGCCGGATCACCTTCAGCGCCACGCGCTGCCCGCGCCGGTCGGAGCCGAGGTAGACCACCCCCATGCCGCCCGCGCCGAGCCGCCGGTGAAGCCGGAAGGAACCGACGACACGCGGATCCTCGCGCCGGAGCCGCATCATCGCCATGTCCGTCCCCTACCTCCGGTGGTAGGCCCCTTCCCAGTACCCCTCGCGGGGAGGCCCCATCCGCTGCCGCCGTCTGACGTGCACAGCTTACGGATTGACGGCCCGACGCGCGCAGAGGCCGCGCATGCGTCGGCAGATGGATTGTCAGTGGCGGGTGGAATCCTTGGAGAAGTGGGGCGGAATCGCGGCAATCCGCGCTCCGATCCGCGATGCGAGATCTCAAGGGACCGTCGCAGAAGGGGGATTGAGCCCGTGAAGGGTGATCGTGTGGAGATAGTCGTTGACGCCGGTGACACGACGCGTACCTATGAAGTGGTGGCGAGCCGTGCGGGCCGCAGGGTGGAGACCGCGGTGCGCCGAGGCGTGGTGGAAGTGAGCGAAGTCACCCGGAGCGGTTCGGTGGTGCGCACCGCCCGCTTCATGGCCAACAGGGTGCTGGCGCTGGTCGAGCAGCCGGTGCCGCGGATCGACGATGGGGAGCGCGAGGAGGGTCCCCTCAGGGAAGACCCCAAGTCCTGACGTCGAGTCTCCACCCAGGGGAGTAGTCGCCCGCGCAGGACGTCATCCTCCGGGAGGCCCGGCATCGATACGAAGGCATGACGCCCTCCGCGGTCGCCGCGCCTAATGTTGAGGTCAAGCGGCGGGCGCAGCACTCGTCCCCCGAGGTCAGACGCTCGCCGCCCCAGATGTGACAGGAGAGAGGCAATGGCGGACCCGGCTGGAGGGACGGCCACCCGAGCGCGCGGGCACCGCGCGGCGGAGGTGTTCGGCGACCAGCGGTCCGACCGGCGTCACCCCTTGGTCGCGGCGGCGATGGCGCTGCCGCCGGCCGCTCTCCTGGCCATCGTGTTCGGCGGCTGGGAGGCCGTCGTCACACAGGCGTCGTCCGTGGCGGGAATGCTGGGGCGCTGAGCGCCCCAGGCCCGGGAGAGCGGCCCGGGCGGGGACATCCCGTCATCAACCCCGTGGGGACGGGGGTGCGGCGGACGGCACGAGTGCCCGGACAGCTGGGGAGCTGTCCGGGCATCGCGCCGTTTGGGGGCGATCCCCCGGCAAAGCGGGGATACGGCCTGACCTAGGATCCAGCTCGGAAGGCCACCGCGTCTGCGAGATGGGAAGCCGTGAGCGGAACCGTACGGGAGGACGTCGTCCCGCAGCTGGTCGACGTCGTCCGCCACCGGTCCGCGCCGCATCACGGACCCGTCGGTGAGCCGATCGTGCTTGCGGACCGTCGCGACGCCACCGTCATACGCCATGGTTCGGTCGTCGCGAAGGCGCACGCCCCCGACACGGACCCGGATGAGCTGGCCGTCAGGGTGCGGGTGGCCGGGCATCCGAGGTGTGCGGGCATTCTGCTTCCGCCGCTGGGCGGGCCCGGGGCGCTGCCCGGAGGGCGGGCGGTGACCCTGTGGCCTTACGGGGAGCCGGTGTCGCCCGACCACCCGGAGGCCGCGCCATGGGCGGAGGCCGGAGGGCTGCTGGCGCGGCTGCACTCCGTGGAGCCCGCCGCGCTGCCCGGCCCGCTGCCGCCGATGCGCGGACCCGCCAAGGCGGCCCGCGCCATCGCCAGGCTGCGGCGCGCGGGGGCCGGAGTGGCGGGGCCGGCCGCGGAGGCGGTGCTGCGGGCCTGGGGCGCGCTGCCGGGCTGGGCGCGGGGCGAGGGGGCGGCGGCGCAGGGCGGTGGTGCGTTGTGCCATGGCGATCTCCACCTGGGCCAGTTGGTGAGATGCGCCGGATCCCCCGAGCACCCAGGGCTTCCCGAGCACCCCAACCCCTCCGGCACCCCCGCCCGCTGGCTGCTCATCGACGTCGACGACCTCGGCCTCGGCGACCCCGCGTGGGATCTCGCCCGCCCCGCCGCCTGGTTCGCCGCCGGGCTGCTCGCTCCGGACGACTGGGTGCGCTTCCTGGGGGCGTACCGCGCGGCGGGCGGCCCGGCCGTACGGGAGTGCCAAGAGGACCCGTGGGCGCGGCTGGACGTGCCTGCCCGCGCGCTGACCGTGCAGTTGTCCGCGCTGGCGCTCGCCAAGGCGGCGAGGGAGGGGCGTCCGTTGGACGAGGCGGAGGAGTCGATGGTGGAGGCCTGTCTGCGCATCGCGCGGCTTGCCGGAGCGTAGGGTGAAGTCAACGCCGCCGGACGCCCGTTCCGGCAGCGCTTTTGTCTGAAAGCTGAGGAGTTGAGCGGACCATGCAGTGTCCCAAGTGCGGTGCACCGATGCACACGTACAACCGCAATGGTGTCCAGATAGAGCAGTGCAGCGGCTGCCGGGGGATCTTCCTGGACTACGGGGAGCTGGAGGCGCTGACCCGGCTCGAGTCGCAGTGGTCCACGCAGGCTCCGCCCGCGCCCCCGGCCCCTCAGGCGTACCCGGCCGCCCCTGCCCCCGCCTGGGGTGCTCCGCAGCACGGTCACCACGGGCACCACAAGCAGCACCGCGGCTTCGGGCGCATGCTCTTCTCTTCCTGAGCGCATATCCTGAGCGCATACGACTGAGGGCCGGGGCGAGATGCCCCGGCCCTCGGCCGATCATGTGGACGATACTGGGATTGAACCAGTGACCTCTTCCGTGTCAGGGAAGCGCTCTCCCGCTGAGCTAATCGTCCCGGGGAACCACGATGGAGATCGCGGAACCGCGGTGTGCGCGATACTGGGATTGAACCAGTGACCTCTTCCGTGTCAGGGAAGCGCTCTCCCGCTGAGCTAATCGCGCGGGCGGGCCCATAAGAACCCGGCGGGCCCACAAGGGCCCGAGTGGACGATACTGGGATTGAACCAGTGACCTCTTCCGTGTCAGGGAAGCGCTCTCCCGCTGAGCTAATCGTCCGAGGTGGAGACGGGATTTGAACCCGTGTAGACGGCTTTGCAGGCCGTTGCCTCGCCTCTCGGCCACTCCACCAGACGCAGGGGCCGAAACCCCCACTCCGAGCGGACGACGAGATTCGAACTCGCGACCCTCACCTTGGCAAGGTGATGCTCTACCAACTGAGCCACGTCCGCAGGTGTCGTTTCTCCGGGGCGCTCCCGCGTCCCGGCGACGTGTTGAACTCTAGCGGATTCCGGGGCCAGCTCAAATTCCGTTTGCTCACCATGCTCCCTCCGTTTCCGCAGCGTGCCGCCGTGGGCCGCGGTCGGTACGCCCTCCCGCCACACCGCGGAGGCGTCCGCCCTAGACTCGCAACCGTGTACGAGCTCCCCCCTCTCGCCCGCTTCGGCGGCCTCGTCGCCACCGATCTGCGCGATGTGACCAGCGACCCCGCGGCTCTGGAATCCGAGGGTTTCTGGGCGGTGGTCGCCGACTTCGAGGGCGGCCTGGTCTGTGCCCGCTTCGCGGACGTACGGCCCGAGCCCGTACCGGCCCCGACGCCCGGCGGCTGGTCGGGGCCCGCCCCCGGGGACTGGACCTCATCGCTGGACCGCGCCGCCTACACCGAGGGCGTACGGCGCATCCGGCGCTACATAGCGGCGGGCGAGGTGTACCAGGCGAACCTGTGCCGGGTCATGTCCGCGCCGCTGCCCGAACCCGACCGCTCCGATGTGGACGAGCTCACCGCGCTGCTGGCCCTGGGCAACCCCGCCCCGTACGCCGGGACCGTCCGCCTGCCCGCACATGGCGTGGAGGTCGCCACGGCCTCCCCCGAGCTGTTTCTGCGGCGGGACGGGCGGGTCGTCGAATCCGGCCCGATCAAGGGCACCGGGCGCGAGGCGTCGGACCTGCTGGAGAAGGACCACGCCGAGAACGTGATGATCGTGGACCTGGTCCGCAACGACCTGGGCCGGTGCTGCGCCACCGGGACGGTGACCGTTCCCGCGCTGTGCGCGGTCGAGCCGCACCCCGGTCTTGTCCACCTCGTCTCCACCGTGCGCGGCGAGCTGGCGGCCGGCGCGGGCTGGCCTGAGCTGTTCGCGGCGGCGTTTCCGCCCGGGTCCGTCACCGGGGCGCCCAAGTCCAGCGCGCTGCGCATCATTGAAGAGTTGGAGACCGCGCCCCGCGGCCCGTACTGCGGAGGCATCGGCTGGGTGGACGCCGAACGCGGCACCGGCGAGCTGGCGGTGGGGATACGGACCTTCTGGATCGACCGCGCGGCGGCCGGCGGCCCCGCGCTGCGCTTCGGCACCGGGGCGGGCATCACCTGGGGCTCCGACCCGGAGCGCGAATGGGACGAAACCGAACTCAAGGCCGCCCGGCTGCTCAAGGTGGCGGCGGGCGCATACCAGCCGACGGGAGGCATCGCACGATGACGCTCGCCATCTGGCTCGACGGTTCGCTGCGCGAGGCCGACAGCGCACAGGTGTCCGTCTTCGACCATGGACTGACGGTCGGCGACGGCGTCTTCGAGACGGTCAAGGCGGCCGACGGACGCGCCTTCGCCCTTACCCGCCATCTGCGCCGGCTGGCCGGCTCGGCCCGCGGTCTCGGGCTGCCGGAACCGGACTTGGAGGAGGTGCGGCGCGGTTGCGAAGCGGTGCTGCACGCCAACCCGGCGCCGCTCGGGCGGCTGCGGATCACCTATACGGGAGGGGTGTCGCCGCTCGGCTCGGACCGCGGCACGGCGGGCCCCACCCTGGTCGTCGCGCTCGTCGACACCGACCGGCGGCCCGATACGACGGCGGTGGTCACCGTCCCGTGGACCCGTAACGAGCGCGGGGCGCTGGCCGGCCTGAAGACCACCTCGTACGGCGAGAACGTCGTGGCGCTCGCCCGGGCCCGGGAGCACGGCGCGAGCGAGGCGCTGTTCGGCAACACGGTCGGGCGGCTGTGCGAGGGCACCGGCTCCAATGTCTTCGTGGTCCTCGACGGCGAACTGCACACCCCGCCCCTGGCCTCCGGCTGCCTCGCGGGCATCACGCGGCAGCTCGTGCTCGACTGGGTGGGAGCGAAGGAGACCGATCTGCCCTTCGACGTACTGGAGCGGGCCGAAGAGATCTTCCTGACCTCCACCACCCGGGACGTCCAGGCCGTCCACCGGCTGGACGACCGGCCGCTGCCGGGCGCGCCCGGCCCGGTCACCGCGGAGGCGATGCGGATCTTCGCCCGGCGGGCGGCCGACGACCTCGACCCCTGAGCGGCGGGCGGTTCGCCGCGAAAACCTGGTGACGATCGTCCGTCGGGTAGGTAGAACACCATCGTGACCACCATCCTGCGGCCCACCGGGCCGGAACAGCGCACCGACGCGGGCGGCCGGGCCCGCTCGTACGAGGTCTGTGTCAACGGCCGCCCCGTCGGCTCGCTCCACCTCGCCACCGACGACCGGCTGGGCCCGGAGGTCGGGCGGATCGAGCGGCTGGACATCGACGAGCCGGACCGCCACCGTGGCCGGGGCACGGTCGCCGCGCTGGCCGCCGAGGAGGTGCTGCGCGGCTGGGGCTGTACGCAGGTGGAGGTCAGCATCCCGGCTCAGGCCACGACCGCGCTCGGGCTCGCGGGCGCGCTCGGCTTCGGCGAGCGCGGCCGCAACATGGTCAAGGAGCTGTCCGAGGCGCCCGAGCTGCCGGCGGGCAGCGAGGTGCGGGCCATGGGGGAGGCGGAGTACCCGGCCTGGTTCGAGCACGAGCGGGCCGAGTACATCCGCAGCTGGACGGAGCGCGGGGTGGCCGAGGAAGCGGCGCGGGCGAAGGCGGACACCGCCTACGCGACCCTGCTGCCGGACGGCCCCGCGACGCCCGACACCTTGCTGCGCGTACTCGCCCACGACGGTACGGACGTGGGCACCGTGTGGCTGGCGATACGCCCCGAGGAGGCGGCGGAGGCAGCGGGCGCCCTCGAGGGCTATGTCTACGGCGTCGAGGTCGCCGAGGAGCACCGCGGCCACGGCCATGGCCGTACGCTCATGCTGGCCGCCGAGCGCGACGGCCTGGCGGCGGGGGCCCGCACGATCGGGCTGCATGTCTTCGGCGGCAACGCCCCGGCGCTGCGGCTGTACGAGTCGCTTGGCTACCGGCCGACCGAGTACCACCTGTTCAAGCAGCTGCTCTGAGCCCGGGGGCACCGGCTGACGCCCCGGGCCCGGGCACCCGGCCCGGTCCCCGGCTCAGCCGGCGAGCAGCCGGTCGGCGATCGCCTCGATGCGCTCGCGCAGACCCTCCTGGCTCTTCCCGCCGTCCAGCCGCTCGCCGCCGATCACATACGTCGGGGTGCCGTTGACCCCGATCGCCTTGCCCTCGGCCTGGTCCGCGTCCACGATCAGGATGTGCCGCCCGTCGATCAGCGCGGTGTCCATCTCCTCGGCGTCCAGGCCCAGCTCCCGCGCCACCTCCACCAGCAGCACCTCGCCGCGCGCGCCCAGCTCCTCGGCGCGGGCCAGGACGGCCTCGGCGTACGGCCAGCCCCGGCCCTGCACGATGGCCTCCTCGAGGGCCTGGGCGGCCGCGTGGGCGTGCTGGTGCTTCTCCAGCGGGAAATGCCGTATGCGGATCTCCAGGGCGTCGCCGTAGCGGGCGCGCAGTGCGTGCAGATCGGTCTGTGAGCTACGGCAGTCGGGGCACTGGAGCTCGCACCACACATCGAGCACGATCGGCTCGCCTCGCTCGGCGGGTTCAGCGGGCTGGGCAGGCTGGGGGTCGCTCATGGGGCCAGTCTTCCAGCCCGGAGCCTCGTCCTCCGAATCAGCACCGGGCGCCTCGGCTCATGAGGGCTAGGTCGCGGACTCGGCCCAGGGGAGGAGCCGTTCCCCGGAGATGTCCCTGATCCTCATCCCCGGAACGGTCGGGACAGCGCCTCGAGGGTGCACGATGGATACCCGGGGCCCGATTCCCGTTATCCGATCGCCAGGAGGACCCGATGCTGACCGACACCGTCTGCGCCGCGGCGTCCGCGGCGGGACTCGCGGTCGCCTTTGTGACGGCGTACCGCAAGCGTTTCCTGGCCGCGACCCGTATCGCCGCCTACGCGCTGCTGCCGGTGGGCCTGGCGATGACGGGCATCCTGGACTGGATCGCCGACCTGGTCTTCAAGCCGAGCGTCTGGCTGGGCTTCGGGGTGCTCGGCCTGTCCTGGCTGCTGTTCATGGTGACCCGGGCGGTGGAGCGCCGGGGCGGTGGCACCCGTAAGGAGCGGCGCGCCGCGGCGGCGGCGGAGCGGGGCGGGGCTGCGGCCCCCGCGCTGGGCGCGGGCGGCGGGCTGCGGGGATCCAGGGGCGCGGCCAAGTCCGGAGGCAGCTCGGGCACGGACGACTTCTCGGATATCGAGGCCATTCTCAAAAAGCACGGAATCTGACGCCCAACCGGTCAATACCAGCTCTCCGGTCGCAGGCGGGGTCCCCCTGCGCCATGATCTTGCGCGAGATGCTGCAATCACCCGGGGAGCGATCCCCTATCGAAGGACCCCCTGCACCGCCGAGCGAAGAGCCGCGTGGCTGTCTCTTCGCCCTTTCCCAGCCACCGCTGATGCTGTTCCTCGCGGTCATATTCACCCTGCTCTTCGTCACCGCCCTCCACGACCTCTACCGGTGGTGACCGCCACCGGACGCGCCGGCGTCGGCACGACCGCCGACGCGGCCTCAGCCCGCTGCCGCCTCCCGGCGCCGCGCGCGATAGGCGGCCACATGCAAGCGATTTCCGCAGGTGCGGCTGTCGCAGTAGCGCCGTGAGCGGTTACGCGAGAGGTCGACGAAGGCATGCCCGCAATCCGGCGCCTCGCAGCGCCGTAGCCGCTCCCGCTCGCCCGCCACCACGAGGAACGCGAGCGCCATGCCGCCGTCGGCGGCCAGGTGCTCGGCCAGGGACGCCCCTGGGGCGAAGTAGTGCACATGCCAGTCGTAGCCGTCGTGGTCGGTGAGCCGGGGGGTGGTGCCGGCCGCGGCGACCATCGCGTTGAGCAGCTCGGCGGCGCGCCGGGAATCGGCCGCGGCGAAGACCTCGGCGAAGCGGGCGCGCACGGCCCGTACGGCCACCAGGTCCCGCTCCCCGAGCGTGCCGACGTCGCTGATGGCGTGCTGCGCGACGAAGGTGCGCAGCGCGGCGAGGTCCGCGAGGTCGTCCGGGCCCTCGCCTTCGGGCGTGGTGTTCACCAGAGCGACGACCGCGTCGAGCGCGACCTGGGTGTCGTGGTTGATCAGCACGGTTGGCTCCCTGGCCGGCCGGATCGGAGGCTGCTCTCGCCTGCCCTTCGATCTGACCGACTCTAGCGGCGTCCACCCACATGTGTGACAACTACGGCCCGTATGGCAACCACCCATGACAACTGGTGACCGCTGACAACGGTGATCACCAACAACTGGTGACGCCGTACGACCGTACGAGACGACGGTGCCGTCGCTGCGGACCACTCCGCGGCGACGGCACCGTCGTCTGCTCCCATATGCCGTTGTCTGCCGTTGTCTGCCGTTGTCGATATCGACATGACGTTGATGTCGCTGCCTGCATGCCGCGGCCGGGCTCGCGCCGTCTCCCCGAGTCGGACGGCCGCGCTCAGCGCTCGCCGGGGCTCAGCTCTCCGCCAGGATGTGGGAGAGTTCCGTGTCGAGGTCGAAATGGCGGTGCTCGGTGCCGGGTGGCACCGCAGCGTCGGTTCGCTTGAGGAACGACTCCAGGGCCCGCGCCGGGGCCTCGAGCAGAGCCTCTCCCTCCGGGGAGCTCAGGGCGATGCAGACGACGCCCTGGCCATGACTGCGGGACGGCCACACCCGGACGTCGCCAGTGCCTGTGGGCCGGTGCAGGCCCTCGGCGAGCAGGTCGCGGGCGAAGACCCATTCGACCGTCTCTTCGGCTCCGGTGTGGAAGGTGGCGTGCACGGCGTAGGGATCGGCCGTGTCGTACCGCAGGCCCGCGGGTACAGGCAGTGACGACTCGCTCGACACAACGAGGCGCAGGTGCAGCTCGCAGCTGACCGTGGTGTTCATAAGCGCCAGGGCCTTTCGCTCAGTGTGCGCTCGGGGATTCGCACGTCGGCGAAATCGACATGCCACCTACGGTGCCGTTGTAAACCCCTCTGCCCGTTTTGTGGTCCTTCTAGTAGCTCTAGCAGCGGAGTCTCCGGGCGGTCGGTACCGCCATCCCGGTGAACTCTTTTCGATCAGGTAAGTTGGGTCACATGAGCGCGGAGAGTGACGAGCGGCAGGAAGTCGCCGGATCGGCGGCATCCGGGGCCGCGACGGGGGAGGGTGCCTCTGGTGAGCCGGTCTTCGGCTCGCGGGCGCCGCACTTCATCCAGAGGTCCCGGGCGTTGCATCTGAGCTGGCAGGTCGGGGTGTTCCTGGTCGGGCTCGCAGTGGTGATCATCGGCATCATCATGCTGCCGCTGCCCGGCCCCGGATGGCTGGTGATCTTCGCCGGTATGGCGATCTGGGCCACCGAGTTCGTCTGGGCCCAGCTGGTGCTGCGCTGGACCAAGCGGAAGGTCACGGAGGCGGCGCAGCGCGCCCTGGATCCCCGGGTGCGCAAGCGGAACATCATTCTGACCACGATCGCCGTGGTGATTTGCGCCGCGGCCATGGCGGTGTATGTGTGGAAGTTCGGGTTCGTCATGCCCTGGAAGATCAAGGAGTGACGAGCGCGGTCGACCGCTCGGGGCGCGGACGCGGGTGGTCATGGGCACGGTCCGGCATGCGCTAATGTTGGGCGTGCGCCAGGGCGATTAGCTCAGTGGGAGAGCGCTTCGTTCACACCGAAGAGGTCACTGGTTCGAACCCAGTATCGCCCACCCTGCGACGAGGGCCCGGAGGCTAGACGCCTCCGGGCCCTCGGTGTTGTTACGCGCGGTGACGGCCGGATCCCGGTCGATCGGTGAAGCGCTTCGACTGATCCTGTCCGAACCGTTGACGTCCGCCGACTACGTCCCTAACTTAGCCCGGCAAGCGCTTGCCTAAAACGTTTCAAGGACCGTTGGTGTGAAGGCTCGTTGGGCAGTCGGACGACCTGCCCGGGAGGGGCGTCTCATGAGTGCTCGATGGGTGCGAGGGAGCAGAGGACTGCGGGCGGCCGCGGTGGGGCTGCTGGGGCTGGGGCTGCTGGCCTCGGGCTGCGGTGGGAACAGCGGAGGCTCGGGCGATGGCACGGTGACCATCCGCTACTCCTGGTGGGGCGCGAAGGACCGCGCCGAGCTGATCCAGAAGACGGTCAAGCTGTTCGAGAAGAAGTATCCGAAGATCAAGGTGAAGACGGACTTCGCCGAGTACGCCGACTTCTGGAGCAAGTTCAATACCCAGGCCGCGGGCGGAAATCCGCCCGACGTCTTCCAGAATTCCGTCGCTTTTCTGCGCAAGTACGGCGAGAAGAACATCCTGCTCGATCTGAACCAGCAGGTGAAGGCCGGAACCTTGAGCATGAAGGACTTCCGGGCCGGCCTGGAGAAGGCCGGTGAGGTCGACGGCAAGCTCTACGGCGTGCCGGTCGGCGTCAACACCTTCGCCATGTTCTACAACCCCGCCGAGTTCAAGAAGGTGGGGGTGACCCCCAAGGACGGCTGGACCTGGGACCAGTTCTTCTCCGCGGCCGAGAAGATCAGCCAGGACAAGGGGGACCTCTTCGGCGCCAGTGACAACGCCGGGGTGATGTACCTCTACGACCTGTATCTGCGCCAGGAGGGCAAGGCCTTCTTCACCGAGGACAAGAAGCTCGGGTTCACCGAGGACGACCTCAAGAAGTGGTGGGGCGACTGGTACGGGAAGAACAAGGACGGCGTGCTGGTCCCGGCCAAGAAGAGCGAGCAGGTCAAGCCCAAGGCCACCATCAGCGCCGACCTCGCCGCCGCCGAGTTCACCTGGGACAACTTCCTGGTCCGCTTCGCGGCCGAGACCAAGACCGAACTCGACCTCGGCCCGATCCCGACCCTGGACGGGAAGAAGACCGGGCAGTACCTCTCCTCGCTGATGCTCAGCGGTTCCGCGCGGACCCAACACCCCAAGGAAGTCGCGAAGTTCATCGACTTCATGACCCATGACCCCGAGGTCGGCAAGATCATGGGCTACAACCGCGGGGTGCTGCCCACCAACGCGCAGTACGACGCGTTCAAGCCCACCGGTGTGAACGCCAAGATCGCCCAGTACGAGGAGAGCGTCACCGACAAGCTGGAGCCGATCACTCCGCACCCGGCCGGCGCGGATGTCGCCGAGGCCGCGTTCCTGCGCATCTACGGCCAGGTCAGCCAGGGCAAGACCTCGGTGGACGACGCCGTGGACCAGTTCTTCAGCGAGGCGAAGACCGCGCTCGGCTCCTGAGGAGATCCCCCGTGACCCCCACCAAGACCCCCGCGGCGGACGGTCCCGCGCACAAGGCCCCCGCGCCGCGGGAGGCCAAGGCCCCGCACTCCGCCGCCGCCCTCGCGCGGCGGCGGGGGCGCCGGGAGACGCTGGCCGGGTATCTCTTCCTGACGCCGTGGTGCATCGGGATCCTGCTGCTCACCCTCGGCCCGATGCTCGTCTCGCTCTACCTGGCGTTCACCGACTACAACCTCTTCGACTCGCCCAAGTGGGTGGGCCTGAGGAACTTCCGGGAGATGTTCCGGGACGACCGGTGGTGGAACTCGGTCGATGTGACGGTGAAGTACGTTCTGATCGGCACCCCGCTCAAGCTGCTGCTCGCGCTCGGCGTGGCGCTGCTGCTGGTCAAGCCCCGGAAGGGGCAGGGCTTCTACCGCTCGGCCTTCTACGCCCCGTCCCTGATCGGCGCCAGCGTCAGCATCGGCGTCGTCTGGCGGTCGATCTTCCAGGACGATGCGATCGTCGACAAGTCGATGAGCCTCTTCGGCTGGGACGTGGGCGGCTGGATCGGTGACCCGGACTGGATGCTGCCCACGCTCATCTCGCTGACCGTCTGGCAGTTCGGCGCCCCGATGGTGATCTTCCTGGCCGGGCTCAAGCAGGTACCCCGTGAGCTGTACGAGGCCGCGGAAATGGACGGCGCGGGCCGCTGGCGCCGGTTCCGTTCCATCACCCTGCCGATGATTTCCCCGGTGCTCTTCTTCAATCTGCTGCTGGAGATCATCCACTCGTTCCAGGTCTTCACCTCGGCGGTGGTCATCGGCGGCACCGGAGGCTCCGGGGCGGGCGGTCCCGCCGACTCCCTGCTGGTCTACACCTGGTACCTGTACGAGCAGGGCTTCCGCAATCTGCGCATGGGGTACGCCTCCGCGATGGCCTGGATGCTGATGCTCGGCATCGGGCTGGTGACGGTGGTGCTGTTCAAGACCCAGCGCGGCTGGGTGCACTACGAGGAGGACGCCAGGTGAGCGTGGATCGGGGCGCTGTGCGGGCTGGACTGAGGAGCCGCGCAGCGACGGAGGAGCGAGCAGTGACGAGGGAAGCCCGCGCGTTGGAGCGCCCCGAGACTGAGCGGGGAGGAGGGGGATGAGCGCTGTGACCAGTACGGCCCGGCGCAGGGTGCGGTCGGTGGGCTGGCATGTGGGCGCGCTCGCGCTGCTGGCCGTGATCCTCTACCCCGTGGTGTGGGTGATCGGGGCCTCGTTCAAGCCTGGGGACAAGATCGTCGGCAGTCTGCAGCTGCTGCCCACCGACCCCATCACCGACAACTACCGGCGGCTGTCCGAGGGCATCGCCGACATCCCGATCACCAGCTTCTTCTACAACTCGCTGATCATCGCGGTGGGTTCGGTGGTCGGGGTGCTGTTCTCCTGCTCCCTGGCGGCCTACGCCTTCGCCAGGATCCGCTTCGCGGGGCGCAATCTGCTGTTCTCGGTCATGATCGCCACACTGCTGCTGCCCTTCCAGGTGCTGATCATTCCGCAGTATGTGCTGTTCCAGAAGCTGGAGCTGATCAACACCTTTGTGCCGCTGCTGCTCGGCAAATACCTGGCCGTGGATGCCTTCTTCGTCTTCCTGCTGATGCAGTTCATGCGCAACCTGCCGAAGGAGCTGGACGAGGCGGCCCGTATCGACGGCTGTGGCCATCTGCGCATCTACTGGAACATCGTGCTGCCGCTGTGCCGCCCCGCCCTGATCACCAGCGCGATCTTCAGCTTCATCTGGTCCTGGAACGACTTCATCGGACCGCTGCTCTATCTGAACACCCAGGACAAGTACACGGTCTCGCTCGCCCTGAAGATGTTCATCGACCAGGACACCGTCGCGGACTACGGCGGCATGGTCGCCATGTCGCTGGTGGCGCTGGCGCCGGTGCTGCTGTTCTTCCTCGCCTTCCAGCGCTATCTGGTCGAGGGCGCGGCGACCTCCGGGCTCAAGGGCTGAGGGGCGGCGCCATGGACGTACGGGAGGCGAGCGCGCGGTCGCGGACCGGGCGGGCGGTGGCGCGGCGGGACTCGCGGCTGTTCCTCTTCTCGGTGTTCGCCGAGTCCCTGCTGACCGGGGTGTGGGTGGTGCTCGCCGCCCTGCCCGTGGTCACCCTGCTGCCCGCCTTCGCGGCCGGGTGCGCACATCTGCGCCGCCACCTGGACGGCGAGCGGTCCACATGGCGGGATTTCCTCTCCGGCCTGCGGGAGGCGGTGCGCAGCGGCTGGCGGTTCTCCCTTCTGTGGTGGGCGGCCCTCACGCTGCTCGCCTTCGATCTGCGCGTGGCCCGCTCCGGGGCCCTGCCCGGCGGGCCCGCGCTGATCGCCGTGAGCGTGGCGGGGACGCTCGCGGTGATCGTGCTCGGGCTGCGTACGGCCGCGCAGTGGCGGCCCGGCCTCGGCTGGCCCGCCGTGGCCCGCGCCGCCGTACGCCGCGGCCTCGGCGCCGACCTGGGCGGGTCGCTGCTGCTCGTCGGCGGGCTCGCGGTGGTCACCGTCGCCGCCTGGCAGCTGCTGCCGCTGGTCGCCCCCGCGGTCGGCGCCCTCGCGGCCTGCGCTGTCGCGGTGGAAAGGCGCGTACGGGCCTGACGGTGGCCCGCCCGCGCCTGACACCACGACCACCCCCGTCGAGCCACCCACGTCATGCACCGCACCTGACCGTTCCTTGAGACTGAGTAGGAGCGAGCCCATTCAGCCGCACGCCCCGAACGGTCTTGGGCGCTCCCCCAGCTGCCGCTGGGGGTGCCCCCTGGCGCCGTGCCCGGCGTCCCAGATCGCACGAGCACGCCAACCCGGCCGGACCAGGGCGCCGTAAGCATGCGAGCACACCATCACACGATCGAGCTAATGCGGCCTCGTCCGCACTCTCCGGCAAGCAGCTACCAACCCCCGTTGAAAGGTTGCGCATGTCTCCGATCCCCCGACGCAATGTGCTCAAGGCAGCCGCCGTCGCCGGCGCCGCGACCCCCTTCTCCTGGCTGCTCGCGGACAACACCCAGCAGGCCGCGGCCGCCGACAAGGCCGACACGGCCGACAAGGCGGCGGACGACCCCGTGAACATCACCTGGCTGGAGGACGGCGGCCTCGGCGCGGCCGCGGGCAGCACCTTCGGCGTGCCCTGGCCGAAGGGCGCCCAGTCGGCGGACCAGAAGTTCGCGCTGGCCACGGCCGACGGCAAGGACGTGCCCCTGCAGACCTGGGCCACCGCCTACTGGCCCGACGGCTCGCTCAAGTGGACCGCGCACGCCGCGGCGGAAGGGCTCGACGGCGCCACCGCGTACCGCCTGACGGCCGGCGAACCCGCCGCGCCCGCCAAGAAGGTCACCGTCTCCGAGAGCGGAGGCAAGATCACCGTGGACACCGGGGTGATCAAGGCCGTGATCGGCAAGGACGGCGGGAAGCTCGTACGGTCCATCACCCGGGGCGGCACCGAGATCGCCCGCGACGGCCGGCTCGTCCTGCTCCGCCAGGGCGATATCGACGACGGCGACCACGGCAGCGCCAAGTGGGAGCGGTTCGACGGCGAGATCAGCGGCGCCAAGGCCGAGCAGAAGGGCCCCGTCCGCGCGGTCGTCCGTATCGACGGCAAGCACCGCAAGGGCGGCCGCCGCTGGCTCCCCTTCAGCGTCCGGCTCTACTTCTACGCGGGCGCCGACTCGTTCCGCATGGTCCACACCATCACCTTCGACGGGGATCAGACCGGCGGTCATGAGTCAGGGGACTTCATCCGCGGTCTGGGCGTGCGCTTCTCCGTGCCCATGCGCGACGAGGCGTACGACCGGCACATCCGGATCGCGGGCGAGGGCAAGGGGTTTCTGACCGAGGCGGTCAAGGGCATCACCGGGCTGCGCCGCGACCCCGGCGCGGCCGTCCGCAAGGCCCAGTTCAAGGGCGAGAAGCTGCCCGACCCGGCCACCTGGGACCAGCGGGTGACCACCCGGCTGCACCTCATCCCCACCTGGGGCGACTACACCCTCTCCCAGCTGTCCGCCGACGGCTTCACACTGCGCAAGCGCACCAAACCGGGCCACGGCTGGATCCCCGCGGGCGGAGGCGGCCGGGCGGGCGGTTTCGGCTATGTGGGCGGCGTCAGCGGCGGACTGTCCTTCGGGCTGCGCGACTTCTGGGAGAAGTTCCCCGCCCAACTCGACATCCGGGGCGCCGCGGGCGACGAGGCCGAGGTCACGCTGTGGCTGTGGTCGCCCGAGGCCCAGCCGATGGATCTGCGCTTCTACCACGACGGCATGGGTCAGGACACCTATGCCGAGCAGCTCGAAGGGCTCAACATCACCTACGAGGACTACGAGCCGAAGTTCGGCACCCCGTACGGCATCGCCCGCACCAGCGAGCTGATGTTCTGGGCCAACGGCGCCACACCGAGCGCGGAGACGCTGGTCGCCCAGGCAGCCGCCGTACGCACCCCGCCCCAACTGGCCGCCGGACCCGCCGATCTGGCCCGTGCCAAGGTCTTCGGCGGCCTGTTCGCGCCCGTGGACCGCTCGACCGCCGCCAAGGCGAAGATCGAGGACCATCTGGACTTCCTCTTCGCCTACCACAAGGGCCAGGCCGAGCAGCGCCGCTGGTACGGCTTCTGGGACTACGGCGACATCATGCACACGTACGACGAGGACCGGCACCAGTGGCGGTACGACGTCGGCGGCTACGCCTGGGACAACTCCGAACTGTCACCCGACCTATGGCTCTGGTACACCTATCTGCGCTCCGGCCGCGCCGATGTCTTCCGGTTCGCGGAGGCCATGACCCGGCACACCGGCGAAGTGGACGCCTACCACCTCGGGACATGGGCCGGCCTCGGCACCCGGCACGGCGTACAGCACTTCGCGGACAGCGCCAAACAGCAGCGCATCTCCACCGCCGTCTACCGGCGCCCGTACTACTTCCTCACCGCCGACGAGCGCGTCGGCGACATCATGAGCGCCCTCGTCGACTCCGATGAGACCTTCCTCGTCCTCGACCCGCTGCGCAAGGTCCGCACCGACCCCGACTACGAACCGGACCCGCACGCCCTGGACATCGGCTTCGGCACCGACTGGAGCGGGCTCGCCGGGGCGTGGCTCACCGAATGGGAGCGGCGCGGCCCCAAGGCCGAGAAGGCCGAGGCCAGACTGCGCGGCACGATGGCGACCATCGCGGCCCAGCCCAACGGCTTCGTCCAGGGCTCCGGGCTCTACGACCTCTCCACCGGCAAGTACGCCGTCGCGACCGAGGCGAAGGTCAGCGTCTCCCATCTGTCCGCGGTCTTCGGCCTCGTCGAGATGTGCGCCGAGCTGATCGACCTGATCGACATACCCGAGTTCAGGGAGGCGTGGCTGGACTACTGCCGCTACTTCAACGCCACCAAGGCCGAACAGAAGGCCCGCTACGGTACGGACTTCGGCTCGCTGCTGCTCTTCCAGGGCCACTCGCGGCTCGACGCCTACGCGGGGGCGCAGCTCAAGGACGAGGCGCTGATCGAACGCGCCTGGCAGAAGTTCTCCGGGGGCGACGGCTATCCCGACGCCACGACCGACTGGAGGACGGTCGAACTGGAAGGGCCCGATGTGCTGGAGCCCGGGGTCGAGGCCGTCTGGGTGTCCACCAACTCCACCGCCCAGTACGGGCTGGCCGCGATCCAGAACCTCGCGCTGATCGGGGACAAGCTGCCGGGCTGAGCCGGATGGACCCGGCCCGGGGGCCGTTCCCGGGCCGAGCCCACCGCGGACTGGAAAGACCGCAGACTGGGGAGATGGACTGGTGCCGTTACCGCTTCCGGAGCCACTGGGACCTCGACGCCCCGCCCGCCGCCGTCTACCGGCTGCTCGCCGCGGGCGACGAGTACCCCCGGTGGTGGCCGCAGGTCCGGGAGGCGGTCAGGAGCGACGAGCGGACCGGCACCGCCCGTTTCCGCTCCGTGATCCCGTACGACCTGGTCATCACCGTCCGCGAGGCTTGTCAGGACCCGGCGGCGGGGGTGCTGGAGCTGGCCTTCTCCGGCGATCTGGAGGGGTGGGCGCGCTGGACCGTGACCGCCCGCGGCAGCGGCGCACGCGCCCTCTTCGAGCAGGATGTGGTGGTCCGCAAGCCGCTGCTGCGCCTCTTCGCGCTCCCCGGCCGCCCCCTCTTCCGCCTCAACCACGCGCTGATGATGCGCGGCGGGCGGCGAGGGCTGCGGGCCTACCTGGCCGCGCCGCCGCCCGGGGCGCATTCGGTTTGAACGAAACCCACCGCGACCTGTATTGTTCAGGTCGTTCCACCGGGGAGGACCCCACCGGGACACCCGGGGCGATTAGCTCAGTGGGAGAGCGCTTCGTTCACACCGAAGAGGTCACTGGTTCGAACCCAGTATCGCCCACCTCATGAGGCCGGGCCGCCGGCAGGCGGTCCGGCCTCAGCCTTTATTCGGGTCTCAACCCTTATCCGGGCCCCGGCACGTATCCGGCGGGCCTACGCCGCGGCGGGCAGTTCCGGCCGCATCGGCCAGGCCGGGTCGCACACCTCCTGCGAGCCGTTGAGCGCGAACCACGCCTGCAGACCGCGGGCCTGCGCCGCATACCACACCGCCTGCCGGTCGTGCAGCTCCGCGGGCGTCATCGTGCCCAGCCGGGAGGTGAAGCGGCGGCCCACCGCCCGCACCACTTCCAGGGCGGCCGTGGCGTCCGCCGCCGCGTCATGCGCGCCCGTCAATTCCACGCCGTAATGGGCGCACAGATCGGTGAGCGTGCGGCGGCCCTTGCGATAACGGTCCAGGTGCTTGTCCAGCACCCGGGGGTCGAGGATGGCCAGTGAGCGCAGGGAGACATACGTGGACAGGCTCGCATTGCGATGGCGCTTCAACTCCCGGTCCAGCAGGGTCAGATCGAACGGCGCGTTCATCACCACCACCGGGGTGCCCCGGGCGGACTGCTCGGCCAGCGCCCGTGCCACCTCGTCCACCACCGGGGCCGGCCACCTGCCGTGCCGCTGGAGATGCGCGTCGGTCAGCCCGTGTATGGCGCTCGCCGCCTCCGGCACCGGTATCCCCGGGCTCACCAGCCAGCGCCTGACCTCCGGCAGAGTCCCGGCCCCCCGCTGGACCACCAAAGCGGCCGACACGATCCGGTCCTGCTCTACATCGATCCCTGTGGTCTCCGTGTCGAATGCGGCGAGAGGCCCCTCGAACCAGGACGGCATGGCCTCAACTCCTCGTGCTCGCTCACCAAATGGCATCTACGACCCCGCCCCACCTGGTGATACCCGTCGAGAGTGGGCCGAACCGCCGCCGTTTGCCGGGCTCCTGACGCGGAGACAACACTGGTGTACCAATCCGGCAATTCCGGAAGGCGCTCGACGACATGGCGTTCGCGCAGCCCGACCCGGCCACGCCGGCGAGCAGTCTGCTGTCCGAGCGGATCGCACCGCCGCGAGGCTCCCTCGCCACCACCGCCTGTATGGAGACCCTGCAGGTCGGCTATCTGCACGCGGTCGCGGCGGCCGCCGGCTGCTCCTTGGCGCAGCCCTTCCCCGACCACGGCATCGACTGGCACCTCAGCCACAGCGCGCGCGGGCACACCGTCGACGACGAAGTGACGATCAAGGTGCAGCTCAAGGCCACGTACCAGATCGCCCCCCGCCCGCCCGGGCCGACCTTCTCCTTCACCCTCGACAACGACCACCTGATCAAGCTGGCCCGGACCCCGGTTTCGGTCCACAAGATCCTCGTCGTGATGATCGTGCCGCGCGCCCGGGACGACTGGGTGCGCGCCGGCCACGACCGTCTGGCGCTGCGCCACTGCTGCTACTGGACCAACCTGGCCGGCCACCCCGCCACGGGCAGCCGCCGGACCACCGTGCGGATCCCGACCTCGAGGATCTTCGACGACCGCGCGCTCTGCGAGATCATGTCCCGGGTCGGGGCGGGAGGGAGACCCTGATGGACCGGTACCGCCCGACCGAGGAGCCCGCACCCGCCGTGCCCGCCCCGTCCCCGGACCAGGTGGACCCGGCCGTGCTCGGCGCCCTGCTGGCCCGGCACGGCTGGCGGCGGCGCGGGGGAGCGGTGGGGCGGTACGCGCGCTGGACACCGCCGGGCGACATGGCCGGCGGCACCAGCCTGCTGGTGCCCGAAAGCCGGGAGTTCCCCGACAGCGGCGATCTGCTGGGCGAGGCGGTGACCGCGCTGGCCCGCAGCGCCGCGCCGTCCGCCCGCGAGGTGCTGATCGGCCTCGCGGTGCCCAGCGACGAGATCCGCTGGCGCCGCGAGGTGCCCGAGCCCCGTACGGGCGCCCCCGCCTGGACCGCGCAGGAGCGGCTGCGCGCCGCCGCCCGCGCCACGCTGCTGGCCGGGGCGCTCGCCGCCCGGGGGCGGGCGGGCTACTACGGGGCGCGCCACCGCCGCGAGGCCGAGGCGTGGCTGGACCACGTTCTGATCGGGCCGGCCGGCCCCGGCGGGCGCGAGCTGACCGTCTTCGTACCGGTGGAGCACGGGCGGGCCGTCACCGGGACCCTGCTGCGCGCGCTGTACGCGCTCCGCGACGCGGTGGACTACCAGCGGACCACCGGCAGGCAGGAGGCTTTCGACGCCGCTGTGGAGGCGGGCGTGAGCCGTGAGCTGACCGAGGCCGTCGTCGCCCTCGTCGAGGGGACGGAAGGGGCCCGGGTGGCGCTGGAGTGGTCGCCCGGGGCCGGCCCGCCGCTCGGCTCGGCGGTCCGGCCGGAGCCGGTGGAGTTCAGCCCCGGCGATCTGCCGGCCCTGCGGGAGGCCGGCGCCCGCTATGAGCAGGCCGAGCCGTCGGTGCCGGTGCGGGTCACCGGTGCGGTGGTGCGGCTGCGCCGCACGGGACCGGGCGGCCCCGGGACGGTCCGGCTGCGGGTGCTCGCCGGCGCCGAGGTGGGGCAGGTGCGGATCGCGCTGGAGGAGGACGACTACCGGATCGCGGGACACGCACATCTGGTGGGGCTGCCCATCCGGGTGAGCGGCAGGCTGGAGAGCCGTGGCGGGTTCCGGCGGATCACCGGCGCCAGGGACGTCACCCCGGTGCAGGTCGACGAGGCCGAGCGGGACCGGCTGCTGAAGTCGATGCAGGCGAACCTGGGCGTCGCGGCCTTCTTCGAGGAGGCCTGCGGCGGGCCCGAGGAGGAGCACGGCGACGGATGCCCCGAGCCCTGACCGCGAGCTCTGACCGTCAGCCCTGGCGGCGATCGCTCCCCGTAGCCGTCCCCGTAACCGTTTCGCGGTCGGGCCCTCCGGCTCGGTACGATTCACGCTGCGCAGCAATCGCTGCTCCGAGTGATCCATCAGTCAGGAGAGACCGGTGTCAGACGTCCGTGTGAGCATCCAACGCGATTCCGAGCGGGAAGAGCGCGTGGTGACCACGGGCACTACGGCGGCGGACCTGTTCGACGGTGATCGCTCGATCGTGGCCGCGCGCGTCGGCGGGCAGCTGAAGGACCTGGCGTACGAGCTGGCCGAGGGCGACGAGGTCGAGCCGGTCGAGATCACCAGCCAGGACGGTCTGGACATCCTGCGCCACTCCACCGCGCATGTCATGGCGCAGGCCGTGCAGGAGCTCTTCCCGGAGGCCAAGCTCGGCATCGGCCCGCCGATCAAGGACGGCTTCTACTACGACTTCGACGTCGAGACCCCGTTCCACCCGGACGATCTCAAGCGCATCGAGAAGAAGATGCAGGAGATCATCAAGCGGGGCCAGCGGTTCTCCCGCCGCCCCGTCACCGACGAGGCCGCCCGCGAGGAGCTGGCGGCCGAGCCGTACAAGCTGGAGCTGATCGGGCTCAAGGGGTCGGCCGCGGATGCCGCCGAGGGCGCGTCCGCCGAGGTCGGCGCCGGTGAGCTGACCATCTACGACAACCTCGACGCGAAGAGCGGCGAGCTGTGCTGGAAGGACCTGTGCCGGGGGCCGCACCTGCCGACCACCCGGAACATCCCGGCCTTCAAGCTGATGCGCAGCGCCGCCGCGTACTGGCGGGGCAGCGAGAAGAACCCGCAGCTGCAGCGGCTCTACGGCACCGCCTGGCCGACCAAGGACGAGCTCAAGGCGTATCTGGACTTCCTGGTGGAGGCCGAGAAGCGCGACCACCGCAAGCTGGGCTCCGAGCTGGACCTGTTCTCCTTCCCCGACGAGCTGGGGTCGGGCCTCGCGGTGTTCCACCCCAAGGGCGGGATCATCCGCCGGGAGATGGAGGCGTACTCGCGGAAGCGGCACGAAGAGGCCGGCTACGAGTTCGTCAACACCCCGCATATCACCAAGGCCAAGCTGTTCGAGACCTCGGGGCACCTGCCGCACTACATGGAGGGCATGTTCCCCCCCATGGAGTTCGAGGGGCAGGACTACTACCTCAAGGCCATGAACTGCCCGATGCACAACCTGATCTTCCGGGCGCGCGGGCGGTCCTACCGAGAGCTGCCGCTGCGGCTGTTCGAGTTCGGCACGGTCTACCGCTACGAGAAGTCGGGCGTCGTCCACGGCCTCACCCGGGCCCGCGGCTTCACCCAGGACGACTCGCACATCTACTGCACCAGGGAGCAGGCGCCGGACGAGCTGGACTCCCTGCTCACCTTCGTGCTCGACCTGCTCCGCGACTACGGTCTGAACGACTTCTACCTGGAGCTGTCCACCCGCGACGACAGCGACAAGTTCATCGGGTCGGACGAGCAGTGGGCCGAGGCCACCGACCTGCTGCGGCAGGCCGCCGAGAAGCAGGGCCTCGAGCTGGTCATGGACCCGGGTGGCGCGGCCTACTACGGGCCCAAGATCTCGGTCCAGGCGAAGGACGCCATCGGCCGGACCTGGCAGATGTCGACCATCCAGGTCGACTTCAACCAGCCCGCCCGGTTCGAGCTGGAGTACACGGCGGCGGACGGCTCGCGGCAGCAGCCGATCATGCTCCACCGGGCCCTGTTCGGATCCATCGAGCGGTTCTTCGCGGTGCTGCTCGAGCACTACGCGGGCGCCTTCCCGGTCTGGCTCGCGCCGGTCCAGGCGGTGGGCATCCCGATCGGCGACAGCCATGTGCCGTATCTGGAGGAGTTCGCCGCAGAGGCCAAGGCGAAGGGGCTGCGGGTCGAGGTCGACTCGTCCTCGGACCGGATGCAGAAGAAGATCCGCAACGCTCAGCGCGCCAAGACTCCGTTCATGATCATCGCTGGTGACGACGACATGGCGGCCGGGGCGGTCAGCTTCCGCTACCGGGACGGTTCGCAGAAGAACGGGATCCCCCGCGCTGAGGCGATCGCGGAGATCCTGGACGCGGTGGAGCGCCGGATCCAGGTGTGACGAGCTTCCCCTGCTGACGCGGGGTGTGCATTCGAGGGGCGGCCCCGAACGGGGTCGCCCCTCACCGCATCCTGATCAGCCTCGGACGAATATGCTGGCCCGCATGACGAGTGAGCCGGAGCAGCAGATCGGAGTGGGGACGCCCGACGCGTTCCAGCGCCTGTGGACACCCCACCGGATGGCGTACATCCAAGGCGAGAACAAGCCCACCGGGCCGGGTGCCGGGGACGGCTGCCCCTTCTGCTCCATTCCGGAGAAGTCCGATGAGGACGGACTGATCCTCGCTCGGGGTCGGCATGTCTACGCCGTGCTGAATCTGTACCCGTACAACGGCGGACACCTCATGGTCGTCCCCTTCCGGCATGTCGCCGACTACACCGAGCTGGATGCCGACGAGACGGTCGAGCTCGCGGAGTTCACCAAGGCCGCCGTGGTCGCGCTGCGTACCGCCTCGGGTGCGCACGGTTTCAATATCGGCATGAACCAAGGGACGGTCGCGGGCGCCGGGATCGCCGCCCATCTGCATCAGCATGTGGTGCCGCGCTGGGGCGGGGACACCAACTTCATGCCCGTCGTCGGCCACACCAAGGTGCTGCCGCAACTGCTGGCCGACACTCGCCGGATGCTGGCCGACGCCTGGCCGCAGGCGTAACGCCCGGCCCTCCTGCGGCGACGGCCCCCACGGTGACGGCCCCGGGCCCCGGCAG
>NZ_JBHWES010000104.1:0-29788 GCF_042734105.1 Streptomyces sp. NPDC059679 | reverse complement strand
ACGCAAAGACCACCCCACACCCGCTCCCACCCCGCTACACTCCCCACCCCCAGGCCGCTGACCAGCAGGAATGGAGAAGTCCGGCTGGAGTACTAGGGGGCCGAAGCCGCCCTCGCCCACCCAGCGTCGCGACTGTTGACGTACCCAGGCCGTAGCCGGTAACTGTTTACCAGCCGCCTTCAAACCGGTTTAGAAATCGGCCAAGCCGAAGCCGTGACCGAATCAGCACCCGGAAGACCTCGTCAACCGACGCACGCCCCCACGGCAGCGTTGTCAGGATCTGGGCGCGCCCAAAGGAGTCCGCATGACGGAAAACGGAGTCGTACCCCTGCCCGATCGACGTCGCGTCCTACTCGGGGGCCTCGGGATCACCGCCGGTGTCGCCGGGCTGACGCTGTCGGTGCCAGCTCTCGCGCGGGCTGCGGAGGCCAGTGGGAGTCGAGCGGTCACGGATGACATTCAGCTCATCATCGAACGCCTGCAGCAGCGGTTTCTTGCCCAGGGCGACCAGGTGAGGATCGCCAATGGCATCTTCCTCGCCCGTACGTCCGAGGCGCTGGCCTATGTCGACTCCCTGCGCGCCGACGGCTCGTGGCCCGATGTGGACTACGGTGACACCACCAGTTCCGCCAACGGTCGAGTCTGGTCGCCCTATCACGCGCTGTACCGCATGATCGCGATGGCTCACGCCTACCGTGACCCGGATGCCGCGGGCTACGGCAAACCGCAGCTGATCGAAACCCTGAACCGTGCGCTTCTCTACTGGGACAGTGTCAAACCGACCAGCACGAACTGGTGGGAAGTCGAGATCGGCAAGTCGATGGCCATGGGCCGGGTGTCGATCTTTGTCGGCGACGAACTCAGCACCCAGGCGCGGGAGGTGACCTACGCCCACAACACCGGCCGCCTGGACCCGGCCGGGGCGAACGGCTCCTGGAGGACCGAGAACTACCTCTATGAGGCCGTCGCGAAGCGCGCGACCGCCGACATCGAGCAGGGTTACGCCACCATGTCGCAGACGGTCGCCGTCGACAGCAGCGGTAAGGTCACCGAGGCCGTGCAGGTGGACTCGTCCTTCTGGGCGCATGGGGCGCAGCTCTACAGCGAGGGCTACGGCATGGCCCTGTTCACCATCGTCGCGGCCTGGGCCGATGTCGCGCGCGGCACCAGCTTCGCCTTCTCGCCCGAGGACATCGACGCCATCGCCTTCTACATCCTTGACGGGACCCGCTGGCTGATCCGCGGGGAGATCGGGATGATGTATCTCGGGTACCGTCCCTCCAATACCATCGATGGCATTACGAGTTACGCGGCCGACTTCCTCGAGCCGCTCGACCGGATGGTGCGGGCCGATGAGAGAAACTCGGCGGCGTATCAGCGGCTTGCCGACAATATCCGCGGGAAGAGCCGGGAGAACGGCGTCACCGGGCATAAGTATTTCTGGCGCTCGGAGTTCTCCTCGCATCTGCGGGACGCGTATGGAATCTTCACCAGGGTCAATTCCCTTCGTATGAAGGGCAGCGAGTACCGCTCCACCTTCCGGCCCGAAGTCGGCAACGAGATCGACTGGAATGCGGCGGGAGCCACCTCGATCCAGGTCACGAACCGGGAATACGACGACCTCGTACCCGCCTTCGACTGGTTCCACTACCCGGGTGTCACCGCGCCCTACACCAAGGTGACGACGCAGTCGAGTCCCGCCAACCGCGGCAGCTTCACCGGCGGCGTCTCCGACGGGCGTTACGGGGCAAGCGTCTTCACCCTCGACCGGTTCTCGACGACGGGGCGCAAGAGCTACTTCTACTTCGACGATGAGATGGTCGCGCTCGGCGCCGGGATCAGTTCTACCTCGCAGCACGCCGTCCATACGACCGTCAATCAGGGAGCGGCCCGGCCCAATGCCTCCGTCGGCGGCAAGGCCGTACGCCCGGGGACCGATTCAGCTGCCACCGGCGCCTCATGGGCGTACAACGACGAGATCGGCTATGTCTTCCCGGAGGGTGGGCCGTTGAAGGTCTCGAACAAGGAGCAGACCGGGAGCTGGCTCGACCGTGATCCGGTGAAGCGGAATGCCTTTACCCTCTTCTTCGACCACGGCACCACCCCGGATGGAGCCAAATACGCCTACGTCCTCCTTCCCGGCGCGACACCCGAAAAGATCCGCTCCTATGCGGCCAAGCCGGTCGTCAAGATCCTGCGCAACGACGAGCAGGTCCAAGCGGTCCGCCACCCGCGGCTGCGGCTGACGATGGCGACCTTCCATGCCGCGGGCTCCCTCGACCTGGGATCAGGCCGCACGCTGCGGGTCGATCAGCCCGCCATCATCATGCTCGACGAGGACGGCAGCTCCGCCGTGGTGAGCGTCGCCAACCCCGACCAGCCCGGCCTGACGGTCTCCGTCACCCTTGCCGCCCCCGGCCGCACCCGTCGTGCCAGTTTCCCGCTGGGCGCCGGCCCGAACCTCGGCAAGACGGTGACGCAGCCCCTCAGGTGACGCGAAGCGCAGACATAAACCGGCTTGCGGCCGACGGCTTCTCTCCGCCGGCCGCAAGCCGGTTCAGCCTCGATCCACCGACGCGGCTTGAGAGTGATCTTTTGAGCGGCTTGTGAGCCGGGTGTGAGCGGTAGCCGTGGCTGGACAGGTGTTGCCCGCTGGTCTGTCCAGCTCTTCCACGTTTCGGCTCCGGTCGGGCCCTGGCGGGCGGGTGGTGAGGTGGTCGGTGACCTGCTCGCTCTTCGTGTGGCTGGCGAAGGCGGTGTAGTCGGGCATCTCGGCGACCTCCGCATCGGAGATGAGCTCCCCGGTATCGGGATCGGGCACGGCGGTGGGGTAGGTGATCTGTTGCCATACGCTGTCGTTGCTGGCGAGGACGGCACGGCGGCGTATCCGCGCGGCGGCGCTCGCCGACCGGGAGGTGGGGGTGCAGATCGTGGCGAGCAGCGGGTGCAGGGTGCGTCCCCCCTTGAACCGGCCGTACGGGGCGTCCTGCTTGGCCCGGCCGTAGACCCGGTTATGGGGGGAGTCGACGTCGATCAACGCCACCTGCCCCGCGCGCGGCAGCAGCGAGGTGTGTGCGGCCAGCGCGGCCCGGAATCTGCGGTGCATGGCGTGGAGCTGGAGCGCGTGACCGTGGGTGAACGCACGTAGGAACGTACCCAGGGTGGAGAGGGCACGGATCCCGCCGAACAGAGTCGGCATCGCTCCGTGCCGCAGGACGTCCAGGTCGTTCATGCTGTCCGCACCCGCGACCATGCCGGCCACGATGCTGGTGACCTTGGCATCCGCCGCGGCACCCGCGCTGTTCTTCGCCCCGGTCAGCTTCACCTCGTCCACGGCCACACGTCCACGGCCAGACGGGCAAGTCCGCACCGCTCGGCCAGTCGCATCACCGGGACCAGCCCGGCATACGCGACCAGATTCCGGTCATCGAACACGGCGCACACCGCCGAAACGGCATGGGGAGATTGCATCTCGCGGATGCACATCGTCCCAGCTCAGAGAGCATCCTCGTCTTCATGTTCCTGCCCTGGACCTACTATTGCCCGGTGGATCGAGGTTGAGTGGCTCTTCACAGATCACGGTGCCGGGTCCGCGCGCCTTGGCCATCGGCAGGCCCACCGTTCGCTCCGGGGTCTGCCCGACTGGTCGAACCGGCTTGGGCAGAACCGAGGCCCACAGTTCGGCCGCCGGTATACGTCAGTCCGCGGTCCGCTCCAGGGCGGCTACGCCGATCGCGCTGTCCGCCATCCCGTAGAACACATAGACAGTCCCCGCGATGCGCTCGACCGCCGTCGGGAAGACAACGTTGCCAAGCGTTCCTACCGTCTCCTCGCGGGTCTCCGGAGACAGCCACGGCTGCTGCGAGCGCGCCAGCACCCGCGCCGGATCGTCCGGGTCCAGCAGCATGCCCCCGGCTCGGTAGACGGCGCCATGGCTGAGCTCAAAGCCCCGCGCGACCGGACCGGTCACACCGTGGTGGATGAGCAGCCAGCCCTCGGGCACCCGCAGTGGCGGCGGACCCGCACCGATCTTCGCCGCCTCGAACGGCATCTCCGGAGCGGCCACCGGAGCGGAGTGCCGCAGCGAGGTCAGCGCGGAAAGATCGCGGCGGGCCGCCTCGGCGTCCACGTACGCGATCCAGATCGACGGGCGGCCGTCGGCCACCCCGGCCGGGGCCGGGGCGCCCTCGCCCGGGCGCAGCCAGTCCAGGTCCCACATCGGCCGGTGCAACATCGCGAAGCTCGCACGGCCGTCGGGTCCGGGCACGATCTCGGGGAAGAAGACAAGGTCTTTATTGGGGAAGAAGTTCAAGTCGGTGGACAGGTGCGACTGATACGTGAAATGCAGTGGGCCCAGACGGCGCCAGCTGATCGTGTCCGTAGAGACGGCCAACGCGGGCCGCGGGCCGAGCGGACCGTAGGCGACGTACGTCATGACGTGCACGCCCAGGTCGGGGATGAAGGTGATGCGGGGGTCCTCCACGCCGGCGTTGTGTGCACCGCGCTCGAAGCCTTCGTCCGGGGACAGCACCACGCCCTGGCGCTCGACGCCGACCGGTACGCCGTCTTCGATCACGACACGGGCGCGGCCGATCCGGGAGACATTGCCTGCCGCGACCATGCGGGGGAAGAGATAGAGCTCGCCGTCGGGTCCCCAGGCGGTGGCCGGATTGAGGACGCCCTCGGCCTCCAGGGGGTCGGTGGGGTCGGCGTTCATGAGCACGCCGACCCGGTTCAGTGCATACGGGAGCGCGCTTTCGGTGTTGAGCCGGGTCATACCTAGCCTTTGATCGCGGATCCGAGGTTGGCGGAGGTGAAGTGGCGCTGGAAGAGCAGAAAGAGGACGACGGCCGGCACCGCCAACACGCAGGCACCGGCGAGCACAGCGCCCATGGGATTGGCCTGGAAGGTGGAATTGGCCTGCGAGAAGTTCGCCAGGCTGACCGCGAGGGGCTGCATCCCCTGGTCCTTGGTCACCAGGAACGGCCAGAGGAACTCGTTCCACGGGCCGATGAAGGTCACCAGCATGGCGGTGAGAATCGCCGGGCGCACCAGTGGCATCGCCACGGAGCGCAGGATGCGCAGCTCACTCGCTCCGTCCATGCGCGCCGCGTCGAAGATCTCGCGCGGGATCTGGAGGAAGTACTGGCGGAAGATGAGCACGGCGACGGAGTTGATGGCGAACGGCAGGATCATTCCGGCGTAGCTGTCGGCGAGGCCGAAGTAACGTACCACCATCACGTACAGCGGGATCATCAGCAGCTGGAACGGGATCGCCTGGACCAGCAGGACGAGCGCGAACACCAGGCCGCGGCCGCGGAAGCGCAGGATCGCCAGGGCGTAGCCGGCCAGCAGGCCGAAGACCAGCGTGCAGGCCACCACCCCGACCGTCATGATCAGTGAGTTGGCCAGGGCGCCCAGCAGGCTGAACGAGTCGTCGATACCTGCGAGGTTGTCCAGGGTCAGGTTGCCCGGCTTCGGCAGCAGGCCGCCGAGGCCGGTGTCGCGCTTCTTCTGCAGCGCCCCGATGAGCATGTAGTAGAACGGCAGCAGCGCGGCGATGGCGCCGAGGCCGAGCGTGGCGTAGCGCAGGATGCGGGCGATGCGCGGGATGCGGGCCATATCAGTCCCTCTCCATGACGCGCCGGGCGACGGTCGCGATGATGAGCACGCCGGTGACGAGAATCAGTCCGATGGCTGCCGCGGCATCCGGCTCGCCCTCCTCGATGCCCCGCTGGTAGACCAGCAGCGCGGGGGTGAGTGAGGCTCCGCTCGGGCCGCCGCCGGTGAGCAGGAACGGCTCGGTGAAGATCTGTCCGGCAGTGATGATCGACAACAGGATGACGAGCGAGGTGACGGGCCGGACGGCCGGCAGGGTGACGGCCCGGAACGCCTGCCAGCGCCCGGCTCCGTCGGTCAGTGCCGCCTCGTGCAGCTCCTTGGGCACGTTCTGTAGCGCGGCGAGGTAGAGCAGGATGTAGAACCCGAGCTGCTTCCAGGTGACGTAGACGGCGATGAGCGGCATCACCAGGTGCTTGTTCGCCAGCCAGGACGGGTCCGGGGCCCAGGGGCCGAGGACGTTGTTGACGGCACCGGAGCCGTTGAACAGAAACAGCCAGACTGCCAGCGTGGCGACCGAGGCCGTCACGTACGGCACGTAGTACGCCACCCGGAAGAATCCGCGCCAGTGAGTCGCGGCATTCAGTGCCGACGCCAGCGCGAGCGCCAGCACCACGGTCAGCGGAATATTGATCGCCATGAACAACCCGAGGTTGGCGAAGGCGCGCTGGGTCTTCTCCTCGCCGAGGACCTCGGTGAAGTTGTCGAACCCGACGAACGGGTGCGGCACGGAAACGCCGGGCGCGGTGAAGAAATAGTCGTGGAAGGCCATCCATATGCCGACCCCGAACGGGATGATGAACACGACTAGGACGTAGGCGGTGTACGGCGCGGTCAGGACGAGCCCGAGCGGGTTGTTGCCCAGCCAACGCTCGAGCCGCGAGGCGCCGGGCCGGCGACCCGGGATACGGCGTTCGGGCGCGGCTGCCGGCGGGGCGTGGCGGGGCGATGGCCGGGGGTGCCGGCCACGGGGCGGATCACCTGCGGCCTGGGTCCCATCGCGACTGTCGCGGAGTGATTTCATGGTGTGCCTCGTCAGTCGGCGATCTGGTCGTCGATCTGCTGCGCGGCCTTGTCGAAGGTCGACTTCACATCGCCCTTCCCGGGCAGCACCGCGTCTTCCCAGGCTGTGCGGAACGTCTTCCACACCTGGGTCGAGCCGGCGATGTTCGGCACGTCCACCGCCCGCGGCACCGCGTCGGCGAAGGGCTGGTAGAAGGGATTGTCCTTGAGGTAGCCGCCCGCGATGGCGGCCACGTCACTGCGGGTGGGGAACTGCCCCGTCTCCTCCAGCAGTGCCGCGTCGTTCTTCGCGCTCATCGAGAACTTGGTGAATTCCCAGGCGGTCCGCTTGTGCTTGCACGAGGTGAACAGGCCGACGTTCTTGGAGTCCGCGAACGTCGATGTCTTGTCGGCGGGTATTCCCTCGGCCGTGGGCAGCGGCACCACGCCGTACTTCACCTTGCCGTCGAACTGTCCCTTGCCCCACGGCCCGGCGATGCCCATGGCGGCCACCCCGTCGGCGAACGGGCCCGCCCACATGTCGCCGCTGTACGCCTCCGGGGACGAGTAGCCGTTGGCGTACATCTGCTGCCAGAAGCCGAGGGTCTGCCGTCCGGCATCGGACGTGAAGGTGGCCTTCTTGTCTCTCACCAGTTGCGTGCCGCCGGAGTTGGCCAGGTACAGCGGATAGAAGTCGAACAGCGCATTGGTGTAGTCACTGGTCGCCGGCGGATACAAGGCGAACTTCGCCGCCTTGCTGCTCTTGATCTTCTTCGCCACGGCCAGCACATCGTCGTACGTGCTCAGCTCCGGATTCTCGGCGTCCAGGCCGGCCTTTTTGAAGACGTCCTTGTTGTAATAGAGCATGAACGGGTTGGTTTTCCAGGGCACTTGATACAACTTGCCATCCGGGGAACGGAAGCCGTCCACGGCACCGCCGGAGCGCTTCTTGATGAAGGACTCGGCATCGCCGAAGGTGTCCGAGAGATTCACCAGGCCGCCCTGCTTCTGGAATGCGGCGACCGCCGCCGGAGCGGTGTTGTAGACGAGGCACGGGGTGTTGCCCGCGGTGATCGCGGCCCCGATGACATCTTCGGTGGACTTGCCCGACGGCACCGCCTTGGCGGTGACCTTCTCCTTGGTGTGCTCGGCGTTCCAGGCAGCCACTGTGGCCTTGGCCCAGGCCTGCTCCTGCTCATTCGTCGAGTACCAGATGTCGATCGGTCCCGAGGTCGGCTTGCCGCCGCCGGCGTCGCCCGAACCGCAGGCGGACAATGGCAGGACAAGCGCCGCGGCGGCGGCCAGCACCGTAACGCGCGGAAAGCGCCTCATTGTGCCCAACTCCCTTCCATGCGGGGTGATTGAGGGTCCGAAGCGACTCCCCTCTCGTCGCCGTCGGCCCGCCCCGCCAAAATGATCACCGCGGGGTTACGAGCGTCATCAAACCGGTTTAATATCTAAGCGTCAAGGACGGGTGCGAAACGTTTCGGTAACCTGGGCGGCGCAGTTCTGCCACCCAGGAGCCGTACGTCCCGAATCAGTGGAAGGCGAGGCGGTATGGTGCGGGGCCAGGACAAAGCGGGTGGATCGGCGGGCGGTTCCCGCCAGGCGATGCCTCCGCCGTCACGCCGGGGCGGGGGCAGTCGGCCGACGATCGGTGATGTCGCCGCGCTGGCCCAGGTCTCCAAGGCGACGGTCTCCTTCGTCATCAACGACCGCCCCGGTGTCAGCCCCCAGGCGCGCCAGCGGGTCCTGGACGCGATCGACCAGCTGGGCTGGCAGCCCAACGCCGGCGCCCGGGCGCTCTCCACCAAGCGGTCCCAGACCCTCGGCCTGGTGATGCGCCGACCGCCGGAACTGCTGAGTACCGACCCGTTCTTCCCGCAGTTCGTCGCGGGCATCGAGACCGGCCTCGCGCCGCTCGGCTACGCGCTCGTGCTGCAGGTGGTCCCCGATGAGGAAACCGAACGGCAGGCGTATGAGCGGCTGGCCCGTGACGGTCGGGTCGACGGCGTGTTCCTCACCGATCTGCGCACCGACGACCCGCGGCCCGCACTCATGACGGAGCTGGGCATCAGCGCACTGATCGTCGGACCACCGCAGCACGGCGGCCGGGTGCCGGCCCTCGGGGTCGACGACGGCAGCGGGGTGCGGCGTGCGGTCAGCCATCTGCGCTCGCTCGGCCACCGGTGGATCGGACACGTCTGCGGCGCCGCGGGGTATGTGCATACCGAGGCCCGGTGCGACGCCTGGCGCGGTGCCCTGGCGGATGCCGGCCTGCCCGAGATCCCACCCGTGGCGGCGGACTTCACCGGTTCGGCCGGCGCCCAGGCAACGCATCAACTGCTGGACCTGGACCGGCCACCGACCGCCATCGTGTACGCCAACGACCTGATGGCCATCGCCGGGATCACCGCCGCGACCAGCCGCGGGCTGCGGGTCCCCGAGGACCTGTCGGTGGTGGGCTTCGACGACATCCCGCTGGCCGACTGCATCGCGCCACCGCTGACGACGGTGCGCCAGGATGTGCTGACCTGGGGGCGCGCCGCCGCGCAGGCGCTGGTTTCGCTCACCGAGGGAGGAGAGTTCCAGGCTGCCGAGCTCCCGCCGGTGGAATTCGTGGTGCGCGGGAGCACCGCGCCGCCGCGTACTTGAGTGTTGAGCCGTGAGCGGGGGCGCGCAGAGGCTCTCAGCTTCGGCCGACCGGTCCCGTGGACGTACGCACTACGAGCGAGGCGGCCAGGACAATCGCGTCGACCGTTTCGCTGCCATCGATGACGTCCAGAAGCAGCCGGGGGCCTCCTCGCCCGGCAGGCTCGGCGCGGTCTGCACCGTGGTCGGCAAACGTATCCTCCTGAGCTAACACTCAGTCACCACATCACAAGACATTGCGGGTGCCGATAAATCATCCGCGCAGCTCAGGCGGCTCTACCTTCTTGATCGGGTTGATCGAGCCATTCGTAGGGTTGGGTCACCCAGGGGTGCTGGGTGTGGCTATCAGGCGGCTGCCGATCCATGGCTGAGCAAGCTTTGCCGCCCGGCGCCCCACGACGACTCGGCCGCCGATTAGGAAATGCGAACATGTCGCGGAGTAGAGCAATGCCGGCGAGGTCGTCCGTGGTACGAACGGAACGAACGAGCACGCCAGGACTGCGTCTTTCGCTGCACTTGAGCGAGCGAACAGGGCAAGCCATCGGAAGGTCTGGCAGGCGAGCATGTAGATCAGCCGTATCATCACGACCGGCATGCTGCCTCGGAACACCTCGCTGCTCCTGAGGTCTGGCAGATCCGAACCAGCAGGTCATCCCGGGTGACATAATTTCCGGCACCTACACGGTTCCTCATCCGAGACCGGGACAGCAAGTTCACCGCCGCGTTCGACGCCGTCTTCGCCGGCAACGGCACAGCCGTCATCCCGACACTGCGCTTGCCGAATACCTCGTCCGTGCAGGTCACGCGGCATGTCTGTATTCGTGGAGGATGCCGCGAAGGCGGTCGTGGCGTCGTATGTCGAGGTGGCTGAGCTTGTCCGGGTCGTCGATTGGTGTGGGCAGTGGGTGTAGGGGTCGGGCGTTCGTGACGCCCTGGTGCGGTCGATGGGAGTTGTAGAACTCCTCGAACTCCCGTAGGGCGTGGAGGAGGTGGCGTTGGTTCCAGATCAAGGTCCCGTCCAGGAGTTCGTGTCTGCAGGTCTGCACCCACCTTTCCATGATCGAGTTCATTCTCGGCATCTGGATGCCGGTGAGGACGACCTCGATGCCCGTGTCTTTGAGGAGAGCGTCGAACAGGGCGGGGAACTTCCCGTCCCTGTCTCTGATGATGAATCGTGCCCGGCATCCGACATCCTCGAGATCCATGACCAGGTTCTTCGCCGCCTGTGTGACCCAGGAGGTGGTCGGGTGTGCGGTGGCGCCCAGGATCCGGATGCGACGGCTGCTGTGTTCGATCACCGCGAGTACGTACATCCGCGTGCCGGACAGGGTGACCGTCTCAAGGAAGTCACAGGCCAGGAGGGCGCCGGCTTGGGAACGCAGGAAGTCGGTCCACGTGCTGGAGCTCCGGCCGGGCGCCGGATCGACGCCGGCGTCCTTGAGGATCTTCCAGACGGTCGAGGCGGCCACTTTCACTCCCAGCACGAGCAGTTCGCCGTGAAGGCGCCTGTAGCCCCAGCTTGGATTCTCCCTCGCCAGGCGCATACCAGAATCCGGATGGAGCGCACGGTACGGGGCCGACCGGGTCGCTTGGACCGAGATGAAGCGGCATGACGGCGCTTGACGAGGTCGCGATGCCAGCGCAGCACCGTGTCAGGACGCACGAGCAATCGCACACGCCGCAGGGTGGGCAACGGCATCCGGTGCAGCAGCGCAGCCAGGAACGCCCGATCGCTCGGCGTGAACCATGCTCGATCACTACCGAGTTGGCGTTCGAGCACTGTGATCTGATGGCGGAGGGCCAGGATCTCCGCATCTTTGTCCCGGTCGCTCTTCGGCAGCAGACGCAGCAGCGCGAACGTGTTGGTCACTCCCAGGTAGGCCAGTCGCAGTAGCACGGTCGATCATCATGACGCGTGGACTGTCGGCTGCGCGAGAGCGCCGACTAGAGCGACGAGGCCGACCACCGCCAGCCCGGGTGCAGGCGTCCGACCAGGGCGGATGACATTCTCGGCAAGCGCAGGGGCACCGGTCCATGACCATGTCGAGTCCGGCGGCGCGGGTGTGCTCGTGCGCGGCCGGGTCGATGACGCCGAGCTGGAACCAGACGGCTTTGGCGCCGATGGTGACGGCCTCGTCGGCGACGGGGCCCGCCAGGTCGCTGTTGACGAAGACGTCCACGACATCGACTTCGAATGGAATTGCAGAGAGTGTCGGGTATCCCTGCTCGCCGTGCACTGACTCGGCTTTGGGATGTACGGGTATGACCCGTTTGCCGTAGCGCTGGAGAATCCCGGCGACCCCGTAGGCCGCGCGCTGCTGGTTGGAGGACAGGCCGACTACCGCCCAAGTGTCGCCCAACTCTGTGAGGATCTTGCGGACCGTCGCCGCGTCGCCGTATATGCGTGCCTCCTGTGTGTGCGACAAACAATGGGCTGCCAGCCGGGGGCGCCCTCCCTGCAAGGTGGAACGACGGCCCCGTGAGCATCGCTGGCCGGCATCGGTTCGGGACCGTTGACGCCGGCCCGGCGCGGATTGGGCGCGGCGGTCAGCGAGGGGCCATGCGTAGGGCCCCGTCCATCCGGACGGTTTCGCCGTTGAGGTAATCGTGCTCGGCGAGCGTGGTCACCAGGCGGGCGTACTCGGTGGGGTCCGCCAGGCGTTTCGGGAAGGGCACACCCTTGGCGAGACTGGTTCGGACCTCGTCGGGGAAGCTGGCCATCATGGGGGTGTCGACGATGCCGGGGGCGATGGTCATCACTCGAATGCCGTGGTCGGCCAGGTCGCGGGCGGCGACGAGGGTGAGGCCGACGACGCCGGCCTTGGACGCGGTGTAAGCGGCCTGCCCCACCTGCCCTTCGAAAGCGGCGATGGAGGCGGTGCTGACGATCAGGCCGCGCTGGCCGTTCTCGTCCGGTTCGGCTTCGGCAATGGCTGCCCCCGCCAGCCGCAGGACGTTGAACGTGCCGACGAGATTGATGTTGACCACGGTCTGGAAGAGCTTGAGGCTGTGCGGGCCGCGGCGTCCGAGGACGCGCGCGGAAGGGGCGATGCCCGCGCAGTTGACGGCCAGGCGGAGCGGGGCGCCGTCGGCGCGGATGCGGTCCAGGGCCGCGTGAACCGGCTCTTCACGGGTGACGTCGGCGGGCAGGAGCGTCACGTTGGACGGCGGCGTACCTATGTTCTGGAGGGCGGCTTCGAGGTCCAGGCCGTAGACGTGAGCGCCCTGTTGGGCGAGGAGGGCTGCCGTAGCGGCGCCCAGGCCGGAGGCGGCACCGGTCACCAGGGCGGCACTACCGTTGATCTGCATGAGGGTCTCCCGAGCGGCGGCAGTGGGCGAGCTGGCGGCAGATGACCAGCCGCTGGATCTGATTGGTTCCTTCGAAGATTTGCATGATCTTGGCCTCGCGCATGTAGCGCTCGACCGGGTAGTCGCGGGTGTATCCGTAGCCGCCGAAGACCTGGACCGCGTCCGTGGTGACCTTCATGGCGGCGTCGGTCGCGATCAGCTTGGCGACGCTTGCCTGGCGACTGTGCGGGCGCCCTTGGTCCCGGCGGCGGGCGGCGTCCAGGTAGGTGGCGCGCGCGGAGTCGACTGCTGCGGCCATGTCGGCCAGAAGGAAGCCGAGTCCCTGGTGATCGATGATTTTGCGGCCGAAGGCGGTGCGTTCGTGGGCATAGGCGACAGCGGCGTCCAAGGCGGCCTGGGCCAGCCCGGTGGCGCAGGCGGCGATGCCCAGTCTGCCCGAGTCCAGGGCACTGAAGGCGATCTTGAGTCCCTGGCCTTCGCGGCCGATGAGCCGGTCCGGGGCGAGGAGGGCGTCGTCCCAGAAGGCCGCCGCGGTGGGGATGGCGTGCAGCCCCATCTTCTCCTCGGGGCGGCCGAAGGTGAGGCCCTCAGCCTGTCCGGGCGCGAAGAAGCAGGAGATACTGTCGCTGCCCGGACCGGTGCGGGCGAACAGAGCATAGAAATCCGCCTTGCCGCCGTGGGTGATCCAGGCTTTGGCACCGTTGATCCGGTAGCCGTCCGGGCCCTTCACGGCGCGGCAGGTCAGGGCCGCGGCATCGGAGCCGGCCTGTGGTTCGGAGAGGCTGTAGCCGCCGATGAGGGAGCCGCTGAGGATGTCTTCCGCCCAGCGCTGGCACTGGGCGGAGGTGCCGGCGCTCAGGAGCGGGAAGGCGGCGAGGCTATGAACGCTGGCGGCTACGGCGACGGCGGCCCAGTGTGCTGCCAACTCCTCGAGGACCTGGAGGTAGACCTCGTAAGGCTGGTTACCGCCGCCGAACTCCTCCGGGTAAGGCAGGCCGAGCAGCCCGGCCTGGCCCAGAAGCCCGAACAGGCCCTCGGGGTAGGTTTCGGTGCGCTCGTGTTCATCGACACGGGGTGCGAGTTCCTTGTCGGCGATGTCGCGGACGAGGTCGAGCAGGTCCTCGGCCTCCCGCGTGGGCAGCAGACGGTCGACAGGCATGACGGAAAGCTCCTGGCTGTGGGCGGTGAAAGGGAGCGAAGGGCTCAGGCGGACACCGCGGTCGGTTCGTCCAGCCCGGCAAGGGCCTCGCGTGCCTTCTTGCGAAAGTCGGCGATGGCCGCCAGCTTGATGCCCTCGTAGCCGCGGATGGCGTCGGTGAGCCGTACCAGGTCCTCGACCTTGGCGGCGTTGTCCGGTGTCAGGTGCGCGAGAGCGTCTTGGACCAGGCGCGAGTACTCCGCGATCAGCGTGCGCTCCAGGCGGCGGACCTCCGCGTATCCGAAGAGGTCCATCCGGGTTCCGCGCAGTCCTCGCAGGGCGTAGAGCGTCCGGAAGGCGGCGGGCGCGGTGCGCCGGAGGCGGATCTTGCGCTTCATGCCCAGGGCGCGGAGTATCGGCGGGTGCAGCATGACGGAGACGGCGGCGCCGGCACCGAACTCGTCCTCGATCTTGGCCTGCTCCACGGCGTCCAGATGCAGCCGGGCCACCTCGTACTCGTCCTTGTATGCCATGAGTTTGTGGAGTCCCTGGGCGTAGGCGATCGCGATGCGCTCGCCGGTCTCGTCGCCGGCCCGCTGTCCGGCCACGGTGGCCACCTGCCGCACCTCGTCGGCATATTGCCGCGCATACGCCTTGTTCTGGTAGGCGATCAAGTCCGCGCTGCGCAGTGCTATGACGTCTCGCAGGCTCCCGGATCGCGCGGCGGCGTCCGCGATGGTCCGTGCCTCGGGCGTGATGTCGAGAACCTCCCGGGCGGGCGTGGCGATGGCACGCCGTACGGCCTCGGGGTCCAGGGCCGCTGCCCGCCCCCAGCGGAAGGCGGCGAGGTTCTTGTCCATGGCAGCGCCGTTGAGGCGGATTGCGGCTTCGATGGACTGGTCCGTCAGGGGAACGCAGCCGTGCTGATAGGCGGCGCCGATGAGCAACATGTTGGTCGGCATGTGGTCGCCGAACAGGGATTCGGCCAGGCCCTGGGCATCGAGGTACAGGTTCTCCTTGGAGCGGGTTACCGATTCGATCCGCTCCAGTGCGTCGTCCGGGGAGCCGGGCATGACGACCCGGTTGGTGACCATCGCGGCGGTGGGCACGATGGCGGTGTTGATGACGGCAATGGTGTGACCGGGGCGGGCCACCCGCATGTTGGAGTCGGCGGCTGCCCCGAGCAGGTCGAAGCCGATGACCACGTCCGTGGTCGCGTGGGAGGCCCGCAGGGCTCCGGTCACAGGGTCAGAGGAGATCCGCACGTCGCTGACGACGGGACCGCCCTTCTGCGCGAGTCCAGTCTGCTCCAGTCCGGCGGCGTAGCGGCCGTCGAGATGGGCTGCCATCTGCAGGATCTGTGACACGGTCACGACGCCGGTGCCGCCGATGCCGGGCATGCGCAGCAGGGTGCTGTTCCCGGACAGGGCGGAGCCGGGCGTGGTCAGTTCCACGGGCAGTTCGGGAAGGGGGCGGGAGGGCCGCTTGTCCTTCGGCTCCACGAGGAGGAAGGAGGGACAGTCGCCCTTCAGGCAGCTGAAGTCCGAGTTGCAGGAGGCCTGGTGGATCTGGGTCTTGCGGCCGAACTCGGTGGCGACGGGCTGCACCGACAGACATGTGGACACGTCGCCGCAGTCACCGCAGCCCTCGCAGACCCGCTGGTTGATGACCACCTTCTCGGCGGGGGTGGGGAGTTTGCCGCGCTTGCGCAGCCTGCGTTCCTCCGCGGCGCACCGGTCGTCATGGATGAGCACGGTCACGCCCTCGACGGCGGCCAGTTCCTTCTCGGCTTCGGGCAGGTCGTCGCGGTGTCGCACGGTGGCGATCGGATCAAGGCGTATACCACGGTAGTCGGCCGGCTCGGCGGTGGTCACGACGACCTTCCGTACGCCCTCGAGGGCGAGCCAGCGGGTCAGGGTCGGCACGTCCAGGCGCCCTTCGGGGCGCTGGCCCCCAGTCATGGCGACGGCGTCGTTGTAGAGCAGCTTGTAGGTCATCGTGACGCCCGCGGCTACCGCCGCGCGAATGGCGAGCGACCCGGAGTGGTGGAAGGTACCGTCACCGAGGTTCTGCACGAAGTGCCGGTCCTCGGTGAAGGGAGCGAGGCCGATCCACTGGGCACCCTCCCCTCCCATTTGGGTCAGCCCGACCTGGTTGCCTCGCCCCGCGCCATCCAACGCGATCATGACGTGGCAGCCGATGCCCACTCCGACCAGGGTGTCGTCGTCGGCACGGGTGGAGGCGCTGTGCGGACATCCCGAGCAGAAGTACGGCGTGCGCGCTGAAACGGTCGGCACCGCGATACGGGCCGGGGCTGGCGGCTTCATGGCGGTCAGCTGAACGGAAGCGGTGTGCGGCAGGCGGTCGGGCCCGATCCGCGTGGCCAGCGCCTTGGCCACGTCTTCGGCGCCCAGTGTGCCGCGGGCGGTCAGCAGCGGGCGGCCGTTCTCACCGCGACGGCCCACCACGGTGGGCGCGCCGGTCGTGCCGTAGAGGGCTTCCTTGAGGTGGCCTTCGATGAAAGGCACCTTGTCCTCGACGACGAGAACCTGGTCGAGGTCGCCGGTCATGGCCACCAGTTCCTCTGCCGACAGGGGGAACGGCATCGCCAGGCGGATCAGACGGACGCCCAGATCCTCCAGGGCGGACTCGTCGATACCGAGGTCGGCGAGGGCACGTTGCACCACGGCGTAGGAGGTGCCGGAGGCCACCACGCCCAAGGTCGCTTGCCGGGCGCTGAAGACGATGTGGTTCAGATTCGTCTGACGGGCGTAGTCACGTGCCAGATCCAGACGGCGGGTGAGCATGTCATGCTCGGCGTCCAGCGAGGCGGGACCGACGAGGGTTGGGGGAGCCCCACGGGGGCTGCGGGGGGGTGCGGGGACGTCCGGCCGCAGCGCATCGAGGTCGACGACCGCGGTGGCGTCCGCGATGTCCGCGACGATCTTCAAGCCGGTCCACAGGCCGGTGGCGCGAGACAGAGCCACGGCATGCAGCCCGAGCTCGATGATCTCCGCCACATTGCCGGGTGTGAGCAGGGGCATGGTCAGGCTCTGGCACATCGGCTCGCACGAACTGGGCACCGTCGAGGACTTGCTGCCGGGGTCGTCGCCGATCCAGGCCACCGCTCCGCCGAGCGCCGCGGTGCCGGCCACGGTGGAGTGCCGGATCGCGTCGGCTGCCCGGTCCAGCCCGGGGTTCTTGCCGTACCAGAACCCGGTGACCCCGTCGTGACGGCGTCCGGGGACCTGCCCGAGTACCTGTGTCCCGGCCACCGCCGTCGCGGCCAGCTCTTCGTTCAGACCTGGCCGGAACACCACGCCGCCGGGGTCGAGGAAGCGGCGCGCCCTGTCCATCTCCATATCGACCCCGCCCAGCGGTGAGCCCTGGTAGCCGGTCACGAAAGCACGGGTGTTCAGGCCGCGTGCTTCGTCGAGGCGGCGCTGTTCGAGGGTCAGTCGCACCAGGGCCTGGATGCCTGAGATCAGTACCCGGCCGCTGCGGGCCGTGTACTTGTCGTCAAGCGATACCGCGGCAGGATCGGTGCTCATGCGCGCCTCCTCGAGATCATGGGTCCGGGCGCCAAGGACAACAACATCCCACCGTGCGACACAAGTAACTTGTGAGAAATTGCGGGCTAGAAGCAAAGAATTTGAACAGATGACGCTTGTGGATGCATTTTATTGTCACCCGCTGGGTGTGATGGAGGTACTGATGACAGAGATCGACGACGTCGACCGCCAGCTGCTGCGCATGCTCCACGAAGACGGGCGGCGCACCTTCTCGGACATGGCGATCGACGTGGGACTGTCGGTTGCCGCGGTCAAACGCCGTGTGGACCGGCTGCGGGAGAGTGGCGTGATCACCGGCTTCACCGTGCAGGTCGACCACACCAAGCTCGGCTGGGGCATCGAGGCCTTCGTGGAGCTGTCCTACACCGGAACCACACCGGTTGGGGAGATCGTCCGCACCGCCTACAAGGTCCCCGAGGTCCAAGCCGTCTTCACCATCGCCGGCGATCCGGACGCCCTGGTGCACGTCCGCGTCCGCGACATCGAGCATCTCCAACAGGTCATCGACAGCCTGCGTCGCGCCGGTCAGGTAACCGGGACCAAAACACTCATGGCTCTCGGTTCCTGGACGCGGAGCGCCTGATCGCAGGAGGGACCGTGAGCCGCAGGGCTGGCGCTCCCGCCGCGTGGTGAATTTGATCGCGGCGCGGAGACCCGACCGAGTCACGCCAGAGGCGGCAGCGGACCGCTGTGGGTCCGCCTGACCACACCCGTGGGTACCGATCGCAGTCGTGGCCGCCGTCCAGTGACGTCGGGGAGGGTGTCGCCCTGCGGGCCGGAGCCGGTGCGGAAGTGGTCGAGGTTCGTCTTGGTCGCGGCGGCGTCGAATGCGGCGCCGTCGCTGAAAGTGACGCCCTGCTCAGGTCGACGGTCAAGGCTGTGCGGGCCTTGTCGTACGCCCACTTACTGGCGGGCATCGGAACCAGCTTCCCGTCAGGCCGACGCAGGATGAGCGTGTCGTACATGGCCTGGCAGGTCGGGAACCACGAGCGCCGGTCCCTGGGCCGGGTCGAACGAGAATGGCCTGGCCGCCGATGACGTGCAGTGATCGGCGACCGGAGTTCAGCTGCGAGTGGGCCGCTGGTAGGAGGCGTGCGGGTGAGGGCCCGCAGACAACGTCGATCCGCTGGCTGTCCGACATCGGTACCTGGGTATCGGCGTGGTTTTTCTCATCCACGGACGGCGTCCGTATGGCCCGCGTCCGGCGACAGCGGATGCCTGGCCGTCGTCGCGGCTGGGTGAGCGAGCGGCGACCGCCACCGGTCGCGCCGCCCAGCGCAGCCTGCTGGGGCGTGCTACTTGTCCGTCCCATGCCCGCTGGGCGGACCGGGTGTCCTGCGGTCGGCAACGGACCGAAGGCGAGGGGTAGGCACAAGCGCTCCCGTCGCTCGTCCGCCGCCCTGGCCACGGCCCGTTGGCCGGATCCGCGAGGGAGCGTTGCGCTTGCCGAGAATGTCATCCGCCCTGGTCGGAAGCCTGCACCCGGGCTGGCGGTCGTCGGCCTCGTCGCTCGAGTCGGTGCTCTCGCGTAGCCGGTAGTCGGCGCGTCATGATGATCGACCGTGCTGCTGCGACTGGTTTACCTGGGGGTGACCAACGCGTTCGCGCTGCTGCGTCTGCTGCCGATGAGCGACCGGGACAAGGATGCGGAGATCTTGGCCCTCCGCCATCAGATCACGGTGCTCGAACGCCAACTCGGTGGTGCCCGAGTACGGTTCACCCCGGGCGACCGGGCTTTCCTGGCGGCGCTGCTGCACCGGCTGCCGTTGCCGGTTCTGCGGCGTGTGCGGCTGCTCGTGCGTCCTGACACGGTGCTGCGCTGGCACCGCGACCTGTCCAGGCGCCGTCATGCCGCCTTATCGCGGCCCAAGCGACCCGGTCGACCTCGTACAGCACGGCCCATCCGGATTCTGGTGCTGCGTCTGGCCAGGGCGAACCCAAGCTGGGGCTGCAGGCGCCTTCACGGCGAGCTGCTCGTGCTGGGAGTGAAGGTGGCCGCCTCGACTGTCTGGAAGATCCTGAAGGATGCCGGCATCGATCCGGCGCCTGACAGGAGCTCCAGCACGTGGGCCGACTTCCTGCGCTCCCAAGCGGAGGCCCTCCTGGCGTGTGACTTCTTTGAGGCGGTCACCTTGTCCGGCGTGCGGATGTACGTACTCGCGGTGATCGAGCACAGCAGTCGCCGCATCCGGGTCCTGGGCGCCACCGCACATCCGACCACATCCTGGGTAACCCAAGCGGCGAGGAACCTGGTCATGGATCTCGAGGACGTAGGCTGCCGGGCACGATTCATCATCAGAGACAGGGACGGGAAGTTCCCCGCCCTGTTCGACGCCGTCCTCAAGGACACGGGGATCGAAATTGTCCTCACCGGCATCCAGATGCCGAGAATGAACTCGATCATGGAAAGGTGGGTGCAGACCTGCAGACACGAGCTCCTGGACCGGACCTTGATCTGGAACCAGCGCCACCTCCTCCACGCCCTAGGAGAGTTCGAGCAGTTCTACAACTTCCACCGACCGCACCAGGGCATCGCGAACGCCCGACCGCTACGCCCACTGCCCACACCAATCGACGATCCCGACAAGCTAAACGACCTCGACATACGACGCCACGACCGCTTTGGCGGCATCCTCCACGAATACAGACATACCGCGTGACCTGCACGGACAAGTTATTCGGCAAGAGCAACCCTGGATCCTGACGTACCCCCAGGTCAGATTCTCCCTTGCCAGGCGCTGGATGAGCGCAACCGTCTCTTCCGGCAACGGTGGACGACCGGGTCTGACCGGTGCTTGGCGCCACTTCCAGCGCACCAGACGACGGTGCCAGGTCAGCAGCGTGCCCGGGGCGACCAGCCGGTGACGACGCAAGGCGGTCGGTAGCCCGCGGGCGAGAGCGGAGAGCACGGCACGATCAGCCCATGAGAGCCGCGGACGCTTGATCTGCCGGCGCAGCACAGCGACCTCATGACGAAGCACGAGGATCTCGGCATTGTTCGCGGCGGTCGATCGCCCCAGCAAGAGCAACCAGCCCAGTAGCCGACAGAAGATCAGGTAGAGCAGTCGCAGACCCACAATCGTTGATCATGCCCACACTCAGGCGATCGCAAAGCCCCAGGTCAACCACCGTACGGCAATAAAGACACCCTTCAGGGGTCGGTGTCTACGGGCGGTTGGCTCGGCGTGGGGCAGTGCCACTCGGGCAAGGGGCGGGCGAACCTCTTGCTGCTCTTGGCTGCGTGCCTCGTCTTCTTCACAGGTGCGGCCACGATTCGCAACGTGCCTCACAGTGTGTACTCACGCGGGTGAATATTGCCCACCCCGTGCATGTGCTGAGTATGTCTGACCTTCTAGCCTCTTCAGGAACCAGTGCAGGGCAAGGCCGCTCCGGCCCGACTCCCAGCTCCCCACCCGAACACTCGTTTCTTCCCAGCACGCGGATGGCGATGACGCAGGTCGTCGAGACTGGATTTCCATGGAGGCGGTATGAACGCGGAATCGTATGACTACATCGTCGTCGGGGCCGGCTCGGCCGGCTGCACGGTTGCGGCCCGCCTGTCCGAGGATCCGAACGTCACGGTCGCGCTGATTGAAGCAGGGCCGCCCGCCCGAGGCCGCCTCTTCGAGATCCCCGCGCTTTTCTCGCAGCAGCTCAAGACCGCATTCGACTGGGACTTCGAGACGGAACCCGAGCCCCGGCTCGGAGGGCGCCGAGCCTACCTGCCCCGCGGCCGGGTGATCGGCGGAACCAGCTCGATGAACACGATGCTCTACGTTCGCGGTCACCGCCATGACTACGACACATGGGAGCGACTCGGCAACCCGGGCTGGGGCTATGACGATGTCCTGCCGTTCTTCAAGAAGTCCGAGGACAACGAGCGCGGAGCCGACGACTTCCACGGTGTCGGTGGCCCCCTCGCGGTCAGCGACCCCATTTCGGTTCATCCTCTTCTGACGGCATGGGTCGAGGCGGCTCAGGATGCGGGGCACAAACACAACCCGGACTTCAACGGACCCGAGCAGGAGGGCGTTGGCTACCACCAGGTCACGCAGCGAAACGGCCTGCGCTGCAGCAGCGCCGCAGCGTTCCTGGAGCCGGCCGCAGGTCGTGCAAACCTCACCGTTCTGCCCTCGACGACCGCTCTGCGCATCTGTTTCGATGGCAGCCAGGCGGTCGGCCTGGAAGTCGACCACCTGGGAACCGTCCGGACCATCCGCGTCAACCGTGAAATCGTGCTGTCCCTCGGGGCCTACAACTCGCCCCACCTGCTACTCCAGTCCGGCGTTGGGCCAGCCGACGAACTCTCCGCAGGGGGAATCACCCCCCTGCACAACCTGCCTGATGTCGGCAGGAACATGCAGGATCACACCGGGTGCTTCATCAGCTTCTTCAGCCGAACCGAGCCGATCCTGGGACCGGACACCTCGCGGGAAGAACAACTCTTGCGCCGGCACGGTACCGGCCCGATGGCCTGGAACGAGGTCGGCGGCTTCTTCAGCTCCAGCGACGATGTCCCCGCCCCTGACATCCAAGTTCATGCAGCACTGGGCATCGTCCGTGACGAAGGTCTTGCCGCGCCACTCGAGCCTGGAATGTCATTCGGTCCTTACGTCGCACGGCCTGCGAGCCGCGGCTCGGTGCGGCTGCGGCATTCCCACCCCTACGCCAAGCCGCGCATCTTTCACAATTACCTAGACGACGCTGACGACCGCCGGCGGCTGCGAGAGGGCGTCCGTCTGTGCATGCGCATCGCCCGTGAACCGCGGCTGACAGCCATGCTGGAATCGGACCTGCGGGCGGCCGCCAACGCCGGACTCGCCCCGGTGTCGGACAGCGACCAGGATATCGACGACTTCATTCGCACTCAATCGTTCTCTTTCTACCACCCGTCCGGCACCTGCATGATGGGCAAGGTCGTCGACCATGAACTTCGTGTGTACGGGCTCGAGAACGTCCGCGTGGCAGACACATCGATCATGCCGACACTCGTCACCGGAAACACAAATGCTCCAGCCATCATGATTGGAGAAAAGGCCGCCTCATTCATTCGGACGTCGACAGGCTGAAAGCATTTATGGAATCCCCTCATAAGCCTTGAGAGGGGGCTGATCCATGGGTAATCTGGTCCGCCAGAATTACCCGCTCGCGGAGATTCCGATACGTCCCGGTGATCGTTGCAGTCGTGCCACGCAGGGCCGCCGCAGCGTTCGCGTGTGCAGGACGCACGGTGGACGGTCAGCGCGGCCGCCGCGCCACGGATGGGCGTGGAACCCGCCGGCCAACTTCGACAAACGGCTCAGCGCACACAACGTATGTTAGGGAGTTCTGTTTCATGTCCAGCCCGGTCCGAAAGGACTACACACCTCCGGAGCTTCGGCCTGATGCCCTCGTCTCAGTAGGTGCCGCCGCAGAGATCAGCACTGATGTCCTGATCATCGGCTCCGGCATGGGCGGTTCCGCTCTGGCCTGGGCACTGAAGGACTCCGGCGTTGAGGTACTCGTCGTGGAACGGGGCAATTTCCTTCCGCGTGAGCCCGAGAACTCCCAGCCGTCCGAGATGTACATCCGGGGCCGGTACAAGAACGCCGGTTATTGGTACGACGGCGGCTCCGGCAAGCCGTTCGCGCCGGGTGTGTACTACTGGGTGGGTGGAAACACCCGTTTCTACGGCGCCATGCTGCCCCGGTTCCGATGCAGCGATTTCACCGAGGTGGAACACCAGGAGGGCGTCTCGCGCGCCTGGCCGTTCACCTACGACGACCTGGAGCCCTTCTACAACACCATCGAGGGTTTGCTCCAGGTGCACGGGCAGACCGGCGAGGACCCGACCGAGCCGCCGCGCTCCAAGCCGTACCCCTGTCCCGCACTCGACCATGAGCCGGAGATCGAGCGGTTCGCCCGATCGCTACGCGGCCAAGGCCTGCATCCGTTCCACACGCCCAACGCCCTGAACGTGGAGACACAGGCCGACCGTGCCGCGGTGACAGCGGCCGACGGCTGTCCGGACGAGACCGGTATGAAGTCCGACGCCGAGAACAGAATCCTGCTCCCCGCGCTGCGCGACGGCGTGAAGATCCTCACCGGTGCGCAGATCACCCGCCTGCTCACCTCGCCGGACGGCCACAAGATCGTAGCCGCCGAGGCACGGCACGCCGGCCGTACCGTCCGTATCCACGCCAAGACCTTCGCCGTGGCCGGCGGTGCCGTCAACTCGGCCGCGCTGCTGCTGCGCTCGGCCGACGACCGGCATCCGCGCGGTCTCGGTAACTCGACCGGGCTGCTGGGCCGCAACTACATGGTCCACAACAGCACGTTCTTCGTCGGTGTCAATCCGCTGCGGACCAACCCCACGAAGTGGCAGAAGACCCTCGGCATCAACGACTTCTACGAAGCCGGCCCGGGAACACCCTTCCCGCTGGGTAACCTCCAGATGCTGGGCAAGCTCCAGGCCCCGATGCTCAAGTCCGCGCGCCCGTGGGCACCGAACTGGGCCCTGAGGTTCATGTCGGCCAGAAGCATCGACATCTATCTGACGACCGAGGACCTGCCCTCCCTGGACAACCGGGTACGGGTGGATGGCGACCGCGTCATCATCGACTGGACCCCGACCAACCTCGCCCCCCACCACGAACTCGTGCGCCGGGTGACCAGGGCGGTCCGCAAGTCCGGCTATCCGCTGATCTTCACCCAGCAGATGGGTATCGAGACCAACTCCCACATGTGCGGAACGGCCGCTGCCGGTCACGACCCGGGGTCGAGCGTGCTCGATCCGATGTGCCGCAGTCACGATATCGAGAACCTCTGGGTGGCCGATTCGTCGTTCTTCCCGTCCTCCGCGGCCCTCAACCCGGCCCTGACGATCGGGGCGAACGCTCTGCGTATCGCGCCGGCCCTGGCCAAGGCGACGAAGAGCTGACGCCGCAAGGCGGTCACGTCCGTCGCAGGGTCGGCCTGCGCAGCAGGTCGTGGCCGCGTACGGCCAGTTGCAGCCGCTGCCGGTTGTCGACCCGGGTGAGGTCGAGGCCGAGGATCTCGGAGAGCCGTTCGAGGCGGTGGTAGAGGGTGCGTCGCTGGACGAAGAGTGCGTCGGCCGCGCGCGCCTTGTTGCCACCGCAGTCGAGGAAGGTGCGCAGGGTGGGCAGCAGCGGGTTCTTCACCAGTGCGTCGTGTTCCAGCAGCGGGCCCATCTCGTCCTCGACGTAACGTCTGAGCTCGGGGCCCTCGGAGAGCGCCACGAGCAGCCGCAGCGCCCCCAGGTCGTCGAAGTGGCGCACCTCCGCGGTGGTGGCCGCCGCCGCGACAGAGGCGGCGCTTCGGCTCTGGCGCAGCGCCAGCGGCAGCGCCGCGGGCTTCACGACCCTGCTGATGCCGCCGCGCAGACCGTGCTCGGCCAGGACGGTGCGCACGTCGGCCGCGGCACAGGGTCCGGACAGGCCGACGACCGCCATGGCGAAGTCCCCGGTGTCGCCCACGATGGCAGGCCGGCCCGTCTCCCACAGCAGCCGGGCCAGGGCGTGGTCCTCGGCCGGTTCGTCGTCCCCCGAGCAGGCGGTGACGACGATCAGGTCCCGCCCGCGCAGATCCTGCCCGAGCGCCAGGCCGAGGCTCACGAACTTCTCACCCGTGATGTCCCCGAGCAGCAGCCGGTTCAGCAGCGCCGTCTGGCGCTGGGAGGCCCGGGCGCCGCTCTCGCGTTCACTCACCAGCGTGATCGCCACGGCCGCGGCGGCCCGCTCCAGCGTGCGCAGCTCGGCCGGGCTCGGCTGCACTCCGCCGTGCAGCAGGTGCAGCCAGCCCCATGACTCGCCCCGCAGGATCACCGGCTGGCGGGCGCAGGGCACGACTTCGCGGAACGACGCCGCCGGCGCGGTGGGGACCTCGCGGCCGTGCGTCACGAGGGAGTGGTGGCGTTCGTGGATGGCCCGGGAGTGCGCGCTCCACTCGTCGACGAGCCGGTCGGCCTCCGGGGTGGCGCCTCCGTACGCGAGCATCTGGTGGGCGACGTCCTCCAGCACCACGGGCCGCCCGGTTTTGCGGGCCAGTTCCCTGACCACGCCCACGTAGTCCTCGTCGGCCAGCAGCAGGTCCATGAACGCCTGGCTGGTGGCCTCCTCGGCGATCAGCTGCTTGACGCGCATGCCGACCAGCACCTCGTGGACCTGGGCCGATGTCTCGACGAAGGGGATCTCGTCGGCCAGTCCCACCAAGGGCAGGCCGACCGCCTCGGCCTCCTCGACAGCGGCCTGCGGCATGGTGTCGAACATGCGCCCGGCCAGCTCGACGACGAGGACGGCCGCGTGGGCGTCCGCGAGCCGCCGGATGAAGGCCCGCTGCTGAAGTGCCGTGTCGCCCATGCCGAGGCCGGCCGTCAGCAGCATCTCCTGGCCCGTGAGGAAGCGGTGGATGTCCGGGATCTCCCCGGTGTGCACCCAGCGCACGGGGCGGTCGAGATTCCGCTCTCCGGCGTAGACGCGCACCTTGGTGCGGGTGAACACCTCAAGTTGCAGTGCGGCGCGAACCGTCAGGACTTCAGTCATGTACGCATTACCTCAATGTGTGCAGGATCTGCGGCCAACATTGCACACCCTGTGCCTGTCGCCCCACCCCTGTGTTTACCCAGACTTCAGGTCGAGCCCGCAGGCACGACCACCTGCAAGGAGTGCAGAGTGTCCTCATCACGCAAAATCATCAAGGCTCCGGCAGCCTCGGAGCCGACATGGACCAGCCGTCCGGAAATCGTCGAGACCGTCGCGGAGGTCATCGCCGACGTGCGCGCCAACGGCGATGCCGCCGTGCGCCGCTGGTCGCAGAAGTTCGACCAGTGGAGTCCGCCGTCCTTCCGGCTGGGCCCCGACGAGATCGTCGCTGTGGTCTCCTCCGTCCCTGAGACGGTCCTCGACGATCTGCGGTTCGTCCAGCAGCAAGTCCGCGGCTTCGCCCAGGCGCAGCGGGACTCGCTCACCGACTTCGAGGTCGAGACCCTGCCCGGGGTGTTCCTGGGCCAGCGCAACATCCCCGTCGGTGCGTCCGGCGCGTATGTGCCCGGCGGCCGCTATCCGCTCACCGCGTCGGCCCATATGACCGTCCTGACGGCCAAGGTCGCCGGTGTGGAGCGGGTCGCCGCGACGACCCCGCCGGACCGCGGCGCCCCGCCGCCCGTCAGCATCGCCGCGATGCACCTGGCCGGCGCGGACGAGATCTACGTCATGGGCGGTGTCCAGGCCGTCACGGCCCTGGCCTTGGGCACCGAGACGATCGACTCGGTCGACATGCTCGCCGGCCCCGGCAACGCCTACGTGGCCGAAGCCAAGCGCCAGCTCTTCGGTGAGGTCGGGATCGACCTGTTCGCCGGCCCCACGGAAGTACTGATCGTCGCAGACCACACCGCCGACCCGTTCGTGGTGGCCACCGACCTGCTGTCCCAGGCCGAGCACGGGCCGGACTCTCCCGCGGTCCTCATCACCACCTCCGAGGACGTGGCCACGCGAACCATCGCCTGGGTGGAGAAGCTGCTGCCGGACCTGCCCACCGGCGAGGTCGCCGGGCGGGCCTGGCGCGACCACGGCGAGGTCATCGTGGTTCCCACCCTCACCACCGCCTACGAACTCGCCGACCAGTACGCCAGTGAGCACGTCCAGATCCTCACGGCCGAGCCCCGCGAGGCCCTGCACCGGATGCGCAACTATGGCGCCCTCTTCCTTGGTGACAAGACATGTGTCGCATACGGTGACAAAGTCATCGGCACCAATCACGTACTGCCCACCCTGGGGGCGGCCCGCTACACCGGCGGTCTCTGGGTCGGCAAGTACCTCAAGACGGTGACCTACCAGGAGATCAGGGACGCCGGGTCCAGTGCCCGGCTCGGCGAGATATGCGGCAGGGCGTCCCGTAGCGAGAACTTCGAGGGACACGCGCGCTCGGGTGACGTCCGCGCCGCGCGCTTCGGATCGGCCCCGCTGGGCTGGGCCGATTACGCCTTCGACCAGGCCTGACCCGCGATGACGGACCAGGGCTTACGCCGGACCGCAGGCGCGGCGCGGCATCCGTTCGACAAGGAGCACCTCCCCCTCGACCCCCGGAGATCGTCATGTCAGCAACAGAGAACGAGGCGCGCACGGCGCCGAGATCCAACCGCGTCCCCCCCTCGGGCGGGACCCCAGGCCTTGTCTCCTCGTCCGAGGACGCGGAACTGCTCGCCGCGCTGGGCTATGAGCAGAAGTTCGACCGCAAGGTCAGCCTGTGGGCGAACTTCGCCCTCGGCTTCGTGTACCTCTCGCCCCTCGTGGGCGTCGTGTCCCTCTTCGCACTCGGTCTGGCGACCGCCGGCGGGCCGTCCATCTTCTGGATAGCCATCGTCGGAGCCGGCCAGTTCCTCGTCGCACTGGTCTTCGGGGAGGTCGTCTCGCAGTTCCCGCTCGCCGGCGGGCTCTACCAGTGGGTCCGAAGGCTCTGGAACGGGCGCTACGCCTGGTTCAACGCGTGGACCTACATCTGCTGCATCACCATCGGCATCACCAGCACCGCGCTGTTCAGCTCGGACTTCGTGGCCAGCCTCTTCGCCGGGACCGCCGACGAGCCGGGCATCACCTCCACCCCCGCCGAGCGCCTCTGGATCGCGATCGGCATGGCCGTCGTCTGTCTGGTCTGCAACTGCTTCGGCACCAGGACACTGGCCCTGATCTCCAAGATCGGGCTCGCCGCGGAACTGATCGGCATCGTTCTCGTGGGCCTGTACCTGCTGATCTTCGAGCGGCGCAACTCCGTCTCGATCTTCTTCGAGACCAGCAGCTCCACCCACGACAACTACTTCATGGCCTTCATCGCCGCCTCACTCGTCGGGCTGTTCCTCTTCTACGGCTTCGAGGCATGCGGCGAGATCGCCGAAGAGGTCCCCAACCCCTCCCGCAGCATCCCCCGCGCCATGCAGCTGACCGTGGCCGTCGGCGGAGCGGCCGCGCTCCTCGCGTTCGTCGGCTACGCGCTCGCCGCCCCCGACCTGCCCTCGATCCTCTCGGGCAAGGACGCCAACCCGATCCCCTCGATCCTGCAGAGCTCGGTCGGCACCGTGGGCACGAAGGCGGTGCTCATGGTCACCATCACCTCTTTCATCGCGGGCGTCATGAGCCAGCAGGCCGCTGCGAGCCGGATCGTCTTCTCCTTCGCCCGCGACGACATGTTCCCGGGCTCCCAGGTCTTCTCGCAGATCTCCCGCAAGCACCGTGTCCCCCTGAACGCACTGCTGGCCGTGAACGTCGTTCCACTGGTGATCTTCGTGTTCGTGTACTACTCGCCCGATTCGCTCACCAAGATCGTGGCCTTCCAGATGCTGGCCGGATACGCTGCCTTCCTGATGGTCGTACTCGCCGCGCTGCGGATGCGCCTGAAGGGATGGCGCCCCGCCGGAGCCTGGACCCTCGGCCGCTGGGGATTCGTGGTCAACGTGGCGGCCCTGGCCTACGGCGTCCTCGGGATGGTTCTGCTTGCCTGGCCCACCGGCGACGCCGGAACCCCGTTCCTGGACCGGTGGATCGCGCTGATCGGCTTCCTCGTCGTCTCGGCCGTGGGCCTCGTCTACTTGCTGGCCGCGAAGCCCGAGCGGAAGTCCACCGCGCCGGAAGGCGACGCCCTGGAGATCGCCGAGCAACTGCGCACCCGCGCCGCGGCCCTCGCATCCACGACCGGAGGAAACATCGCATGACCCGCGTTCTGTACCTGTACGGAGGCTGGCCGGGGCACAAGCCCTACCAGGTCGCCGAGGAATGGGCCCTGCCGATCTTCAGGGACCTGGGCTTCGACGTCGATGAGGCCAACGACATCTTCGCGCTCGACGCCGACCTCACCGGCTACGACCTCATCGCCCTCAACTGGAACAACGCTCTCCTGTCCGAGGGGCTGACAGCCGCCCAGGAGGCGAGTCTGCTGGGGGCGGTGGAGGCCGGCGCCGGGATCGCCGCCTGGCACGGCGCGGCCGCCGCGTTCCGGATGAGCCTGAAGTACCACTGGCTGATCGGCGGCAGCTTTCTCGAACACCCCGCGGGCGAAGGCGTGAAGTACCCCTACCAGGTGACCATCACGGACACCGGCCACCCGATCACGGACGGCGTGAAGGACTTCCAAGTCGCCTCCGAGCAGTACTACATGTCCGTCGACCCCAACAACCACGTCCTCGCGGAGACCACCTTCACCGGCGAGCACCTGCCCTGGCTGGAGGGCCGGACCGTCCCGCAGGCATGGACCCGCACCTGGGGTCAGGGCCGGGTCTTCTACAGCGCAGTCGGACACGACCTCGACGACCTGCAGAACCCGGACGTCACCCGGCTCTGCCAGCAGGGCTTCGCCTGGGCCGCCCGCCGCGACGCCTGACCCCACCACCCGAACCGACCCGACTGGGAGCACCCCATGCCTGTCCTCACCGGAGGCCAGATCGTCGCGCGGACCCTGCGCAATTACGGAGTCGACGTCGTCGCCGGCATCCCCGGCCACGGCATCTGGT
>NZ_JBHWES010000103.1:0-29870 GCF_042734105.1 Streptomyces sp. NPDC059679 | reverse complement strand
GAGCGTCACTCGCTCCGGCGCGGCCGCCGCCGTTGTTCTCCGGGTCTTGGCCCGCATGGGCCTTCTCAGGGGGTCTCCAGGGCCCTCCCCGGCCCTCCTCCGGCCCTTCTATGGACCCCTTTGCCGTCCGGGGCTCTGGGGGCGGGCCTCACGGCCTTCGCCCGGCTCGTACGGCAGGATGGGTCCATGACGAGCGTGCGCAGGGACCCGGGGGCCGAGCCCGTACGGCCGACCGCCGAAGACGCGGTGGCGGCGGCCGGCAGCGAGCTGATCGGCGGGCCGGCCGGGCGCCGGGCGCTGCTCGGGGTCAGCTGGTGGACGCCGGTGCGGATCATCGCGCTCGTCGCCATTGGGATGTTTGCCCTCGGCATGGTGCAGAAGGTGCCCTGTTACAACGGCGGCTGGTTCTACGAAGCCACCGCCCAGTACACCCACGCCTGCTACTCCGATATGCCGCACCTGTACGCGGGCCGCGGCTTCGCGGAGAACGTCGTTCCGTACTTCGACCGCATACCGGGCGCCGCGGACGGGATGGACTACCTGGAGTACCCGGTCCTCACCGGTCTCTTCATGGAGGTCGCCGCCCGGCTCACCCCGCACAGCGGATCCCTCCAGCACCAGGAGCAGATCTACTGGATGGTCAACGCGGGCATGCTCATGGTCTGCGCTGCGGTCGTCGCCGTCTGTGTCTCTCGTACGCACCGCCGCCGCCCCTGGGACGCCCTGCTGGTCGCCCTCGCCCCCGCCTTCGCGCTCACCGCGACCGTCAACTGGGATCTCTTCGCGGTCGCGCTCACGTCCGCCGGCATCCTGATGTGGTCGCGCAGCCGTCCGCTGGCGGCGGGCATCCTGCTGGGGCTGGCGACGGCCGCGAAGTTCTATCCGGTGCTGCTGCTCGGGGCGCTGCTGGTGCTGTGCCTGCGGGCCGGCCGGCTGCGCGCCTTCGGGACGGCGCTGGGCGGGGCGCTGGGGGCCTGGCTCGTCGTGAACGTGCCGGTGATGATCAGCAGTCGCGGGGGGCTGCACATCCGCGAGGGCTGGCTCACCTTCTACACCTTCAGCCGGGACCGGCCCGTCGACTTCGGCTCCATCTGGCTGGTCGTCTCCCAGCGCACCGGGGACCCGCTCGACAACGTCAATGTGTACGCCACGCTGCTGATGGTGCTGGCCTGCGCCGGCATCGCAGCGCTCGTCCTGTGCGCGCCGCGGCGTCCGCGCCTGGCGCAGATCGCGTTCCTGATCGTCGCCGCCTTCGTGATCACCAACAAGGTCTATTCGCCGCAGTACGTGCTGTGGCTGATCCCGCTGGCGGCCCTGGCCCGGCCGCGGTGGCGCGACTTCCTGGTGTGGCAGGCGTGCGAGGTGATGTATTTCCTCGGGATCTGGATGTACCTCGCGTACACGGGCAGCGGCGACCAGCACCGTGGGCTGCCGCCTGAGGGGTACCAGCTGGCGGTGATCGCCCACGTCCTGGGAACGCTGTACCTGTGCGCCCTGGTCGTGCGGGATGCGCTGGTGCCCGAGCGGGACGTGGTGCGCCGGGACGGGTCGGACGACCCATCGGGCGGCGTGCTGGACCGGGCCCCGGACGCGTTCGTCCTCGGGGAGGCGCGGCATGCGGCGGCGTACGAGGGGCCGGCGCGGGTGGAGTGGGGCGTCAGACGCGAGTGAGCTCCCGCCGGACGGGACGAGAACCGCGAAGGGCCCGAAGCCGCGATCGTCGCGTGGCTTCGGGCCCTTTGCGGCTGTGCTGAGTGTGGGGCTGTGGCCGGGTGGCTCAGCGGTCGACCAGCCGGTCGAACTGGGTCGTGGTGTGCCGCAGGTGGGCCACCAGTTCGTCGCCCACCTGCGGGGGCGCCACATCGCCCGGTACGAACAGGATGGACACCTGCATATGCGGCGGCTCGGCGAACCACCGCTGCTTGCCCGCCCACACGAACGGCGAGAGGTTGCGGTTGACGGTCGCGAGCCCGGCGCGGGCGACGCCCTTGGCCCGCGGCATCATGCCGTGCAGGGCCTTGGGGGCCTCCAGCCCGACGCCGTGGGAGGTGCCGCCCGCCACGACCACCAGATAGCCGTCGGAGGCCGTCTTCTGCTGGCGGTAGCCGAAGCGGTCGCCCTTGGCGACCCGGGTGACGTCGAGCACCGCGCCCCGGTACTGGGTCGAGTCGTGGTCGCCGAGCCACAGCCGGGTGCCGATGCGGGCGCGGAACCGGGTCTGCGGGAACTGCTGCTGCAGACGGGCCAGCTCCTCGGACTTGAGGTGGCTGACGAACATGGTGTGCAGCGGCAGCCGGGCGGCGCGCAGCCGGTCCATCCAGGCGATGACCTCCTCGACCCCGTCCAGCCCGTCGGTGCGGTCCAGGGGGAGGTGGATGGCGAAGCCCTCCAGCCGGACGTTCTCTATCGCGGCGTGCAGCTTCGGAAGGTCCGCCTCCGAGACGCCATGGCGCTTCATGCTGCTCATGACCTCGATGACCACGCGCGCGTTCACCAGGCCGTACACCCCGTCGACCGACGAGACCGAGCGGATCACCCGGTCCGGCAGCGGTACGGGCTCCTCGCCACGGCGGAAGGGGGTGAGCACCAGCAGGTCGCCGCTGAAGTAATCCTTCATCCGGGCGGCCTCGTATGTGGTGCCCACCGCGAGGATGTCGGAGCCGATGCGGCTGGCTTCCTCGGCCAGCCGCTCATGGCCGAAGCCGTACCCGTTGCCTTTGCAGACCGGGACTATGCCGGGGAACTGCTGGATCACCATGTGCTGGTGCGCCCGCCAGCGCGCGGTGTCGACGTAGAGGGTGAGCGCCATTGGCCGGTCCCGGAACCTTTCTCGTGGCCGCGGTGTATTGGAGGTATGCAGCGTAGGTGGAGAGTCGAGAAATCGGGAAAGTCAGCGTCGCGACATGTAGATGTCCAGCGCCTTGTGCAGCAGCTTGTTGAGGGGGAAGTCCCACTCGCCGAGGTATTCGGCCGCCTGACCGCCGGTGCCCACCTTGAACTGGATGAGGCCGAAAAGGTGGTCGTTCTCGTCCAGCGAGTCGCTGATGCCCCGCAGGTCGTAGACGGTGGCGCCCAGCGCGTAGGCGTCGCGCAGCATGCGCCACTGCATCGCGTTCGAGGGCCGGACCTCGCGCTTGTGGTTGGCGGAGGCGCCGTAGGAGTACCAGACATGGCCGCCGACGATCAGCATGGTGGCGGCGGCGACGGCCTCGCCCTCGTGAATGGCGAAGTACAGCCGCATCCGGTTGGGGTCCTCGCTGTTGAGGGCCTGCCACATGCGCTGGAAGTAGCTGAGCGGGCGGGGGCGGAAGTGGTCGCGCTCCGCGGTGATCTCGTACAGCCGCTGCCACTCCGCCAGATGCTCGTACTGGCCCTGGACGACCTCGACGCCGGCCTTCTCGGCCTTCTTGATGTTGCGCCGCCACAGCTGGTTGAAGCCCTTGTGGACATCTTCCAGGGAGCGGTTCTCCAGGGGCACCTGGAAGACGTAGCGGGGCTGGACGTCACCGAAGCCGGCCCCGCCGTCCTCGCCCTGCTGCCAGCCCATGCGGCGCAGCCGGTCGGAGACCTCGAAGGCCCGCGGCTCGATGAAGGTGGCCTCGATATCGCGCAGCCGCTTGACATCCGGGTTCTGGATGCCGGACTTGATCGCGGCGGCGTCCCAGCGGCGGATGATGACCGGCGGGCCCATCTTGACCGAGAAGGCGCCCTGCTGCTTGAGGTGCGCGAGCATCGGGCGCAGCCAGTCCTCGAGGTGCGGCGAGTACCAGTTGATGACCGGGCCCTCGGGCAGATAGGCGAGATAGCGCTTGATCTTGGGCAGCTGCCGATAGAGGACGAGGCCGACGCCCACCAGCTGGCCGCTGGCGTCGAACCAGCCGAGGCTCTCCGAGCGCCACTCCGTCTTGACGTCCGCCCATGCCGGGACCTGCATGTGGCTGGCCGCGGGCAGGCTCTGGATGTACGCCAGATGCTGCTCTCGGCTGATCGTCCTCAGGGTCAGGCTCATGCGGGGCGCTCCTCGGCAGGTTTGTCCCCATGGTCGGGGCTCCGGCTCTCGCGCCGAAGCCTACTGCGACAAGGGAGCGCCCCGTTTGGGCCCGGGGGCAAGGGACCCGGCCTGAGCTCAGCCCAGCACACCGCCGAAGAGGCCGCCGTGTGCCATACCGAGATAGAAACCGACGCCTGCCGCGCCGAGCCCGATGATCAGCAGGAAGCGCTCCCCGGTGGTCGCGGAGATCAGCTGTCCCCACAGTCCGGTGATGATGCCGGCCAGGCCCATCCACGAGCTGACCAGGTGGAGATGGGGGAAATGAGCGGTGATGAACGCGATCACGCCGATCAGCAGGGTCGCCGCGGCGAAGGAGTTCTCGACGGGATGGGGCTTGCCGTCGGTGTCGAGGAAGGAGAGGAGTCCGTGGTGCGGTCGTGCTGCCTGTGCCATGGGGCACCTCCGTATAGGCGCATATGGCAAAGCGGCGAAAACTGTAACGCCGCTCACACCCGATGTGTACAGATTGCGGCGGCAGGCGGCCGGATTTCAACCCGGCGGCGGTCGGCGGGTAGTGTGTACCGTCCGCGGTGGTGTCTGCGCAGACACCGAAGCGGTACGCATCACGACCCTCCTGCCACGGATCGACCGTGGCCGCTGAGTCCAAAGGAGGTGGGTTCCACATGCGTCACTACGAGGTGATGGTCATCCTCGACCCCGATCTCGAGGAGCGCGCTGTCTCCCCGCTGATCGAGAACTTCCTTTCCGTCGTCCGTGAGGGCAACGGCAAGGTCGAGAAGGTCGACACCTGGGGCCGTCGTCGTCTCTCGTACGAGATCAAGAAGAAGCCCGAGGGCATCTACTCGGTCATCGACCTGCAGGCCGAGCCCGCGGTCGTCAAGGAGCTCGACCGCCAGCTGAACCTGAACGAGTCGGTCCTCCGGACCAAGGTCCTCCGTCCCGAGACCCACTGACCGCGTAAGCGTTCAGCGGCCATCGGGCCGAATCGCAACGAGTAGCAAGCAGCCCAGCAGTACCCGCCGAGAGGTTCCCCCAATGGCAGGCGAGACCGTCATCACGGTCGTCGGCAATCTCGTCGACGACCCCGAGCTGCGCTTCACCCCGTCCGGTGCGGCGGTCGCGAAGTTCCGTGTCGCGTCCACTCCCCGTACGTTCGACCGGCAGACCAACGAGTGGAAGGACGGCGAGAGCCTCTTCCTCACGTGCTCGGTGTGGCGTCAGGCCGCGGAGAACGTCGCCGAGTCGCTCCAGCGTGGTATGCGCGTCATCGTGCAGGGCCGGCTGAAGCAGCGGTCCTACGAGGATCGCGAAGGGGTCAAGCGCACGGTCTACGAGCTGGATGTCGAAGAAGTCGGCGCCAGCCTGCGTAACGCCACGGCGAAGGTCACCAAGACCACCGGCCGCGGCGGCCAGGGTGGATACGGCGGTGGCCAGCAGGGCGGCGGCGGTGGCGGTGGCTGGGGCGGCGGCCCCGGCGGCGGTCAGCAGGGCGGCGGCGGTGCTCCGGCCGACGACCCGTGGGCGACCAGCGCCCCCGCCGGCGGCCAGCAGGGCGGTGGCGGCGGTGGCTGGGGCGGCGGCTCCGGCAACTCCGGCGGCGGCTACTCGGACGAGCCGCCCTTCTAGGCCCGTATGCGCTGTTTCACGTGAAACCGCTGTTTCACGTGAAACGGTGCCCGGTCTGGTCAGGGCGACCAGCACAAACTTCTTGATCACACTGGAGAGAGACAATGGCGAAGCCGCCTGCTCGCAAGCCTAAGAAGAAGGTTTGCGTGTTCTGCAAGGAGAAGATCTCCTACGTCGACTACAAGGACACGAACCTGCTGCGGAAGTTCATTTCCGACCGCGGCAAGATCCGTGCCCGCCGGGTCACCGGCAACTGCACCCAGCACCAGCGTGACGTCGCCACGGCCGTGAAGAACAGCCGTGAGATGGCGCTGCTGCCCTACACCTCCACCGCGCGATAAGGGAAGGGTGACCGAGTCATGAAGATCATCCTCACCCACGAGGTCTCCGGCCTCGGCACCGCCGGCGACGTCGTGGACGTCAAGGACGGTTACGCCCGTAACTACCTGGTCCCCCGTGGTCTGGCGATCCGCTGGACCAAGGGTGGCGAGAAGGACGTCGAGCAGATCCGCCGCGGTCGTCGCATCCGCGAGATCGCCACGATCGAGCAGGCCAACGAGGTCAAGTCGCAGCTCGAGGGCGTCAAGGTGCGCCTGAAGACCCGCGCCGGTGACGCCGGCCGTCTGTTCGGCTCCGTCACCCCGGCCGACATCGCTTCGGCGATCAAGGACGCGGGTGGCCCCGAGGTGGACAAGCGCCGGATCGAGGTGGCCGCCCCGATCAAGACCCTGGGCGCTCACCAGGTGTCGGTGCGTCTGCACGCCGAGGTTGCCGCCAAGGTGGGCGTCGAGGTCGTCGCCGCCTGACGGATGCTCCCCCAGCTACCGCTGGGAGGTACCCCCTCCCAGCCATCGCTGGCGGGGCACCTCCAGCGGTAGCTGGGGGAGCTCGCTGTACAGCACGACTGAGGGCCGCGACCCACGCCGGGGTCGCGGCCCTCAGTCATCTGCCCAGTCTCTGCAACGATCTCTGCGGCCGGCGGCCTAGCCGCGCACCGCGCCGGTGACGATCCAGCGGCCCGAGCGGGTGCGCAGCCACAAGGTGACCAGCCGGACCGTCATCATCAGTGCCATGGTCCACCACAGGGCCGTCAGGCCGCCGCCGAGCGAGGGCACCAGCAGCGCGACCGGGGCGAAGACGGCCAGGGTGACGATCATCGCCCCAGCCAGATAGGCGCCGTCCCCCGCACCCATCAGCACCCCGTCCAGGACGAAGACGACCCCGGACACAGGCTGGATGACGGCCGTCACCAGCAGGGCGGGCAGCAGGGTGTCCCGTACCGCCGGGTCCGAGGTGAACAGCGGGATGAACAGCGGGCGGGCCGCGATGACCAGCAGCCCGAGCACCACCCCGGAGGCGATGCCCCACTGGACCATCCGGCGGCAGGCGGCGCGCGCGCCCTCGGCGTCACCCGCCCCCAGATAGCGCCCGATGATCGCCTGGCCGGCGATCGCGATGGCGTCCAGGGCGAACGCCAGCAGGGTCCACAGGGACAGGACGACCTGATGGGCGGCGATCTCGTCGTCGCCGAGGCGGGCCGCGAGCACGGTCACGATCAGCGTGACGGCGCGCAGGGCCAGGGTGCGGACCAGCAGCGGCACCCCCGCCTGGGCGCAGGCTCGTATCCCGGCCAGGTCCGGGCGCAGCGTGGCGCCATGGCGCCTGGCGCCCCGTACGACCACGGCGAGATAGACGGCGGCCATGGCGCACTGGGCGATCACGGTGCCCCAGGCGGAGCCCGCGATGCCGAGTCCGGCGCCGTAGACCAGGGCGGCGTTCAGGGCGCCGTTGGCCATGAAACCGCCGATGGCGACGTACAGCGGGGTCCGGGTGTCCTGGAGACCGCGGAGCACACCCGTGGCGGCGAGCACGACCAGCATCGCGGGGATGCCGAGTGAGCTGATGCGCAGATAGGTGATGGCATGGGGGGTCGCGGTGCCCGAGGCGCCGAAGAGGCCGACGAGCTCCGGGGCGGTGGGCAGGGTGACGGCGATGACGGCGCCGCCGAGGAGGAGGGCGAGCCAGATGCCGTCAAGACCCTGGCGGAGCGCTCCGGCCAGATCGCCGGCGCCGACGCGGCGGGCCACGGCCGCCGTGGTGGCATAGGCGAGAAAGATGAAGATGTTGACGGCGGTGGTGAGAAGGGCGGCGGCGACGCCGAGCCCGGCGAGCTGCGGGGTGCCGAGGTGGCCGACGATGGCGCTGTCGACCATCACGAAGAGGGGTTCCGCCACCAGTGCGCCGAAGGCGGGGAGGGCGAGCGCGACGATCTCGCGATCGTGTCGCCGGGCGGTCTTCCGCTCGGTCGCGGGGGCCAGAGTCATGAGGGCAATCTAATCTTCCACAGGTAAGAGACACAACCCAATTTCATCCCTTACAAGCGAGGTGACGGGGCGATCTCCTCTGCGCCGTTTGTCGTGATCTTGATCCTGGTGGAGAAGTTTTTCTCCTGCACAGCCCCTGGATGAAGAAATCGCAGGTCAGAGCCGTAAGTCTGGGGTGATTGTGTGTTTGTCCACAGCGCTGTCCCCCGACCCGTGCACAGGATCGCGGGACTTCTCCACAGGATGGCCCCCGTCATCCACACACCCTGTGGATAACCAAGTTGGCTGAGGGGGGAGAGGGGCCTACCGTGGTCCGGCGCCCGCTGCCTGTTCCGGCCTGGATTCCACCGAACCCGCTGCGCCGGAACCGGAAGTTGGGCGCCCTGTTTGTCATAGCCGTGGCGTAAGAAAGAGACGCGCGGTGAGGTCCGCACCGCGGACGGGAGGAGGTGGCGGGTGAGCATGCCCGAGCCCATGGACGACCCCTGGGCGGACTCCGGCCCGGTCGACCGGTTCCCTTCCCCCCGGTTCCGTCGCGGCGAAGGCGGCCGTGGCCGTGATGAACAGCATGAGCGCGGCCGGGAGTCGGGCGCCTGGGAGGGGGCGGGCTTCGAGCGCGTTCCGCCGCAGGACCTGGACGCCGAGCAGTCGGTCCTGGGCGGCATGCTGCTGTCCAAGGACGCCATCGCCGATGTCGTCGAGGTCCTCAAGGGCAACGACTTCTACCGCCCCGCCCATGAGACGGTCTACCAGGCCATTCTCGACCTCTACGCCAAGGGCGAGCCGGCCGACCCGATCACGGTCGCCGCCGAGCTCACCAAGCGCGGCGAGATCGCCCGCGTCGGCGGCGCCTCGTATCTCCACACCCTCGTCCAGTCGGTCCCCACCGCCGCCAACGCCGAGTACTACGCCGAGATCGTCCATGAGCGCGCGGTGCTGCGCCGCCTGGTCGAGGCCGGCACCCGCATCACCCAGATGGGATACGCGGCGGACGGCGATGTGGATGAGATCGTCAACAACGCCCAGGCGGAGATCTACGCCGTCACCGAGCAGCGCACCAGCGAGGACTATCTGCCGCTCGGCGACATCATGGAGGGCGCGCTCGACGAGATCGAGGCCATCGGCTCCCGCAGTGGCCAGATGTCCGGCGTGCCCACCGGCTTCACCGATCTGGACGCGCTGACGAACGGGCTGCACCCCGGCCAGATGATCGTCATCGCCGCCCGCCCCGCGATGGGCAAGTCCACCCTCGCCCTGGACTTCTCGCGCGCCTGCTCCATCAAGAACAACATGCCCAGCGTCATCTTCTCCCTGGAGATGGGGCGCAATGAGATCGCCATGCGTCTGCTGTCCGCCGAGGCGCGGGTGGCGCTGCACCATATGCGGTCCGGAAGCATGACGGACGAGGACTGGACGCGGCTGGCCCGCCGTATGCCTGATGTGTCCGCCGCGCCCCTCTACATCGACGACTCCCCGAACCTGTCGATGATGGAGATCCGGGCCAAGTGCCGCCGTCTCAAGCAGCGCAACGATCTGCAGCTGGTGGTCATCGACTATCTCCAGCTGATGCAGTCCGGCGGCGCGCGGCGCCCCGAGAGCCGCCAGCAGGAGGTCTCGGACATGTCGCGAAACCTCAAGCTGCTGGCCAAGGAGCTGGAAGTGCCGGTCATCGCGCTCTCACAGCTGAACCGTGGACCCGAGCAGCGGACGGACAAGAAGCCCATGGTCTCGGACCTGCGTGAGAGTGGTTCCATCGAGCAGGATGCCGACATGGTCATCCTGCTGCACCGGGAGGACGCGTACGAGAAGGAGTCGCCGCGCGCGGGCGAGGCGGACCTGATCGTGGCCAAGCACCGTAACGGCCCGACGGCCACGATCACGGTCGCCTTCCAGGGGCACTACTCGCGCTTCGTGGACATGGCCCAGACCTGACCGCAAAGGGCCTGACCGCTCAGGGTCGGTGACCCCAAGCGGCTAGATCACGTCGGCCAGCTCCTCCAGCAGCCGCCGCTTGGGACGGGCGCCCACCATCGACCGCACCGGCTCACCGTCCCGGAACACCATCAGCGTCGGCATGGACAGCACGCCGTACGCCGTCGTGGTGCCCGGATTGGCGTCCACGTCCAGCTCGACGACCTTGAGCCGGTGTGCCTCCTCCCGCGCCACCTCCGCCAGCACCGGCGCGATCATCCGGCACGGCGGGCACCACGAGGCCGTGAACTCCACCAGTACCGGCAGCCCGGACTCCAGCACCTCCCGCTGGAAGGTCTCGTCCGTGACCGTGACCACTCCGCTGGTCCGAGTCGACGTCATCCCGCTCTCCTCTCCGTCGCTTCGTCTCCGTCATACGGGCCCAGCCCGCAGCGCGGTTCGGGTCCCCCCGGTGCCGTCGCCGCGGCCTCCAGTGAGGCCATGGCCCGCTCCGCCTCGGCGAGCTGCGCCCCGACCTGCTGCCGTACGCCGTTCAGATGCGCGATGCACTCGTCCAGCTCGGCCAGCTTGCGGCGGTACACCGCGAGCGAGGCCGGGCAGGAGTCGCCCGCGGGGTGCCCGGCGCGCAGACACTCCACGAACGGCCGGGTCTCCTCCAGGCCGAAGCCGAAGTCCCGCAGCGTCTGTATCTGCCGCAGCAGCCGCAGGTCGTCCTCGTCGTACGCCCGGTATCCGTTGCCCGCGCGGCGCGCGGGCAGCAGCCCGAGCGTCTCGTAGTAGCGCAGCGTGCGGGTGGTCGTACCCGCCCGTTCGGCCAGCTCTCCGATCCGCATGGCCACGACGGTAGACCTTGACGCCGACGTCAATGCCAGGGCTGGTCAACTGGCCCGTGGAACCGACCGGTCGGACATGGGCCGCGGGATATGGCGCGGCGCATAGGGTGCGGGCATGACCGCGCCCATGGATGAGACCGCACAGCCCCTGCCCGCCACCCGTCGCGCCCTGCTCCGCCGGATCGCCATCGCGCAGACCGAGGGCCGCGCGCCGTCCCTCGTGGGCGCGGTGGTGCGGGACGGGCAGCTGTGGTGGGTGGGGACGCGCGGGGAACTGGGACGGCGCACGCCCGATGCCAACACCCAGTACCGCATCGGGTCGCTCACCAAGACCTTTGTGGCGGTGCTGGTGATGCGGCTGCGCGACGAGGGGCTGCTGTATCTCGGCGACCCGGTCTCCCGCCACCTGGACGTACCGGAGGCCGGGGACGCGACCATCGCCCAGCTGCTCTCCCACACCTCGGGCCTGGCGGCGGAGGCCCGCGGCCCCTGGTGGGAGCGTACGCCGGGCGAACTGCGGCCCGAGACGGCCGACATCTTCGGGGAGCGCCCGCTGCGCCACCCCGCCGGCCGCCGCCACCACTACTCCAACCCCGGCTTCGCGCTGCTGGGCGCGCTCGTCGAGCGGCTGCGCGGCGCGCCCTGGGACGAGGTGCTGCGGCTTGAGGTGCTGGAGCCGCTGGGGATGGCGCGCACCTCGTCGCTGCCTCAGCCCCCGCACGCCGAGGGCTGGGCGGTGCACCCCTGGGCGGATGTGCTGCTGCCCGAACCCGCCGTGGACACCGGCCGGATGGCCCCGGCCGGGCAGCTGTGGTCGACGGCGGCCGACCTGGCCCGGTACGCCGCCTTCCTGATGGACGGGGACGACCGGGTGCTGGACCCCCGGACGCTGGCCGAGATGCGGGCCCCGGCGGCCGCCCCCGAGGACGACGACTGGGACGCCGGCTATGGCCTCGGCATCCAGCTGACCCGCCACGACGGCCGCGTTCTCATCGGCCACACCGGTTCCATGCCGGGCTTCCTGGCCGCCCTGTGGGCGAGCCCGGAGGACGGGCTGGCCGGGATCGCGCTGGCCAACGCCACCTCCGGGCCCATGGTCGCCACCGCCGCCGCCGATCTCGTACGGATCGCGGCCGAGCACGAGCCGCCCATGCCCGCGCCCTGGCGCCCGCTGCCCGAGGCCGATCCGGAGCTGGTGGCCCTGACCGGGCCCTGGTACTGGGGCCCCACCCCCTTCCTGCTGCGGCTGCGCCCCGAGCGGGGGCTCGAGCTGCGCCCGCTGAACGGAAGGGGACGCGGCTCGCGGTTCCGGGCGGAGCCGGACGGCACCTGGACCGGGCTCGACGGCTACTACGCGGGGGAGACGCTGCGCGTGGTGCGGGGCGCGGGCGGCGGTCCGTACGGCGGGGCGGACAACGTCCACCTCGATCTGGGCACCTTCGTCTTCACCCGGGAGCCGTACGAGGCCGATGGCGCGGTGCCGGGCGGGGTGGATCCGCGGGGGTGGCGCCCGGGGGCGTGAGCCGCGCCCCGGCTCCGGCCCGTGCCTGAGACCGGCCGTGCCTGAGACCGGCCGTGCCTGACCCTGGCGGTGGTACGCATCGGCGGGGGCTGGGTAGGCCCCGCGCACCGCCACAGGCTGATCTCCGTACACACGTCCGGCGGCCCCGCGTCCGCCACGTCCGAAGGAGATCCGCCATGCGCCCTTCAGCGCTGCGCGTCGGTGCGTCCCTGCTCGCCCTGACCGCGGTCATGGCCGCCTCAGGCCCGGCCACCGCCCGAACCGCGAGTGACCAGCGTGGGACTGTTTGGTCGGCCGGGTGGGCGGCGCCCGTCCAGCGCCCCAGCGAGGGCTTCGAGGAGAACTGGGCCCTCAAGGGCTTCGCCGACCAGACCGTGCGCCAGGTCGTGCGGGTGACCGGCGGTGGCACCGCGGCCCGGATCAGGCTGTCGAATCTGTACGGCAGCGAGCCGCTGCGCATCGCGGGCGCGACCGTCGCCCGGACCGCGGGCGGCGCGTCGGTCGAGGCCGGGAGCGTGCGCAGGCTGACCTTCGGGCACCGGCGGGCGGTGACGATCCCGGCGGGCGGCGAGACGGCCAGCGACGCGGCTCCGGTGCGCGTGGCGCCGTTCGAATCGCTGACGGTGACGCTGTACTTCGCGGAGCCGACCGGTCCGTCCACGTTCCACGCCCAGGCGTATGCGAAGAGCTATCGCGCGGAGGGCGACCACGGCGCAGACCGTACGGGCGCGGCCTTCACCGCGTACACCCACTCCTGGTACTACCTCTCGGACGTGGAGCTGACCGGCGGGGGCGCCGGACGGCGCGGCTCCGTGGTCGCCTTCGGCGACTCCATCACCGACGGCTTCGGCTCGACCTCAGACGCCAACAGCCGCTGGCCGGACCTGCTGGCGGAGCGCCTGGCGGCGGCCGGCACCCCGCGCCCGGTCCTCAACTCCGGTATCGGGGGGAACCTGCTGCTGCACGACTCGCCCTGGTACGGGGACCGGGCGGGCGCCCGGTTCCGGCGCGATGTGCTGGACAAGCCGGGCGTCAGGTCGGTGATCCTGCTGCAGGGGCTCAACGACATCGGGTTCAGCGAGGTGGATCTGCCCACCTACAAGCCCGATCCGCAGGTCTCGGCCGAGCAGGTGATCGCCGGCTACCGCGAGCTGATCGCGCGGGCCCATGCCAGGGGGGTGCGGGTCGTGGGCGCGACGATCCTGCCCTTCAAGGGCGCCGAGTACCACACGGCGCGTTCCGAGGCGAAGCGCGCCGCGATCAACGAGTGGATCCGCACCTCAGGCGAGTTCGCCGCGGTGGTCGACTTCGCCGAGGTCATGGCCTCGCCGTCGGATCCGCTGGCGCTCGACCCGGCGTACGACAGCGGGGACCACAAGCACCCCAACGACGCGGGCTACCGGCGGATGGCCGAGGCGATCGACCTCGACGCGCTCTGAGTCCTAGAGCGCGAGCTTGAATCCCACGTGCGAGGCCTCGAAGCCGAGGCGCTCGTAGAAGCGGTGGGCGTCGGTACGGGTCGCGTCCGAGGTGAGCTGCACCAGTACGCAGCCCTCGCGGCGCGACTCGTCGACTGCCCACTGGATCAGCTGGGTGCCGAGCCCGCCGCCGCGCTCGTCGGAGTGGATGCGGACGGCCTCGATGATCGAACGGGTGGCGCCGCGCCGGGACAGGCCGGGGATGACGGTGAGCTGGAGGGTGCCGACGGTACGGCCGTCCCGTACGGCGACGACCAGACGCTGGCCCGGGTCGCGGTCGATCCGCTCGAACGCCGCCCGGTAGGGGGCCAGGTCGTCCGGAGACTCGCGCCGGGCGCCGAGCGGATCGTCGGCCAGCATGGCCACGATGGCGGGTATGTCGTCGGCGGTCGCCCGGCGGATCTCGAAGTCGCTCATGGCGGGCAGCCTACGCGGGGGCCCACAGCCCTTCGACGGCCGCGACCAGCGGGGCCAGCTCGGGCCGTGCGGCGGCGTCCTGGAGGGCGTAGCGCAGTGCGGCGTCGTTGGTGGGGCGGGCTTGGTCGAGCAGTTCCCGGCCGGCCGGGGTGACGTTGGTGTAGATGCCGCGGCGGTCGTCCGGGCAGATGTAGCGGGACAGCAGCCCGCGATCCTCCAGCCGGGTGACCAGGCGGGTGGTGGCGCTCTGGCTGAGGACGACGGCGTCGGCGAGCTGGCGCATCTGGAGATGCCCGCCCGGGCCGTCGTGCTGCTCGTTGAGCACGTTGAGCACCGAGAACTCGCGGACGCTCAGCTCGTGCCGGGCCTGCAGCGCGCGCTCGACGTGGGTCTCGATGCGGCCGTGCAGGGAGGACAGGGCGCACCAGCTCTGGGCGAGGGCCCGCCCGCCGGGCAGCGGCTCCTCCGGGGGCGGCGCGTCGGTCGGCGCATCCGGCATGGGTCCCCTCCTTGGGTGTGGTGCCCCCAGGGTAGTCCACTCGATGAAAAAGACGGCGCTTGCAAATAAAACGCGTCTGCAATTATTGTCAACGCGTTCAAAGCTTCCATGCAATCGCCCACTCGCTCACTCGCCCACTCGTTCTGAGGACCGCCCGACATGCCCCTCGCCCTGCTGGCGCTCGCCATCGGCGCCTTCGGTATCGGCACCACCGAATTCGTGATCATGGGACTGCTGCCCGAGGTGGCGGACGAGTTCCATGTCTCCATCCCCACCGCCGGATACGCGACCACCGGCTACGCCCTCGGCGTCGTCTTCGGCGCCCCGCTGCTGACCCTGCTCGGCACCCGGCTCACCCGTAAGCAGATGCTGACGACGCTGATGGGGCTGTTCATCGCGGGCAATCTGCTCTCCGCGTTCGCCCCCGCCTTCCTTCTGCTGCTCGCCGGGCGGGTGCTCGCCTCCTTCGCGCACGGCGCCTTCTTCGGCATCGGCGCGGTGGTCGCCGCCGACCTGGTCGCCCCGCACAAGCGGGCCCAGGCCATCGCCACCATGTTCACCGGCCTGACCGTCGCCAACGTCGTCGGCGTCCCCATGGGCACCTGGATCGGCCAGACCTTCGGCTGGCGCGCGTCCTTCCTCGCCGTCGCCGGCCTCGGCGTGCTCGGCCTGGCCGGCATCGCCGCCCTCGTGCCCCGGCAGCCCGGCCCGGCCGCCGCCCGCCTCGGCCAGGAACTCGCGGCCTTCCGCAATCCACAGGTGTGGCTGGCGATGATCATGACCGTGCTCGGCTTCGGCGGGGTCTTCGCCGCCATCACCTACATCACGCCGATGATGGTGGACGTGGCCGGCTACTCCGGCTCCGCCGTGACCTGGCTGCTCGTCCTCTTCGGCCTCGGCCTGGTCGGCGGCAACCTGATCGGCGGGCGCTACGCCGACCGGGCGCTGATGCGGATGCTGTACCTCACCCTCGGCGGACTCGCCGTCGTCCTCGCCGCGTTCGGCTTCACCGCCCACAACAAGATCGCGGCCGCCGCCACCCTCGTCCTGGTCGGAGCCTTCGGCTTCGCGACCGTGGCGCCGCTGCAGAAGCGGGTCATGGACCAGGCCCCGGACGCGCCGACGCTCGCCTCGGCCGCCAACATCGGCGCCTTCAACCTGGGCAACGCCCTGGCCGCCTGGCTCGGCGGCATCGTCATCTCCGCCGGAATGGGCTACACCGCGCCCAACTGGGTCGGCGCCCTGATGGCCGCGGCCGCCCTCGGCACCGCCGTCCTCTCGGCCACCCTCGAACGGCGCACCGCACGCACCGGGCGGATCGTCGCCGCGGGCGGGCTCTCCGCCACCGACGAGCCGAGGGAGGACGCGACAGCCGTACGCTGACCTGGCCGTCACGCCCACCCGTCGCCCACCACCACCCTCAACGGAGGCGCTACGCGCCGGCAGCCCGTCTGCTCGTCGCCCACCACCACCCTCAACGGAGGCGCTACGCGCCCTCATCCCGCCGTGGAGCGGACCTGGGAGCGGGCCGGGATGCGGCTTGCCGTTCGGCGGCCGGACCGTGCCCCGGCCTTGTTCCCGGCCCCGGCTCCGGCTCCGGAGGAACGGCGTCCGGCCTGCCACCGACGGCCGCGCGCCGTCAGCCCCCACGGCTTGAGGACCGAGATGGCGGTGAGGAACAGATAGACGCCCAGCGCCACCGAGGGCGCGATGACGAGATCGACGGTGGACGGCACGGCCCGCCCCGCCGAGGCATCGCCCGCGGCCGACGCGATCTCGGCCCGCAGCGCGAAGACGGACGCGCCGACCGCTGGCACCGTCAGCCAGAACTTGATGTACACCCAGCGGTACCGGGCCAGCCCCCAGGGCGTCCCGAGCGACAGCGCCACCCCGCTCAGCAGGGACGCCAGGCTGATCGGCGCGATCAGCCAGTCGCCGAAGATCTTCATGGCGCGATAGGCGGCCTCGGCGGTGTCCGCCGATCCGGAGGCCGCCCCTGCGATGCCCAGCGCGAGCAGGCAGAGGGTGAGCCCGAGCCAGCCGACGGAGACGACGACATGGACGACGAGAAGGGCCCTGCGGGCGGGCCGCGATAGGTTCGGCTGCATTCCTCCACGGTCGTCCGCGGCGCTCCGTACCGCGTCTGACAGCGGGAGTATCCGCGTGTACTCCCGCCGTACGCCCGCCGTACGCCCGCCGTACGCCGTGCCACTCAGGGCCCCTAGGCTCAGCTTCCATGACCAGACTGCATCTGTTCGATCTGGACGGGACGCTCATCCACGGCTCGGCCGCCGCCGTCGAGATATCCCGTCAGCTCGGGGTGGAGCCGGAGATAGCCGAGCTGGAGCGGGCGTTCGCGGAGGGGGAGCTGAGTACCGCCCAGTTCGCACAGCGGGCCTGTGCGCTGTGGGGGGAGCTGACGGAGCGGCATGTGGCGGCGGCGTTCGAGGGGGCGCCGTGGCTGGTGGGGATCCGTGAGGTGTGGGCGGACATCCGGGGGCGTGGCGAGCGCTGTGCGGTGATTTCGCTCTCTCCCGGCTTCTTCGTGGAGCGGCTGCTGGAATGGGGCGCGGACGCGGCGCGGGGGTCGCGCTGGCCGGCCGTGCCGTTTCGGGAGCCGCTGGAGCCGGAGGGCATCCTCACTCCGGCGGCGAAGGTGCGCATCGCCGATGAACTCTGTGCGACGTTCGGTCTGAGCAGGGAGGACTGTGTCGCTTATGGCGATTCGATGTCGGACGCGGAGCTGTTCGCCGTGGTGCCGGTCTCGATCGCGGTCAACGCCGACCACCATGTGAGCGAAATCGCATCGTGCGGCTATACCGGCCGCGATCTGCGAGAGGCATACGAATTGGCTGGTAACTACCGGTAATTACGATGGTTCCCAGGTGTAACGAAGCCGCCGGACTTGGGGCTTGTTAATTCATCCGGGCCCGGTAGGGTCGGGTCCGGGTTCTGCGCGGTGGCTGTGTCGCGGGGCCACATCGGGGCAATCCAGCCTAACGGAACACGGGTGCCGTTACCTGGAGTTCCGGCTATGTGTCCTGTCCGGCGAACAAGCATGGCATGCTGCCCATGGAGAAGTGCGGGGCGGGCCGTCCGGACCAATCTCATCTCAACCAGTGGAACAGAGCGGGGAATTGCGGGCACATTCCGGCTTCGGAAGTGCGAAGACCGACAGAAAGATGTTCGAGGCGAGGCAACCATGGACGCTCCGACCACCACGCCGTCGGCCGGTAACGACGGTACCGGCGGAAACAGTGGCGACTGGGGCTGGTTCACCCCGAGCAAGAAGCGGGACGAGGACGCTTCCCCGGGCACGGACCAGGATGACGGTCGGCGGGCGCCAAGCCGCCCGGTGAGCCCCATACGGCCGGTCGGCACGGGCGCCGGCCGCCGTACCCCGCCTCCGCCCCCACCCCCGCCCCCGTCGCCGCCCGTGCACGTCGCGCCGCCCCCGGCACAGAGCGCGCCGCCCCCACCCCCGCCCGGGGCCGGGGCGCAGCCGCCCTCCGACGAGTGGCGGAGACCCGCCCGGCGGGACCACGCCCCGCCCGTCGACGCCCGGCAGCCCGCCGACGCCCGGCCGCCCGCCGTACGGGAGCACGAGGAGCACCAGCGCCCCGACGAGGCGCCCGGCGCGCAGGACGTACGGCCGGCGGGCTCGTTCTCCGAGGACCCCACCGCCTCGCCCGACGCGATCCTCATCCGCCGCACGATGGCCGAGATCGAGCCCATCTCGGACAAGGTCACCTCGTACTTCTACGCGCTGCTCTTCGTCCAGCACCCCTATCTGCGCCCGCTGTTCCCCGCCGCGATGGACGCCCAGCGCGACCGGCTCTTCAGGGCCCTGCTGACCGCGGCCAAGCTGGTGGACGACCCGGACATCCTCACCGAGTACCTTTCGGGGCTCGGCCGCGGCCACCGCAAGTACGGCACCCAGCCGGAGCACTACCCGGCCGTCGGCGAGTGCCTGATCGGCGCGCTCACCCGCTATGCGACCGGGACCTGGAGCGATGAGGCCGAGGGCGCCTGGGTCCGGGCGTACACCGCCATCTCGCAGATCATGATCGACGCGGCGGCCGAGGACGAGCTGCGCGCGCCCGCGTGGTGGCAGGCCGAGGTCGTCGGCCATGAGCTGCGCACCCAGGACATCGCGGTCGTCACCGTGCGCCCCGACCAGCCGTACCCCTTCCTCGCCGGCCAGTACACGTCCCTGGAGACCCCCTGGTGGCCCCGGGTGTGGCGGCACTACTCCTTCGCCGCGGCGCCCCGCCCGGACGGTCTGCTGTCCTTCCACGTCAAGGCGGTTCCGGCCGGCTGGGTGTCCTCGGCGCTGGTGCACCGCGCCCGCCCCGGCGATGTGATCCGACTCGGCCCCCCGGCCGGCTCGATGACGGTCGACCACTCCACCGACAACGGCCTGCTCTGCCTGGGCGGCGGCACCGGTATCGCGCCGATCAAGGCCATGGTCGAGGACGTCGCCGAGCACGGTCGCAACCGCCCGGTCGAGGTCTTCTACGGCGCCCGCAGCGACCACGACCTCTACGACATCGACACCATGCTGCGGCTGGCGCAGGCCCACCACTGGCTCTCGGTCCGCCCGGTCGTCTCCGACACCCCGACGAACGGGCTCAGCGGCCGACTCCCGGACGCCGTCCGCCAGTACGGCCCGTGGAACACGTACGACGCCTACCTGTCCGGGCCGCCCGGGATGATCCGCAGCGGTGTGGACACCCTGCGGGGCATCGGGATCCCGTCCCACCGCATACGGCACGATTCGCTCGAAGAGCTCGTCGCGGCGGGGGAATAGCGGACAACTGCAACACGGCGGGGGGCCATGGCGCAGTAGTGACTAGTGAGGAGCAGGGGACTGGGGGCCGGGAGAGCAGTGCATCACTGACTCGAGCGATCGCAGGATGAGGGACAAGTGAGCGTGGACGACGTCGAGCACGAGAGGGCGACGACGGAGACGACAGTGAGGGCGGTGCCGGCATGGGCGGCGCCGGCCGGCGCCCCCACGGCCGATATGGACCGTACGAGACGTCCGGGCAGCGACGGCGAGCACCGGCTGCAGCGACGCCTGGACACGGGCGACCGCGCCGACCGCTTCTACGACGAGCAGGTGCTGGACCGGCTCAACGAGCGGATGCGGGAGTTCGTCGGCCGCCAGGAGATGTTCTTCCTGGCGACGGCCGACCGGCACGGCGAGTGCGACAGCACCTTCCGGGCCGGGCCGCCCGGCTTTCTGCGGGTGTTCGACGACCAGACCCTGGCCTACCCCGAATACCGGGGCAACGGCGTCCTGGCCAGCCTCGGGAACATCGAGGAGAACCCCCACCTCGGCATCCTGATGATCGACTTCCTGCGCGACCGGATCGGTCTGCACATCAACGGCCGGGCGCGGGTGGTGGAGGACGCGGAGATGCGCGCCACCCACCCCGGGCTGCCGGTCGACCCGGTGCCGGGGCGGCGGGCCGTGGTGTGGGTCGAGGTGACGGTCGAGGAGGCGTACATCCACTGCGCCAAGCACATCCCGCATCTCCAGAAGGCGCCCGCCCAGCGACGGCTAGCGGCCAGGGTCGGGGCCAGGGCCGGCGGCGGCACGGTTGGCGGCTTGGACGGGAGCTTGGACGGCGGCGTCGCCGACCGGGACCGTGACGACTGGGGTACGGACGACTTCAAGCGCAAGGGCGGCGACTTCTTCGGCGCCGCCGCCGACGTACGCGAGGGCCGGCGCACGCCCGTGGCCGGCCGGGAGCCGGAGCCGGAGGCCGACCATGGCTCTGGGCCCGCGCGCCCCGAGGAGTGGCAGCAGGAGGCCGAGCGGGTGCTGGCCAGGGCGCGGGAACGGGCGCCTGAGGGGGCCGGGCAGCCGTTCAGCGGCTGGTTCCGGTAGCCCACGACCGGGTAGCCCACGACCGGTAGCCGACGGTTTCCGGTAGTCGCTTGTCGCCGTAGTGGCCGCTTCGGTGGGGCGGCGGAGTCAGCCCAGGTCGTCGGCGAGCAGCGCCAGCACACCTTCGATGTTCGCGTCGAGATACGCGCGCAGCGACGGCGGCACCACCCCCACCGAGGCGATCCCCGCCCGGGTGAACGGGACGCGCACCACCTCGTACTCCCCGCAGGGCTCGTCCACCTCCGGGCCGTGCCGCCGCGACAGGTCCATGGACCCCAGTCGGCATACGAAGAAGTGCTGCACCTTCACACCGGGCGAGGACTCGTCGGGGTGCGGGACGGTGTCCACGAAGGCGGGCACCACGTCCGTCACCTTCGCGCCGAGCTCCTCGTCGACCTCGCGGTGCAGCGCGTCGACGACCGTGGCGTCCTCGGGCTCCACTCCGCCGCCCGGCGTGATCCAGTACGGCTCCTCGCCCGGCTTGGTGCGCTTGATCAGGACCAGCCGGGGCTCGGGGCCGCCGTCGAGCAGGATGGCGCGGGCGGTGCGCTTGACCACAGGTCGTTCGGTCATGGTGGAGATCTGCCGCATGCGTCGCCCGGTGAAACCCCATACTCACCAGTCAACAGCGGCGCGCAGCAGCCACTCGTGCGCCCGCGCGATATGCGGCAGGGCGAGCGCACCGTTCCGGATCACCAGGAAGTACGTGCGCAGCGGCGGCACCGGCGGGTTGAGCAGGGCGACGACCTCCCCCGCGTCCAGCGCGTCCATGCACAGATAGCGCGGCAGGACGCCGAGCCCGACGCCCTCCACGACACAGGTGAGCACCGCCCGCAGATCGGGGGCGATGACGGTGCCCGCGGTGATCGGCGGGGTGTCGAAGACGGCCGACCAGTAGCGGGTGATCAGCGGCAGGCTCTCATGGACCTCGACGACCGGCAGCCGCTCCAGCGCGCTGACGCCCTTGACCTGTAACACCGCGGGGCCGCCGAGCCGGGCCGCCCAGCGCGGCGCGGCGACCAGCACATGTTCCTCGTCGCACAGCGGGGCGGCGGTCAGCAGCCGGCCGCGGGGCCGGGCGGTGGTGACGGCCAGGTCGTGGTGGCCGGCGGCCAGTCCCTCGAACAGCTCCTCCGCGCTGCCGAAGGCGCAGCGCACCGCAAGACCCTGGCTGATGAGCGGGGCGAGGGCGGGCAGGACGCGCAGCGCGGTGAACTCCGGGGGGCCGGCGAGGTGCAGGGTGCGGTTGGCGGAGCTGTCGTCGAGCCCGGCCTCGGCTATCTCCAGCAGCGCGTCGAGGTGGGGTGCTGCCTTGTGGGCGAGCTCTTCGCCGACGCTGGTGGGGACGACCCCGCGCGCGGTGCGCAGAAACAGGGGGCGGCCCAGTTGGCGCTCGAGGGTACGGATCTGGCCGGTGACGGCGGGCTGGGAGAGCCCGAGCAGAACGGCGGCACGGGTGAACGACCCGGCCCGATGAACCGTGACAAATGTGCGTAAGAGGGCCAGATCCATGCGGTTCCCCTCCGCTCGACGCACCCCCGCCGCAGGCCAACTATAAATATGCCGATAGGTCCATGTCGCTACTGTGATTGGACACTGACGCTGAGTCAACTAGCCTTGTTCAAGCGGTTCTCCATGAGGGAACCGGGGCGTCTCAAGCCACGAGGGGGGAGGCTTGAGACGCCCGCCCGGTATGGCCTGATTCCGAGGGGCGCGCTGTCGGCCGCGGCCACCTCCGTCACTGCCGTCACCCCCGCACCGCGCCCTTTACTTCATCGAGGCTTCATCGAGTGCCCGCAGCACATCCGCGATCAGGTCGTCCGGATCCTCGGCGCCCACCGAGAAGCGGATGAAGCCGTCCGGCACGGCGTCACCGCCCCACCGCCCGCGCCGCTCGGCCGTGGACCGTACGCCGCCGAAGCTGGTCGCGTCGTCGACCAGGCGCAGCGCGGCCAGGAAGCGATCGGCGTGCTCCTGGCCGGGGAGGACGAAGGACACCACACAGCCGTAGCGCCCGCCGCGCATCTGGGCCGCCGCGACGCGGTGTGCGGGGTCGGTTGGCAGCCCGGGGTGGCGCAGCCCGGTGACCTCGGGGCGCTCGCGCAGCGCCTCGGCCAGGGAGAGTGCGGTCCGCGCCTGGCGGTCGACGCGCAGCTGGAGGGTGGCCAGGGAGCGGTGCGCGAGCCATGCCTCCATCGGGCCGGGGATCCCGCCGGCCATCTTGCGCCAGGCGCGTACGGAGGCGGCCAGGCCCGGGTCGCGGCAGGTGACATAGCCGAGCAGGACGTCGCCGTGGCCGGTGAGCGCCTTGGTGCCGCTGGCGACGGAGAAGTCCGCGCCGAGTTCGAGGGGGCGCTGGCCGAGCGGGGTGGCCAGGGTGTTGTCGACGGCGACCAGCGCGCCCCGCTCGTGGGCGGCGCCGGCCAGCCGGCGGATATCGCATACGTCCAGGCCCGGGTTGGCCGGGGACTCGATCCACAGCAGCTTCACGGGCCGCGGTTCGTTGTCGGGCCGCGGTTCGGCATGTTCGTTATGGGGGCCGCCGCCCGCGTCCGGCGCGCCGTCCAGGAGGGGCAGCTGGGCGTCGCCGCCGGTGGGTGCGGTGCGCACCTCGATGCCGTAGCCCCTCAGCCGCTCGCCGAGCGGGGCCAGGAGCTGATACCCGTCGGAGGGCAGGACGGCCGCGTCACCCTGCCCCAGCTGGGACAGCAGCACCGCGGAGATCGCGCCCATGCCGGAGGCGAAGACCACCGTCTCGGCGTCGGCATCCGGCGACTCCAGCTCGCTGATGGCCCGCTCCAGCCGGGTCCAGGTGGGGTTGGCGTCCCGGCCGTAGGTGTACGGGCCCTGGTGGACGTCGGCGTCGCCGGGCAGGTGGTAGTGGGCGGCGAAGGCCGGGCCCGGCAGGGTCGGCTCGTACGCCTCGGGCTCGGGCAGCCCGGCCCGTACGGCCCGCGTGCCGTCGCCCGTGTGCTTGCTCGTCATGCGTTCTCTTCGGGGGCGGTAGGTGTGACGGAAGTAACAGGGGCGGCTGGGGCGGCCGGTGCGGGGGTGTCCCGGGCGGCGAGGGCCTTGCTCACCGCGTCCAGCAGCCCTTCGCTCGCCGCCTCGATCATCTCCAGGCACGCCTCGAAGTCGTCCGGCCCGCCGAAGTACGGGTCGGGCACGTCCAGGGCGTCCTGGGCTTCCGAGTCCGCGTCGGGGTTTGTGCCTGGGGCGTATGCGCGCAGCAGCCGCACCTTCGCGGCGTCCTCGGGCGTCGGGGCGAGGGCGCGCAGCTCCCGCAGATGGCCGCTGTCCAGGGCGATCACCAGGTCGAGGGCGGAGAACCACGAGGACTGGAACTGCCGGGCGATGTGGTTCTGCTCATAGCCGTGGGCCGTGAGCGCGGAGATGGTGCGCCGGTCCGCCCCGTCGCCCTCGTGCCAGGGGCCGGTGCCCGCGCTGTCCACCTCGACACGACCGTCGAGCCCGGCTTCCTCGGCGTATGCGCGGAAGACGGATTCGGCCATCGGCGACCGGCATATGTTGCCGGTGCAGACGAAGCAGACGCGGTAGGGCGACGGGGCTCTCATGCGTCCCATCATGCTGGACTGCGCTCAGTCCTTGTCGTCGGGCAGGACGACATGCAGGGCCCAGGCGACGATGGAGATGATCAACGCGCCTATGACGGCCGTCCCGAAGCCCTCGACGTGGAAGGCCAGGTCGAACTTGTTGGCCAGCCAGGAGGTCAGCAGCAGCATCAGGGCGTTGATCACCAGGGTGATCAGCCCGAGGGTGAGAATGAACAGCGGAAAGGCCAGCAGTTTGACCACTGGTTTGACCACGACGTTCACCAGGCCGAACACGAGCGCCACAAGAATGAGCGTGATCGCCTTGCGGCCGGCGTTCTCGCCGTTCAGCGTGATGTCCTTGAGGAGCCAGATGGCCACCCAGAGGGCGCCCGCGTTGGCGATCGTCTTGACGAGAAGATTCTTCATGGTTGAGATCGTCGCAGAACAGGCCCCGCGCTGGGCAGGGCCGGGGAGCAAGGGGCGGAGAGGCGAATGAAGGCGTTCCGGCTGGACGAGCTGGAGGCGGAGCGTGCCGCGAACGACGGTGCGTATCTGCAGTTCCTGCGCGAGCGGAACATGTCCGTCGGGCTGTACGCGCTGGACGCGGGCCAGACCGATCCACAGCAGCCGCACGGCCAGGACGAGGTGTACCTGGTGGTGAGCGGGCGGGCGTCGATCACGGTGGGCATGGAGACCACACAGGTGGCGCGCGGCAGCGTCGTGTACGTACCGGCCGGTGTGGCGCACAAGTTCCACCACATCACGGAGGACCTGCGGGTCATGGTGGTCTTCTCCCCGCCGGAGAGCTGATTCTCCGACTGGGAGCTGATGCGCCCGCCCCGCGTCCCGTAGGGGTTCGGTCAGGGGAGGACGGGGGACGCGGGGCCTGTGTTGGCTTGTCGGCCGTCCTAGCATCGAAGGCGGGGGATGCGGGCCGGCACAGACGCTGTCGGTCCGGACCGACTCGCTCAGCGAAGAAAGCAGGGACCGACGTGGCGACGAAGGGCATATTTCAGGGCTTGCCGTGGTGGGTGACATGGGTCGCAGTTCCGATCCTCGTGCTGGCCGTGTTCGGCGGGCTGATCATGAGCGTGGTCGGCTTCGTCGTCGGTCTGGTCTTCAAGGCCCTGCTGCTGGTGGCGCTCGTCGCCGGTCTGATCTACCTCGTGCGGAAGTTCAGCTCGTCCTCGTCGTCCCGCGGCGACTGGTGACCCCGCGCGGCGGCTGCGCCGCCGCGGGCCTCACGTACGCCACAGACCGCGGCCGCGTCGTCGCGCGCCGCGGGTACACCGCGGGTCTCGGGTACGCCGCGTGGGGGATACGCGCGTTCCAAACCTCAGCTTGACGGCACCGTTCCGGTTAGAGTTCGAGTGCTCGACGTCTCCCGTTCCGGGCGTCTGCCTCGCAACACACCCCGGGGGTGCCTGTTGACGAAAGCAATCATGGCCGCGGCCGGTGAACCGGCTCCGAACTCCCACGTCATAGGCCGGCGCCGCCCCGCCCGGCCCGGCGAGCGGATGCGCCCGCCCGCGCCGATTTTCTTGATCGCAGCCGCGCGAACAGCCGCGGCAACTCTGGCCATTTCCAGTCCCTCACATGAGGCAAACCGACTCCGCCCCGCAGTCGAGTCGCTACGCTCCAGAGTCGGCCGAGATATCAGCACCCTCTCAATCCCTATCAATATCTGAAAATTCACTTCTTATGGCCCGCTGGAGCTAGGCGGACCATGGCGTCAAGAGGCCAGGCCGTTCAAACCTGGCCATTCGCAATCAACTCGGGGCGGCGAACGATGCGTGACATGCGCGACACAGTCCAGGCAGAAGTGACGATGACCTTCCTGGTCTCCCAGGACCTCTCCTTCCGGATCCCGGTCGAGCTGTCCTACGACAGCAGCGACCCGTACGCAGTCGAGATCACCTTCCATCTGCCCGGCGACGCGCCCGTCAGCTGGGCCTTCGCCCGGGAGTTGCTATTGGACGGATTGAGCAAACCCTCGGGCGAGGGCGATGTGCGCATCGCCCCCGCCTCACCGGAGGGGCTTTCGGACGTCTTCATCAGGCTCCAAGTGGGGGCCGAGCGGGCGCTGTTCCGGGCCGGCGCCGCCCCGCTGGTGGCCTTCCTGGACCGTACGGACCGGGTGGTTCCGTTCGGCCAGGAGCAGGCGGCCTGCGATCCGGTCGGCGACCTGGACGCGGAGCTCGACCGGATCCTCGCGGAGGACCGGTACGCCGGCTAGCGCGTCAGCGCCCGCGCGCCCGGCGCCGCCGTCCGCGTCCGCCCCGGCCCCCGTGGCCCCCCTGCTCCGCGCCGCCCTGTGGCGCGCGGTCCGCGGAGACCACGAGCGCGGCGAGCGCGGTGGTCACCGGCACCGAGGCGACGAGGCCGATGCTGCCCACGAGCGTCCGTACGATCTCCTCCGCGACGATCTCGCTCGTCGCCACCGCCCCCACTCCGCTGTCCGCGATCGAGAACAGGAGCAGCAGCGGCAGCGAGGCGCCCGCGTACGCGAGGACCAGGGTGTTCACGACGGACGCGATATGGTCCCGCCCGATGCGCATCGCGGCCGCGTACAGCTTGCGCCAGCCCGCCGTGGGGTCCGCCTCCCTGAGCTCCCACACCGCGGAGGTCTGGGTGACGGTCACGTCGTCCAGCACCCCCAAAGACCCGATGATCACCCCGGCCAGCAGCAGACCGCGGATCTCGATATTCGGATAGAGGCCGTGGACCAGCCCCGTCTGGTCGTCGGTGTTGCCCGTCAGGCTGGCCCAGCCGATGAACAGCGAGCCCAGCAGGCCGATCAGCAGCAGTGAGATGAGCGTGCCGAGCACGGCGACCGATGTACGCGCCGTCAGCCCATGGCACATGTACAGCGCGATGAGCATGATCGCGCTGCCCCCCACGATCGCGACGACCAGCGGGTTGGAGCCGTCGAGGATCGCCGGGAGGATGAACAGCGTCAGCACCCCGAAGCTGACCGCGAGCGCCACCAGCGCGAAGACGCCGCGCAGCCGCCCGACGACCACGACCGCGAGCGCGAACAGCCCGGCGAGCAGCGCCATGGGCAGCGCCCGGTCGACGTCCGAGACGGAGTACTGCAGATTCTTGGGTGCCTTGGGCGCGTACGCCAGCTTCAGCTTCTGACCGGCGTCGTACTTGCGGGACGCGTTCGGCTGGACGATTTCTTCAAAGGTGCGGCCTTTGTCCTTGCCAGAGGTGACCTCGATGGTCGCCTTCTCGCAGATGGTGTCCTTGCCGGATCCGCCGGCCGCGCCCGCCGCGTTCTCCTGGCCGGCGGCATCCTGACCCGGCTCGGTGGGCTGCTGCGGCTGGGCGTTGACGTCGGCGCAGTTGACCTCCTCGACCTTCACCACCCGCCCGGCCACGGTCTGCTGGTCGAAGCCGAGCCCGCTGCGCTCATGGGCCTTGTGGTCGGGCGTACCGCCCGGCCACAGCACGATCAGCCCGGCGACGACGGCCGCCGCGAAGGGGATGAGGACGGCCGCGATGACCTTGCGCAGATGGGCGGAGACAGGCGTGGCCGGGCCGTGGCTGTGCGAATGTCCGGGCGCATGGCTCTCCTGCGATGTCGAGGTCACCGTCAGATCATCGCAAGAGCGAGGGCCCTCTGTTCAGCGCCGCCGGACAACCGTTAGCGTGGGTGACACCTTTGCAATCGCGGGAGCTCGGAGCACCGGGCTGAGAGGGCGCTGATTGTGTCGGCCCGGGGAGGAACTCCCGGGCCCCATGCTGCGCCGACCGCTGAACCTGTTACCGGGTAATGCCGGCGTAGGGAGTGGGTCTCAATGACTCTGCAGGATGCACGCACGCCCGAAATGCGCGAGTTCGGCTGGCATAAGGGATATGTCACAGGCTCGCGACCGGACCTCCAGGTCCCGGTCCGCCGAGTGCACCTCACCAATGGCCAGGACGTCACGCTGTACGACACCTCCGGCCCGTACACCGACCCCCAGATCGAGACAGATGTCCGCCGCGGCCTCGCGCCGCTGCGGCAGAACTGGATCCTCGCCCGCGGCGACACCGAAGAGTACGCGGGCCGCCCCGTCCGCCCAGAGGACGACGGCATCAAGCACACCGCGCCGCGCGGCGGGCTGCGCAACCTCGACGCGGTCTTCCCTGGCCGCCCCCGCCAGCCCCGCCGGGGCCGGGACGGCGCCGCCGTGACCCAGCTCGCGTATGCGCGCCAGGGCGAGATCACCGCGGAGATGGAGTACGTGGCGCTCCGCGAGAATGTCTCCCCCGAGGTGGTCCGCGAGGAGATCGCGGCCGGCCGGGCGGTCCTCCCGGCCAACGTCAACCACCCGGAGATCGAGCCGATGATCATCGGCAAGCGATTCCTGGTGAAGGTCAACGCCAACATCGGCAACTCCGCCGTCACCTCCTCCATCGAGGAGGAGGTCGAGAAGATGACCTGGGCGACCCGCTGGGGCGCCGACACGGTCATGGACCTCTCCACCGGCCGCAATATCCACACCACCCGCGAGTGGGTGCTGCGCAACTCCCCCGTCCCCATCGGCACGGTGCCGCTCTACCAGGCGCTGGAGAAGGTCGACGGCAAGGCTGAGGAGCTGACCTGGGAGATCTACAAGGACACCGTCATCGAACAGGCCGAGCAGGGCGTCGACTACATGACGGTGCACGCGGGCGTACGACTGCCGTACGTCCCGCTGACCGCCCGCCGCAAGACCGGCATCGTCTCGCGCGGCGGCTCCATCATGGCGGCGTGGTGCCTGGCCCACCACAAGGAGTCGTTCCTCTATACCCACTTCGAGGAGCTCTGCGAGATCCTCGCCGCGTACGACGTCACCTACTCGCTGGGCGACGGACTGCGCCCCGGCTCGATCGCCGACGCCAACGACGAGGCGCAGTTCGCGGAGTTGCGCACGCTCGGCGAACTCAACCGGATCGCCAAGCGGCACGACGTCCAGACGATGATCGAGGGCCCGGGCCATGTCCCGATGCACAAGATCAAGGAGAACATCGACCTCCAGCAGGAGATCTGCGAGGAGGCCCCCTTCTACACCCTCGGCCCGCTCACCACCGATATCGCCCCCGCCTACGACCACATCACCTCGGGCATCGGCGCGGCGATGATCGCCTGGTGGGGCACGGCGATGCTCTGCTACGTCACGCCGAAGGAGCACCTGGGCCTGCCCGACCGCGACGACGTCAAGACCGGCGTCATCACGTACAAGATCGCCGCCCACGCGGCCGATCTCGCCAAGGGCCACCCCGGCGCCCAGGAGTGGGACGACGCCCTGTCCGACGCCCGCTTCGAATTCCGCTGGGAGGACCAGTTCAACCTGGCCCTCGACCCGGACACGGCCCGCTCCTTCCACGATGAGACGCTGCCGGCGGAACCGGCGAAGACGGCGCACTTCTGCTCCATGTGCGGGCCGAAGTTCTGCTCGATGAAGATCAGCAGAAGCATCACAGAGCAGTTCGGCGGCGACGCCGACGCGACGCCTGAGGAGATCGAGGCGGGAATGCTCAAGAAGTCCAAGGAGTTCGCTGAGGCGGGCAACCGCGTCTATCTGCCGATCGCCGACTGATCCCGAGCCGCGCTGCGCGCTGCGGGCTTTTTCGTCAGTGGACAAGCCCGCAGCGCTTCGCGCCCCAGGCGCACTCCCCGGCGGTTCCGTCGCAAACTCAACTGGACGGCGTGACCGGGGACCACATGCCGAGCCACTGCTCGGCGCCCCAGGCTTCGAACCGCTCTACCTCAGTGAACCCCAGCTTCGCCGCGAGACGCATCGAGC
>NZ_JBHWES010000102.1:0-30846 GCF_042734105.1 Streptomyces sp. NPDC059679 | reverse complement strand
GTGCGTGGGCTGCGGCTCCACCAGCGGCTGCAGCTGAACCCCGCCCCCACGCGGGCGAACCGCTTCGGCGGGTTGCGGGCCGAGGCCCCGCACCCCGCCTTTGTCGCCGCCTTTGTCGCTCCGGGGCATGAGCCTGGTCGCTCTGAGGGGTGTGCGCCAGGCGTACGGCCGAGCGGATCCTCGAACGTGCTGCCGCCGGGCGACCCCCATGCGTAGCCGGACTCCTTCAGTCCGTGATGCGGGCCACCTTCGGGGCCGTACGATGGCGCGGTGCTGGTCAAGTGGATTCGCTGCACCGTGGTGGACCGCCGCGGTTTCGAGCGGGGGCAGCGGAAGTGGGCGGGGTTGCTCGGCGAACCGGGTTTCCGGGGGCAGGGCGGCGGCTGGAGCCGGGGGCGGCCGAATGTGGCGCACATCTTCGCGTTCTGGGAGAGCAGAGCGTTCTACGACTCCTTCATGGCGCGCTCCCACGACCGGCTGGCGGCCGCGCAGTCCGGCACATACCGGGACATGCAGGTGCGGCTGTTCGAGTACCGCTTCGATGTGAAGGTGGGCTTCCAGCCGCGGTTCACGGACGCGGACGTGGTGCGGGTGGCGCACTGCCGGGTCCACCCGGACCGGGTGGAGCACTTCACGCTGGTGCAGGAGAAGGTGTGGAATCCGGCGATGGCCGGGTCGCCGGGGATGGTGCGCGGGGTGTTCGGGGAGGCTCCCGGCGGTGAGTTCCTGGTGCTGTCGATGTGGAATTCGGCCGCCGAGCACGGCAAGTACCGCGTGGAGCGGGTGGAACGGCTCGCCCTGCGCGCGCAGACCGAGGCGGACGTAGCGGCGATCGCGGGCGATGTCGTGGGGGTCGAGTCCTCCTGGACGGTGTGAGCCGGGGCCGGTGGCCTAGGGTGGCCGCATGGCACGACCCCGGCGCATCGTTCTCGTACGGCACGGCGAATCGGAGGGGAACGTTGACGACACGGTGTACGAGCGGGTGCCCGACCATGCCCTGAGTCTGACGGAGACCGGGCGGCGGCAGTCCGTTGAGGTGGGGGAGCGGTTGCGCGCGATCTTCGCCGACCAGCGGGTCTCGGTCTATGTCTCGCCGTACCGACGCACCCACCAGACCCTGGAACTGCTCGGCCTCGACCCGTCGCGCACCCGCGTCAGGGAGGAGCCGCGGCTGCGCGAACAGGACTGGGGAAACTGGCAGGACCGGGAGGACGTCCGTAAGCAGAAGGCATACCGGGACGCCTATGGGCACTTCTTCTACCGCTTCGCCCAGGGAGAGTCGGGCGCCGACGTCTACGACCGGGTGGACGCCTTCCTGGAGAGCCTGTGGCGCAGCTTCGAGGACCCCGCCCATCCGCCGAACGTCCTGCTGGTGACCCATGGGCTGACCATGCGGCTGTTCTTCATGCGGTGGCTGCACTGGACCGTCGCGGAGTTCGAGTCGCTGTCCAACCCGGGCAACGGCGAGACACGGGCCCTGGTGCTCGGCCCCGACGGGCGGTACCACCTCGACCGGCCCTTCGAGCGCTGGTGCGCTCCCGAGCCCTATGGCCTTACCAGTTGGAGTGCGCGCTGATGACCGGAGACCGATTCCAGCGGGCCCTGCGGAGCCTGCGTGGGCTGGCCGTGGGCGATGCCCTCGGCTCCCAGTTCTTTGTACCTGTCAACTATCCGCTGCTGGGGCGGCGCGAGCTGCCGCCCGGGGCCTGGCAGTGGACCGATGACACCGAGATGGCGGGCTCGGTGCTGGCCGTTCTGGTCACCCATGGCCGTATCGACCAGGACGCGCTCGCCCATTCCTTCGCCGAGCACCATGACTTCGACCGCGGCTACGGGCCCGCGGTGAACCGGATGCTCAGGCTGATCAGAGAGGGCGGCGACTGGCGGGAGCTGGCCGCGGGCCTGTTCCAGGGGCAGGGTTCATGGGGCAACGGCGCCGCGATGCGGATCGCGCCGCTGGGCGCCTGGTACGCGGGCGATCCGGAGCAGGCCACGCACCAGGCGGAGATCTCCGCGTACACCACGCACCAGCACCGGGAAGCCGTGGCGGGGGCGATGGCGGTGGCCGCGGCGGCGTCGCTGGCCGCCGATCCGGCGGGCGTCGGCGGGCCGGACGCCCTGCTGGGCCGGGTGATCTCGCTCGTCCCGCGCAGCGCCGTCCAGGCGGGGCTGCGCCGCGCCCGTGACATGCTCGACTACGCGGACGCGGGGACCGTCGCGGCGGTGCTCGGCTGTGGCCGCCGCACAAGCGCGCACGACACCGTGCCGTTCGCCCTGTGGTCGGCGGCCCGGCACCTCGGCGCGTTCGAGGAGGCGTTCTGGACGACCGCCCAGGTGGGCGGGGATGTGGACACCAACTGCGCCATCGTCGGGGGCGTGATCGCGGCCGCGGCGGCCGGTGCGCCGCCGGGCGAGTGGCAGGACCGCGCCGAGCCGCTTCCGGACTGGGTCCCGGCCGCGGGCTGACGCGCGCTGAAACGCACTGACCTGCGCCGACGCGGGAGTGACACGCAGTGCCCACGGGACGTTCCCCCGGCGCCCGGCCCGCACCGTCGAATCGCCCACGGGCGCTGTCGCGTTGAGTGGGGGCGGTCCACGAGGGCCGGTCGCGGGCCGCCAGGCATAACCCGGTGCACGAGCGGTGCCCGGGCGGCGTAATCTGGTCCTCGCCATGGTCTACGAACCGCCCACTCACCGCGTCGAGCGCTCGCTCCGCGCCACCACAGGAGCCAAGATCGTCGTCGGGATCGACGAGGTCGGGCGCGGGGCCTGGGCCGGTCCGGTGACGGTCTGCGCGGCGGTCACCGGGCTGCGGCGACCGCCGGCCGGGCTCACCGACTCCAAGCTGCTGAGCCCCAAGAAGCGCACGGCGCTCGCCCAGGAGTTGGAGACGTGGGTCACCTCATACGCCCTTGGCCATGCCTCCTCCGAGGAGATCGACGATCTGGGGATGACGGCGGCCCTCCGGCTCGCCGCCACCCGCGCGCTCGACGGACTGCCCGTGCGCCCCGACGCGGTGATACTCGACGGGAAGCATGACTACCTGGGCACGCCCTGGAAGGTCCGTACGGTCATCAAGGGCGACCAGTCCTGCGTGGCCGTCGCCGCGGCCTCGGTGATCGCCAAGGTCCGGCGGGATACGCTGATGGCCGAACTGGGAGCCGCCCACGCGGACTTCCGCTTCGGCGACAACGCGGGGTATCCGTCGCCCGCGCACCGCGCCGCTCTGACGGAGTTGGGTCCCACCCCCTACCACCGGTTGTCCTGGGCATATCTGGACGGATTGCCCCGCTGGCGGCACCTCAAGCGGGTCCGCAGCGTTCCCGGACCGGCCGATGCGGAGGATTCCGGTCAACTCGGCTTCGACTTCTGAACGGTTTATTCCACCCACCCGCCGATGCGACTCGCACCGACGTTTGATAGACATCAGCCCATGCCTCTCATCCCCGAGGAGCCTCAGATTCACGAGAGTGTCCCGGGTCCTCGCGCGACACCGGCCGCAGGCCGCACCGCGCCGACCCCTCGTCCCGTCCCTGGCCCCGGCCCCCGGCCCGCTCCACGGCGGCCCGGCAGCCCCGGCCCCAACCGCGGCTCCACCGCGACCCCCTCGGCCCCGGCCCAGCGCACCGCTGGTGACGTGGCCAGGCCCGGTCCGCCCGCCGGTGCGGCCAAGGCCGCGCCGCCCGTCTCTTCCGCGAAGCCCGCCGGTCCGCAGCTCCAGCTGATCCCCGCCTCTCCGGAGGGGGCCCTGGACGCGGCGGACGAGGCCGTCGACCTGCTGCTGGACTCCGGCCGGGCGCCCGGCGAAATCCTGGTGCTGACCACTGGGGAACAGCATCCGTGGGCGGCGCATGAGCTGTCCTTCGGTGAGGCGTCCTACTGGGCGCAGCAGGACGCCGGTGACGACGTCTTCTACGCCGCCACCGCTGCCCGCCGCGTCACGGCCCGCCCGGTCGTGGTCGTCGCGGTCAACGGGGGAGCCGACGACGCCGTCGCCCGCGCACTGCCCGAGGCGATGCGCCGGGCCGGAACGCTGCTGATCGTCTGCGGCGACTCCGAGCGGATCAACACCCTCATGACCGCGGGCGTCTGAACGAGCCCCGCGGGCGCGCGGCTGCTCACACGGCCGCGGAGCGGCGCAGCGCCTCACGCGCTTCACCGTGGGGGTGCGGTACCGCCGCCGTGACGCTGTCGGCGGTGGTGGTGCCGAAGCCGAGGCCGCTGTGGCGGGAGGCGGAGTGCGGCCGACGGCCGCCCCGCCCTTCGCCCAGCACCTGCCAGCCCGCCCGGGTCAGCGTGATGTAGGCGCCGCAGCGCAGCCCGTGCAGCGTGCAGGCATCGCGCAGGCCCCACATCCAGGCGCCGTCCTCCTCCGTCCACTGGCTCTCGCCGTCCCGGCAGTAGAGCAGCACGGCGGTACGGACCGGTGTGCGGCGCCGCAGATCGTGCGGGATGACCCGGCGCAGCTGGGCCAGGAGCGCGTTTCGGAACTCCCAGCCGTCGGCGGCCCAGGAGCGGCGCCGGGTGAACGAGGCACTGGCCGCCAGCCGCTCCTCCGGATCGAGGACCGCGACCACTGCCATCGAGGGTGTGGGCAGATGGCGGCTGTGCAGGCCGGTGACAACCTCACGTGGATTGCGCAGCAGCGGAATGCCGGCAGCTGCCCACTCTGCGGGCTCGAGCATCCGGCCAAGCCCGGAAACGTGATCGGTGGCCGGCGACGGAGCGAAGCCGAAGGTCACGGTCCTCCCTTCGTCTGCGCGCCCACGGTCCGTGCGAAGGTCGGGCATGGGCGCACGCCACGACACGGCTCCGGCGCACCACGGGCGGCCCGGAAGCAGGGAACTGCTTCAATTCTTGCGGTCGTACTGGCGCGCGGCAACGAGCAATTGGCACACCTGACCGGTTTGGGCCGGTCCGCCGTCAATATTCCGCGAGCCGCCCTCACCTGCGGCGGCGGTCATCCCTGCACCGCGAGGACCAGCGGAAAGACCGCCTCAGCCCCGGCCCGGCGGAGCAGCCGGGCGGCCACCGCCAGCGTCCAGCCGGTGTCCGCCAGGTCGTCGACGAGGAGCACCGGCCCGGAGGTCTGCCCGAGAGCGTCGGCCAGCGCGGGCGGCACCGTCAGCGCGCCGTGCAGCGCCCGCAGCCGCTGGGCGCTGTTGGTGCGCGGCACCCGGGTGTCGGTCCCGGAGTCGAGGTAGGAGACCGAACCGAGCAGGGGCATCCGGCCGACGGAGGCGATCCGCTCGCCCAGCGTCTGGATCAGCCGCGGCCGGGTGTGCGAGGCCACCGTGACCACGCCGACCGGCCGGGCCGGAGCGTCCGGCGCCCCCGACGCCCAGCCGCCGGGCCCCTTGGCCCAGTCGGCGAGCACCGTCACCACGGCGTTGGCCACATCGTCCGGAACCGGCTCGTCCGGGTTGTGCGGGGCGAGCAGCGGCCGCAGCCGGTTTCCCCAGCCGATATCGGAGAGGCGGCCGAGCGCCCGCCCGGGGGCGGCCTGCGCACCCGCCGGGATCCGGCCCTTGAGCTCGACGCCGACCGCGGGCAGTCCGGTCGGCCACATACGGCGCGGCTCCACCTCGACGCCGGGGCGCCCCAACTCGCCACGCGCCGCCTCCAGCGACGCCGCGGACACCTCGGCGGTGAACCGGGCCCCGGCACAGTTGTCGCAGCGCCCGCACGGCGCCGCCGCCTCGTCGTCCAGTTGCAGCCGCAGGAACTCCATCCGGCAGCCGGGCGCCGAGGCGTAGTCCCGCATCGCCTGCTGCTCGGACTCCCGCTGCCGCGCCACCCATGCGTAGCGCTCCGCGTCGTACGCCCAGGGCTGCCCCGTCGCGGTCCAGCCGCCGCGCACCCGATGGACTGCGCCGTCCACGTCGAGCACCTTGAGCATGATCTCCAGGCGCGAGCGGCGCAGGTCGACCTGCGGTTCGAGCGCGGGCAGGGACACCGGCCGGTCCGCCGCCGCCAGCACATCGAGCGTGCGGCGCACCTGCTCTTCGGACGGGAAGGCGAGCGAGGCGAAATAGCGCCAGATGGCCTCGTCCTCACGGCCCGGCAGCAGCAGCACTTCGGCGTGCTCCACGCCACGCCCGGCCCGACCGACCTGCTGGTAGTAGGCGATGGGGGAGGAGGGCGAGCCCAGGTGGACCACGAAGCCCAGATCCGGCTTGTCGAAGCCCATGCCCAGCGCGGAGGTGGCCACCAGGGCCTTGACCCGGTTTCCCAGCAGGTCCTCCTCGGCCTGCTGACGGTCGGCGTTCTCCGTCTTGCCGGTGTAGGAGGCGACGGTATGGCCGCACTGCCGCAGGAACGCGGTCACCTCCTCGGCTGCGGCGACCGTGAGGGTGTAAATGATCCCCGAGCCCGGGAGCTCGGGGAGATGGTCGGCGAGCCAGGCCAGCCGGTGTGCCGCGTCCGGCAGCCGCAGCACACCCAGGCTCAGACTCTCCCGGTCCAGGGGCCCGCGCAGCACCAGCGCCCTCGAGCCGTCCGCGCCGGAGCCATCCGCCGCCGACGGCCCGCCCGTGCCCAGTTGGTCGGCGACGTCCGCGGTCACCCGGGCGTTGGCAGTCGCGGTCGTGGCCAGCACGGGCACGCCCGGCGGCAGGTCGGCGAGCATGGTGCGCAGCCTGCGGTAGTCGGGGCGGAAGTCATGGCCCCAGTCGGAGATGCAGTGTGCCTCGTCGACGACCAGCAGGCCGGTGGCCGCGGCGAGCTTGGGCAGCACCTGGTCCCGGAAGTCGGGATTGTTCAGCCGCTCGGGGCTGACGAGCAGCACATCCACCTCACCGGCGGCCACCTCGGCCTGGATGGTGTCCCACTCCTCGGTGTTGGCGGAATTGATCGTGCGCGCGCGGATACCGGCCCGCGCGGCGGCCTCGACCTGGTTGCGCATCAGCGCCAGCAGCGGCGAGACGATCACCGTCGGGCCGCTGCCGCGCTCGCGCAGCAGGGAGGTGGCGACGAAATACACCGCGGACTTGCCCCATCCCGTGCGCTGCACGACCAGCGCCCGGCGGCGGTGGGAGACCAGCGCCTCGATCGCCCGCCACTGATCCTCCCGCAGGCGGGCGGAGCCGGAGGGATCCCCGACGAGGCGGGCCAGGACGCGGTCGGCCGCGATGCGCAGGTCTTCGTCGCTCATGCCCCCATGCAACCCGATCCCACCGTCATCGCGCGAACCAGGCCCCAAGCCTGTGGATAACGTTATCCACAGGCCTGGCGGGCCAGGCCCGGCTGGGAGACCGTCGGGTCATGACTCGACACAACGAAGCGGCCGGCCTCTCCGGCGATGACCAGATCACGCTCCGCAGCCCGGCCGAGCTCGCCGACGCCCTGCCCTACGTCCTCGGGTTCCACCCGGACGACAGCATTGTCATGATCGCGCTGCACGGGCCACGCGGCCGCTTCGGCGGTCGCCTCAGGCTCGGCATTCCCCGGACGAGCGAGGAGTGGCCGGAGGTCTGCGACCAGCTCGCCGAGTGCCTGGTGACGGGCAGCGAGCGGCGGGCGGGCCGGCCCGACGGGACGGTGCTGTTCCTGTGCCAGGAGCCGGCCGAGGGCGAGTCGGGGCAGGACGTGATGGAGCGCCTGCGGCCGCTCGCCCAGCGGCTGCGCACCGCGTGCGGCGGGCTGGAGGTGCCGGTCTTCGAAGCGCTGTGCATCTCCGACGGCCGGTTCTGGTCGTATGTCTGCCCCGACCGGCGCTGCTGCCCGCCGGAAGGCGTCCCGCTCACCCTGCCCGGCACCTCCGTGATGGCGGCCGCGGCGACCTACGCGGGCATCCATGTGCGCGGGTCGCTGCGCGAGATGGAGGCCAGGCTCGCGCCGCTCGCTCCGCCCCGGGCCGGGGAGCAGGAGCAGGCGCTGGACGCGGCGGGCAGTGAGCTCGTGCCGAGGATCCTGGGCGGCTCGGACTGCGCGACGGTGCGCGAGGAGACGCTGGTCCTCGTCGGAGGCATGCTGACCCGGCTCCGCGCCGCGCCGCCGATCGCCGACCCGGTCGCGGCCGACGTCCGCGACGACGGGCTGATCGGCGACGAGGAGGCGGCCGCGGTCATCATCGGGCTGCAGGACCGGCTGGCGCGCGACCGGGCCGCGCAGTGGATGGAAGGGCCGGAGGCGGAGGCGGCGCTGCGGCTGTGGCGTGCCCTCGCCCGCCGCTGCGTCGGCTCGTACGGGGAGCACGCCGCGGCACCGCTCACCCTCGCCGGCTGGGTCGCCTGGTCGCTCGGGGACGAGCCGGCGGCGCGCGTCTCGCTCGGCCGCGCGCTGTGCGTCGACCCCCACTACCTGTTCGCCAGGCTGCTGCACCAGGCGTGCAACGAAGGGCTCGATCCGGAGCTGCTGCGCCGCTCGCTGCGCCAGGAGCGCGTCGACAGGGCCCTGCAGACCGCGGTGCGCGGGGAGTTGGAGCGCCTTGACGCCGCTGCGGCCACGGCGTCCGACGGAGTGTCCGGCGAATCGTCCGGGTCCGGCGGGACCGGGCGGTCGCGCGGCGTCCGGGCCAAGAGCCCGGGTGCGCAGGCGGCCAGGACGCGTCCGGCGGGGCGGACGCGGGTGCGGCGCAGGCCCGGCCAGCGAGGGGACCGCAGCCGCCACTGAGCCGCGGCGGAGTCGCCGTGGCGGGAGCGCTTCCATCAACATCGACGATCATTCTGAAGGGACTGATTATCGTCAGGAAGACGACTATGATCGCCACATGCCCTACGATCCAGCGGCCTTCCCGCCGTTCGCCGTCACCGTGGATCTGGTCGTACTGACGGTCCGGCGGCACGCGCTGTGCGCGCTGGCCGTCCGCCGTGGCGAGCCGCCCTTCCAGGGGCGCTGGGCTCTGCCGGGCGGTTTCGTGCGGGCCGATGAGGACCTGACCGCGGCGGCCGCCAGGGAACTGGCCGAGGAGACCGGGCTGCTCGCCCACGACCCCGCGGTCCCGGCCCCACCCAACGCCGCCCATCTCGAACAACTCGCCACCTACGGAGACCCCAAGCGCGACCCCAGGATGCGGGTGGTGAGTGTCGCCCACCTAGCCCTCGCACCGGACCTCCCCGCGCCCCGGCCCGGCGGCGATGCGCACAGCGTGCGCTGGGCGCCGGTCGAGTCCCTGCTCGACCAGGACGGGACCTTCGGCCGCGACGCGGAGTTGGCCGCCCCGCTCGCCTTCGACCACGCCCGCATCCTGGCGGACGGCGTGGAGCGCGCCCGTTCCAAGATCGAGTACTCCTCACTGGCCACCGCCTTCTGCCCCCAGGAGTTCACGGTCGGCGAGCTGCGCAGGGTGTACGAGGCGGTGTGGGGGGTGGCGCTCGACCCGCGCAACTTCCATCGAAAGGTCACCGGGACGCCCGGATTCCTGGTGCCCACGGGTGGTACGACGACCCGTCAGGGTGGTCGTCCCGCACAGCTGTTCCGGGCCGGGGGCGCGACGCTGCTCAACCCGCCCATGCTTCGTCCCGAGGTGTGACGGCCCATGACACGACGACTCGACAGGGGGTGTAGGTGCCGACGAAATAGGACATAGCGGGTTACCGTGCTCCGGTACGTCACCAGTCCCCACGTGCCACGAGCGGTTCCACGCCCCGCGGGAGAAGCCATGATCCAGGCCACCGGGCTGACCAGCACCCCCCGCCGTAACCATCGGCCTGCCGTCGACGATCTCAGCTTCGAGGCTCCACCGGGCCGCGTGACCGCCTTGTTCGGCGCCCCCGGCGCGGGCAAGACCAGCGCGCTGAGGCTTCTGCTCCAGCTCGACCGGGGCCATGGCGCTGCCTTCTTCCGGGGCCGCCCGCTCCACCGCATCCGGCGCCCGGCCCGGGAGATCGGGGTCCTTCTGGACGATGTCCCCGGCCACCCCGGCCGCACCGCCCGCGGCCACCTCAGGATGCTCGGAGCCGCTGTCGGGGTGCCCGCCGCCCGCGCGGACGTGGCGCTGGACGTGGTCGGCCTCACCGAGCTGGCCGATGAGCGCATCGGCGACCTGGCGGCCGGCATGGAGCGTCGCCTCGGCCTCGCCACGGCTCTCCTGGGAGACCCGCACACCCTCGTCCTCGACGCCCCCACGCGCGGTCTGTCCGCCCGCGAGACCGTCTGGATGCACGGTCTGCTGAGGCAGTTCGCCGGGCAGGGCGGTGCCGTCCTCGTCACCGACCAGGACCCGGAGAGCGTCACCCGCCTCGCCGATCAGGTCCTCACCCTGGACGGCGGCCGACTGATCGCGGACCAGCCGGTCGACGAGTTCGCGCGCACCCGGCTGCGCCCTCGCGTCGCCGTGCTCTCGCCGCTGGCCGGGCGGCTGGCCGCCGTGCTGGAAGAGGAGGCGCGTGCCGCCCAGCCGCCCGCACCGCGCGAAGCCGAGGACGAGGGTGAGGCTAAGGGGAGTGCCGACGGGGCGGAGGACGGGGCAAAGGTCGAGGCGGGGGCCGAAGCGGACGGGGTAGAGGTCAAGACGGCCGCTGGGGCGGGGGCCATGAACGGGGCGGTCGAAATCGGTGCCCTGGCTGTCAACGGGACGGCGGAGGCTGCCGCGGGAGCCGCTGACGGAGCGGCCAGTGGAGTGGTCGGCGGAGCGGAGGGCGAGGAGGAAGCTGCGGCTGGGGGCAAGGCCGAGCCCGACGGCCGTACCGGGCAATCGAGCGTTGCCGTGCCCACGCCCGCTGCCCCGCCCGCGGACGCCTTGGGGTCTGCGCACGTTGCCGTGCCCGCGGACGCCTCGGGGCCTGCGGATGTCGCGAGGCCTGTCGATGCCTCCGTACCAACTGATGTCGCCGTGCCCGCGGACGCAGCCGTGCCTGCGGCTGCCGTGGCTGCGGATGTCGCTGTGCCCGCAGACGCCGTGCCCGCGGTCGGGCGTCGGCTTTCGGTGGTGCGGGAGGACGAGACGCGCATCTCCGTCTACGGGCTGCCCTGCGCCGCCGTCGGCGAGGCCGCGTACCGCCATGGCATCGTCGTGCACCGGCTGGTCGAGGAGACCGCCGACATGGGCCTGGAGGCCACGCGCGGCGACAGCGCCGCCCGCGGTCCCCGAGTCACCCCGCCCCGTGTGCTCCCGCGGCTGCCGCTGCCCGGCCCGGCCTGGCCGCTGCGCTACGAGCTGCGCCGCGCCACCGGTGTGCGTACCGGTTGGCTGATCGCCGTCGCGGCCCTGGTGGCCTCGCTCGTCGGTTCCGTACTGCTCGCCCGGGCGGGCGGGGCGGGGGAGCTGCACCGGATCACGGGCTGGCCCGCCGACGTTCCACTGCCGCCCGTGGCCATCGCTGCCGGGCTCCTGGGCGCGCTGTCCTTCGGGGAGGAGTTCCGCTATCCCGCGCTGGCCCCGGCGCGGGACACGGTGCCACGCCGGCTGAGTCTGCTGACCGCCAAGTTCCTGGTGTGCGCGGTTGGGGCGCTGCTGCTTTCCTTCGCCATCCTCGCCCTGGACGGGGCGGCGCTCCTCCTGCTGGTCGGTGGTAACGCGGTGCCGCTGCCGGGCGACTGGCCGATGCTGATCGCGAGCGTGTGCGCTCTCGCGATCGGCTCCGGCTGGGCCGGGCTGATGGCGGCGGCCGTCTTCCGGTCCACCGCGCTCGGCCTGGCCACCCTGCTGGCGGTGCCCGTTATGGCGGTGCCGGTCGTCGATCGGCTGATGGCCGAGCCTTCGGTGCGCTCGCTCGTCGGACTGCCGCACCGGCTGCGCGCGGAGGCACTGGACCAGCCGCACACCATGGTGGACCGGGCCCTGGCGCTCGCCCTGCGGCTGGCCTCCCAGCCCGTGGGACAGGCCCTGTTGCTGTCGCTGGTCGTCCTGCTGTGCGCGTATGCCCTCACCGGCCTGCGCGGCCGGGCGCGGCAGTAATGCCGGGCCGATACCGCGTCGGCACCGCGCCGATCACCTACGGGGAATCAGAGGAATCAACGGGGCGGCACCCTGGGTCCGTGTCCGAAACCGTGCCCGGGGGCGAGCCCCGGAGCCGCGGTTCCCGGCGCGCCGGGGGAGTCCACCCGGCGTAGCGCCGGCGCAGCCCGAGCGGCGGTGGACCAGGTCGGAAGGGGTTCCGTAGGCCCATCGCGTGAAGTGGTCGCAACTCCCCGAAGGCTGCTGCTTTCTGTCCGATTCGGCGTCAATTATGAGGTAATGGGCGATCACCCTTTCGTGTGCTTTTCACCAAAGACCTCAAGGGCTTCCGGGGCGTCGCCGACAAAGGATGCGTGAGTACCCTTGCGCACACCACGATGACCGCGGCTCGCCCCGCCGATTCCGGCCTCGCCGGCCCGGGCGAGCTTGACCGCTACCCCTACGCCGACGGCCCCGGCGGCGACCGCGGCGGCGCCCCCTCCTGGGACGGCGCCGACGCCGAGATCGGCCGAGTCGGCCGACGCGCGGCCGGCAGCCGGGGCCGCGGGCTGCACGGCCAACTCGTCCAGCAGCTGGGCCAGATGATCGTCTCCGGCGATCTCGGGGCCGACCGTCCGCTCGTCCCCGAGGAGATCGGCCAGCGCTTCGAGGTCTCCCGCACCGTCGTGCGGGAGTCGCTGCGCGTCCTGGAGGCCAAGGGCCTGGTCAGCGCCCGCCCCAATGTGGGCACCCGGGTTCGCCCCGTCAGCGACTGGAACCTCCTGGACCCCGACATCATCGAGTGGCGGGCCTTCGGGCCACAGCGCGACGACCAGCGCCGCGAACTGTGCGAGCTGCGCTGGACCATCGAGCCGCTCGCCGCCCGTCTCGCCGCCGGCGCCGGTCGTGAGGACGTGCAGCAGCGGCTCGCCGACATGGCCGAGATCATGGGCCATGCGCTGGGGCAGGGCGACGCCCTGACGTTCTCGCGCGCCGACGCCGAGTTCCACGCCCTGCTGCTGCAGGTCGCGGGCAACCGCATGCTGGAGCACCTGGCGGGCATCGTCGCCGCCGCGCTGCATGTCTCCGGCGCCCCGGTCACCGGCTGCGACCGGCTCACCGAGGCCGGGGTGGGTCACCACCGCCGGATCGTCGAGGCCATCGGCTCCGGCGACGCCGCGGCGGCGGAGGCCGCGATGCGCCAACTGCTGATCGTTCACCCCGATCTCGACCACGCCGAGGTGGGGGTGCCCGCGCCGCGGGAGCACTGACCCCGCGGGCCGCGGCATACGGCGTAGGAGAGCGGCGTCGCCGGAACCCGCCCGGCGGGTTCGGCGGCGCGACGCGGCAAGGCAAAGAGGCAAGGCGAAGCCGTGAGGCAGAGCGGCGAAGCAAAGTGGCGAGGCGGCGCCCCGGAGTGACGCGGCGGGGTGACGCCGCGGCGCAACGCCAATTTCCGCGGATACGGTGACGCGGGGGCGGCGCATGATCAACTAAAGCCGATCTGTCCGGTCGATCTGTCCACTGAGTGGGCATTGCGACCGTTATGGGGTGTGACTCGGGACACGAGGAATGGGCGTAACGCTCTTTGGGGCAGCGCGATGATTAAAGAGGTGGCAGCCGCAGAGGGAATACGGGCGTCGTTCGCGACGCTGTACTCCACCCGCAGCACTCCGCCCGCGCCGTCGGTTCATCCTGCCGGCGGTCGTCGGCTCCGGTCCCCAGCGGACGGGGCCGGAAGCCGTTTCCATCGTTCCGAGAGGTTGTTCGTGTCGGCCAGCACATCCCGTACGCTCCCGCCGGAGATCGCCGAATCCGAGTCTGTCATGGCGCTCATCGAGCGGGGAAAGGCTGAGGGGCAGATCGCCGGCGATGACGTGCGTCGGGCCTTCGAGGCTGACCAGATTCCGCCAACCCAGTGGAAGAACGTTCTGCGCAGCCTCAACCAGGTCCTCGACGAGGAGGGTGTGACGCTGATGGTCAGTGCCGCAGAGGCGCCCAAGCGCACCCGCAAGAGCGTCGCAGCGAAGAGTCCGGCGAAGCGCACCGCCACCAAGACCGTCACGGCCAAGACGGTCCCCGCGAAGAAGACCCCTGCCGCCGCTCCGACCGCCTCGGCGGCCGAGGCAGGAGAGGGCGTGGCCGGAGAGGCCGCGGCGGCGCCCGCGAAGAAGGCCGTGGCCAAGAAGACCGCCGCCAAGAAGACGGTGGCCAAGAAGACCGCCGCCAAGAAGACGGTGGCGAAGAAGACCGCTGCCAAGAAGGACCCGGACGAGATCCTCGAGGGTGAGGACGTCATCGAGGACGCTCCCGGCGGCAAGCCCGGAGCCGAGGGTGGCGAGGGCGAGCCGGAGAACCAGGGATTCGTGCTCTCCGACGAGGACGAGGACGACGCCCCGGCGCAGCAGGTCGCCGCGGCGGGCGCGACTGCCGACCCGGTCAAGGACTACCTGAAGCAGATCGGCAAGGTCCCGCTCCTCAACGCCGAGCAGGAGGTCGAGCTCGCCAAGCGCATCGAGGCCGGCCTGTTCGCCGAGGACAAGCTCGCCAACTCCGACAAGCTCGCGCCCAAGCTCAAGCGCGAACTGGAGATCATCGCCGAGGACGGCCGCCGGGCCAAGAACCACCTCCTGGAGGCCAACCTCCGACTGGTGGTCTCCCTGGCCAAGCGCTACACCGGCCGCGGCATGCTCTTCCTGGACCTCATCCAGGAAGGCAACCTGGGTCTGATCCGCGCCGTCGAGAAGTTCGACTACACCAAGGGCTACAAGTTCTCCACCTACGCCACCTGGTGGATCCGTCAGGCGATCACCCGAGCGATGGCCGACCAGGCCCGCACCATCCGTATCCCGGTGCACATGGTCGAGGTCATCAACAAGCTCGCGCGGGTGCAGCGCCAGATGCTCCAGGACCTGGGCCGCGAGCCCACCCCGGAGGAGCTGGCCAAGGAGCTCGACATGACCCCTGAGAAGGTCATCGAGGTCCAGAAGTACGGCCGCGAGCCGATCTCCCTCCACACCCCGCTCGGTGAGGACGGCGACAGCGAGTTCGGTGACCTGATCGAGGACTCCGAGGCGGTCGTTCCGGCCGACGCGGTGAGCTTCACGCTGCTGCAGGAGCAGCTGCACTCCGTCCTCGACACGCTCAGCGAGCGCGAGGCGGGCGTGGTCTCCATGCGCTTCGGCCTGACCGATGGCCAGCCGAAGACGCTCGACGAGATCGGCAAGGTCTACGGGGTGACGCGCGAGCGCATCCGGCAGATCGAGTCGAAGACGATGTCGAAGCTACGCCACCCGTCCCGGTCCCAGGTTCTGCGGGACTACCTGGACTGACGGACATCGGTCCGCATGGACCGGATAACGCGCGAAGGCCGGGCCCTCCCAAGGGCCCGGCCTTCGCGCTGTGTGCCCCACCCTCGTTCGGCCCCTTCCAGGATGCGGAGTGGCGAAGACGGGGTGACGCTGGGTGTGCGACACGCTCCGTACGGTCAGGAGGCTGAATGCGTAGGTCGCTGTCCGCCCTGTTCGCTCCTCTCGCGGCCCCGCTGGTCACCGCCCTGGCCATGCTGGCGATCCTGCCTCCCCCGGCGACGGCAGACCGCACGGTGGTCGGCGGCCACCCGGCTCATACGGAATTGGCGCCCTGGGCGGTGGCACTGGCGAGCCGTGAGCGGTTCGGCGCAGCGCGCTCGGGCCAGTTCTGCGGCGGCGTGGTGGTGGGCCCCACCACGGTGCTCACGGCCGCGCACTGCCTGAGCCGCGAGGTGCTGGGCGTGGATTGGTGGGAGGTCGGGGACCTGCGCGTGATCATCGGCCGGGACGATCTGCGCGGCAGCGGAGGGGTGGAGATGGCTCCGCTCCGGGCCTGGGTCAATCCGGCATACGAGCAGGTCGGCCGGTCCGGGGACGTCGCCGTGCTCACCCTCGCCCAGCCACTGCCCCGGGTGTACGGCATCGCCATGGCGGCCGACGGAGATCTGGCCTATCAGCCGGGGGCGCGGGCGGCGGTGTACGGGTGGGGCGATACGCGGGGCAACGGCAGCTACGCCTCGACGCTGCGGGCCAGCCGTTTGCGGGTGCTGCCGGACGAGGCATGTGAGGAGGCCTATCCGGGGAACGCGGAGGGGGAGTACCGCTCGGAGACCATGATGTGCGCCGGGCTGCCGGACGGGGGCCGGGACGCCTGCCAGGGGGACAGTGGCGGACCGCTGGTCGCCCGCGGGAAGCTCGTGGGCCTGGTGTCCTGGGGGAGCGGCTGCGCGGAGGCCGGCCGGCCGGGCGTCTATACGCGGATCTCGTCGGTGCTGTCGCTGGCGGCCGCGGCCGAGGCGGACCGGGAGACCGCGACCGAGGCGGATGTGGAGACCGGGGCCGAGGCGGACCAGGTGACCGCGTCTGAGGCGCGCCGGGCTACCGCCCCTGGGGCGGACTGGGCGACCGCGTCCGACGTGGAGTGAGGGGGCGGGGTCACGCGGAATGAGGACGAGCACGAGGACGGGCGGCCTCCCCTTGCGGGGACGGCCGCCCGAGGTCCCGGCCCTGGGCCGGTGTCGCTCGTCGTCGTCGGATGATGCGAGGTGTCAGCGTTCGTCGTCGGACGCGGACGCCGGGGCGGCCATGAGCCGCTCGGTCTCGTCCTGTATCTCTGCGGCGATCTTCTTGAGTTCCGGCTCGAACTTGCGCCCGTGGTGGGCGCAGAAGAGCAGTTCGCCGCCGCTCACCAGGACGACGCGCAGGTACGCCTGGGCGCCGCAGCGGTCGCAGCGGTCAGCGGCCGTCAGGGGGCTCGCGGGGGTCAGAACAGTAGTCACGTCGCCTCTTCTCTAGCTCGACGAGCTGTCGTACCAGGGTCAACATCCAACCAAGCCGAAAACGTTCCCGCTCGTGGCTTTTTCTCAAAAATTGCTTCTGAGTAGACCAGATGGTGACGGTTGGCGGCGAATGAGCCGTATTGCGTGGGTTTACGGTTTCACGTCGCTTGTCGGATTTGTCCTCCCGGCTGGGTTGCCGGTTGTTGGTGAGGACGTGCCCGGAGCCTAAATGGTTCATGCCTGAAAGGGAACGTGATGTTTGTGTCACCCCAGCGAGCGATCGAACGTACGAGCGAAAGTCAAGGAGTCTGGACTAGCATGGACGTTCTTATGGGTGGCGGCACAACGGCTCTATCAGGCCTCGGTACGCTCTGACGGGCGACCCAGCCACCAAGTCGGCCCCCAGTGGGGCCAAGAAGAAATTCAGCGAGGAGCGAACCGCGTGACCGCCGACACGTCCGTGCCGTCCACTGCGCTGCTGACCGGAGCAGACCGGGGCGGCTCCAACTACACCGCGCGGCACCTGCTCGTCCTGGAAGGACTCGAAGCGGTACGCAAGCGCCCCGGTATGTACATCGGCTCCACGGACAGCCGTGGCCTCATGCACTGCCTATGGGAGATCATCGACAACTCCGTCGACGAGGCGCTGGGCGGCTACTGCGACCGCATCGAGGTGATCCTGCACGACGACGGCTCGGTGGAGGTGCGGGACAACGGCCGCGGCATCCCGGTCGACGTCGAGCCCAAGACCGGCCTGTCGGGCGTCGAGGTCGTGATGACCAAGCTGCACGCGGGCGGAAAGTTCGGCGGCGGCTCGTACGCGGCCTCCGGCGGTCTGCACGGCGTCGGCGCCTCCGTGGTGAACGCGCTGTCCTCCCGGCTCGACGTGGAGGTGGACCGGGACGCCAAGACCCACTCGATCAGCTTCCGGCGCGGTGTCCCCGGCATCTTCACCGAGTCGGGCCCCGAGGCCCCCTTCGACCCGTCGAGCGGCCTGCTCAAGGGCAAGCGCGTCCCCAAGACCCGCACCGGCACCCGCATCCGCTACTGGGCGGACCGGCAGATCTTCCTCAAGGACGCCAAGCTCTCCCTGGAGACGCTGTACGCCCGCGCCCGCCAGACGGCCTTCCTGGTGCCGGGCCTGACGCTGATCGTCCGGGACGAGCGGACCGCCGAGGGCCGGGACGGCGCCGAGGGTCCTTCGGAGGAGATCTTCCGGTTCGACGGCGGCATCAGCGAGTTCTGTGAGTACCTGGCGCAGGACAAGGCCGTCTGCGATGTGCTGAGGCTGTCCGGGCAGGGCACCTTCAAGGAGACCGTCCCGGTTCTGGACGAGCGCGGCCACATGACGCCGACCGAGGTCACGCGCGAGCTCGGCGTCGACATCGCGCTGCGCTGGGGCACCGGCTACGACAGCACCACGAAGTCCTTCGTCAACATCATCGCCACCCCTAAGGGCGGCACCCACGTCTCCGGCTTCGAGCGCTCGGTGACCAAGACGGTCAACGAGGTGCTGCGCACCGCCAAGCTGCTGCGTGTCGCCGAGGACGACGTCGTCAAGGACGACGCCATGGAGGGGCTCACCGCGGTCGTGACCGTGCGGCTGGCGGAGCCGCAGTTCGAGGGGCAGACCAAGGAGGTGCTGGGCACCTCGGCGGCCTCCCGGATCGTGGCGAACGTGGTGGCCAAGGAGCTCAAGGCGTTTCTCACCTCCACCAAGCGGGACGGCAAGCAGCAGGCCCGCGCCGTGCTGGAGAAGATCGTGGCGGCCGCCCGCACCCGCATCGCGGCCCGTCAGCACAAGGAGGCGCAGCGCCGTAAGACCGCGCTGGAGTCCTCCTCGCTGCCCGCGAAGCTGGCCGACTGCCGCAGCGATGACGTGGACCGCAGCGAGCTGTTCATCGTCGAGGGAGACTCGGCGCTCGGCACGGCCAAGCTCGCCCGGAACTCCGAGTTCCAGGCGCTGCTGCCGATCCGCGGCAAGATTCTCAACGTTCAGAAGGCGTCGGTCTCCGACATGCTGAAGAACGCCGAGTGCGGTTCGATCATCCAGGTCATAGGGGCCGGCTCGGGCCGGACGTTCGACATCGACCAGGCCCGCTATGGCAAGGTGATCTTCCTCGCCGACGCCGATGTGGACGGCGCCCACATCCGCATCCTGCTGCTCACGCTCTTCCAGCGCTATATGCGGCCGATGGTCGAGCAGGGGCGGGTCTTCTCGGCCGTGCCGCCCCTGCACCGGGTCGAGCTGGTCAACCCCAAGCGGGGCCAGGACAAGTACGTCTACACGTACTCCGACCACGAGCTCCAGGAGACGCTGCTGGACCTCCAGCGCCGGAACGTGCGCTACAAGGACGGCATCCAGCGCTACAAGGGTCTGGGCGAGATGGACGCCGACCAGCTCGCGGAGACCACGATGGACCCGCGCCACCGCACCCTGCGGCGGATCAACATCAGCGACCTGGAGGCCGCGGAGCAGGTGTTCGACCTGCTCATGGGCAATGAGGTCGCGCCCCGTAAGGAGTTCATCACCAACTCGGCGGCGACCCTGGACCGGTCGCGCATCGACGCCTGACGTACCCCGGCCCGCAGCGGACGAGTGCCTCTCCACCCCTGGGTGGAGAGGCACTTTCCACCCAGGGCCCGCCTCAAGGCTGATCCGCGCCGCAGAGGTTGTTCCGTAGCGTCTGGGACCCCGCCGGACCCAGGGAGGGCCGATGAACCGATGGACCCAGTGGCCCTCGCGGCAGGCGCTCTCACGCCAGGGTGTGCCCCGGGTCCGGCTGGTGATCAACACGGGCATGTGGGTCTTCGGGGCGAGCCTGCTGCTGTGGGACGTGGTCCGCGACGACGCCTTCCCGAGGTGGGCGCGGATCGTCCTGCTCGCCGCCGTCGCCGGATGTGCGGCCACGGTGTACGCGTTCCGCCGCGTCACCGTCGACCACCGGCTGGGCCCCGCACTCGCCCTGCTCGCCCTGCTGCTCGGGGCGGGGGCGGCGCTCAGGGCCGTGGGAGCCGACAACCCGGCGGCCGCGGTGTGGATCGTCGGGGTGGTCGTCTCGATGGAGCGGCTGCCGCTGATGGCCGGCCTGCCCGCCGGGATCGTGGCCGCCTGCTCGTTCACGATCTTCGGCGACCACAGCCTGCCGGGCGGTCTCGCCGCGGGCCTCGGCTCTCTGCTCGTCGGCTATACGCTGCGGCTGGACGAGGAGGCGCGCGGCACCGGCTACCGGCTGCTGGAGCAGGAGCGGGCGGCACGCCGCGCCGAGGCGCAGAGCGCGGCGCTCGCCGAGCGGGCCAGGATCGCCCGGGAGATCCACGACGTACTGGCGCACAGCCTCTCCGCCCAGCTCGTCCACCTGGAGGCGGCCAGGCTGCTGGTCGAGCGCGGGGAGGACCGGGCCATGGTGCTGGAGCGGGTGGTGGCGGCCCGCAGGATGGCGCGCCACGGCCTGGCCGAGACCCGCCAGGCGCTGTACGCGCTGCGCGGCGAGATGGCCCCGGTCGAGGACTTCCTGCGGGAGTCCGCCGCGACCGAGGGCGCGCGGTTCGAGACGGAGGGCGGGCCGCGCGAACTGGCCGCTGAGGCCGGGCTCGCGGTCCGGAGGGTCGCGCAGGAGGCGCTGACCAACGTCCGCAAGCATGCGCCGGGCGCCCGGGTGGAGCTGCGGCTTGTCTACCGGACGGACGAGGTGCTTCTCGAGATACGGGACGGCGGGGCCCGCGAGTCGTCCGCCGGCGTCCCGGCGGCGACCGGGGCCGGATACGGTCTGCGGGGGATGCGCGAGCGCGCCGAACTCCTCGGCGGCACGCTGGAGGCAGGACCCGCCGACGGGGGCTTCGTGGTACGCCTGCGGGTCCCGGCGTGACGTCGGCAGGGGGAGACGCAGGGGGAGACGCAGGGGGAGAGGCAATGGGCGAAGGGCGCGGGGCCGCCGGGCCACGGGTGGTGCGCGTACTGGTCGTCGACGACCAGATCATGGTGCGTGAGGGCATCGTGCTGCTGCTGGGGCTGCTGCCCGGCATCGAGGTCGTCGGCTCCGCGGGCGACGGCGAGGAGGCGCTGCGGCTGGTCGCCGAGGTCTCCCCGGACGTGGCGCTGATGGATCTGCGGATGCCCCGCTGCGACGGCGTCGAGGCGACCCGGCGCATCCGTGCCGAGCACCCCGCGACCCAGGTCGTGGTGGTGACCACCTACGCCGACGACGAATGGCTCTTCCCGGCCCTGAAGGCGGGCGCCCGCGGCTATGTGACCAAGGACGCCGACGCGGAGGAGATCGCCCGCGCCATCGAGGACGTGATGTCCGGACAGGCCGGGCTGTCGCCGAAGGTGCAGCGACGGCTGCTGGAGCGACTGGTCACAAGCACCGCGGACACCGCGGACACCCCGGACATCGCCAACGGAACAGCCGCGAGGACGGGGGCCGGGGCCGTACCGGGCCCGCTGCCCGACGGGCTCACGCCCCGCGAGGCGGAGGTCCTGACGCTGGTCGCCGAGGGACTGTCCAACGCCGAGATCGCCCGGCGGCTGCATATCGGCCCGGCGACCGTGAAGACCCACATCAACAACCTCTTCGCCAAGGCGGGGGTGCGCGACCGCGCCCAGGCCGTGCGCTACGCCTACCGGAGCGGGATCGCCCAACCGCCTGGCCTCTCCTCCGGCCCCGGGCTCGGGCCCGAACCCGGCCCGTAATACGGTCCCGATACGGTCCCGGTTCCGGGATGTTCGTCACCTGAGTCACCTGATGGGGTGAACGTCCGTTATTGAAGGGTCCGGGGTCTCCCGCTCCGTCCATCCTTGGCACGCGGCCAATGCGGCAGTGGAGCAAGGAGTGTTCGGGTGGACATGCAGCACAACGCGCGCGACGCCGGGGTGGTCGGGCTGGGCGATCCCTGGTACGACACGGTCGCCTCCGGCTGGGGCGAGGACGAGACCGGCGGCGCACCCGGACCCCGGCGGGCTCGCCCGCCCGCCGCGGCGGACGTCTACACCGAGGTGCACGGCAGCGCGGCCTTCCAGGAGGTGCGCAGACGCTACCGCCGCTTTGTCTTCCCCGCGGCCGCCCTCTTCCTCCTCTGGTACCTCGCGTACGTCGTCGCGGCGACCACCGCGCCCGGTCTGATGGCCCGCCCCGTCGTCGGCGCGCTCAATGTGGCGATGGTCGCCGGGCTCGCCCAGTTCGCCACCACCTTCCTGCTGACCTGGGCGTATGCCCGCCATGCCCGGCTGCGCCGGGACCGGGTCGCGCTGGAGCTCCGCTGGGTGACGCAAGAGATGATGCGGGGGCACGGCCGGTGACGGGCAATCAGCAGGGCCTGGCACTGCTGCTCTTCGGCGTGTTCGTCGCCGCCACCCTCGCCATCACCACCTGGGCGGGCCGCCGGCGGCACGGCTCTCCGGAGGAGTTCTACGCGGGCGGGCGGCTGTTCTCGCCGATGGAGAACGGCTTCGCCATCGCGGGCGACTACATGTCGGCCGCCTCCTTCCTCGGCATCTCCGGCATCATCGCGCTCTTCGGCTACGACGGGGTGCTGTACTGCGTCGGCTTCTTCGTCGCCTGGCTGGTCGTGCTGCTCCTGGTCGCCGAACTGGTCCGCAACTGCGGCCGGTTCACCCTCGCCGACGTGCTCGCCGCCCGGATGGGCGAGCCTCCGGTCCGGATCGCCGCGGGCGTCTCGTCCGTCACCGTATGCGTGCTGTACCTCGTCGCCCAGATGGTCGGGGCGGGCAGCCTGATCGCCCTGCTGATCGGCGAGACCGGTCCGCGCGCCCGGGCCTGGACGGTCATCGGCGTGGGCACCCTGATGGTGATCTTCGTGGCGCTCGGCGGTATGCGCGCCACGACCTGGATCCAGATCGTCAAGGCGGTGCTGCTGATGGCCGGGGCGGCCACGCTCACCGCCCTCGTCCTGGTCCGCTTCCACGGGGACGTGGACGCGCTGCTCAGCGCGGCGGCGCAACACAGCGGACACGGCCGGGACTTTCTCGCCCCGGGGCTCAAGTACGGCGGCGGCTGGACCGCGCGGCTGGACTTCATCAGCCTCGGACTCGCCCTCGTCCTCGGCACCGCCGGGCTGCCGCATATCCTGTCGCGCTTCTACACCGTGCCCACCGCCCGGGCCGCCCGCCGCTCGGTCATCTGGTCGATCGGGCTGATCGGCGGCTTCTACCTGATGACCATCGTGCTGGGCTTCGGCGCCGCCGCCGTGCTGGGCAGCGACACCGTACGGACCGCCAACCCGGCCGGGAACACCGCCGTGCCGCTGCTCGCGCTGGATCTCGGCGGGGGCGCCGGATCGACCGGCGGCACGGTGTTGTTCGCCACGGTCGCCGCCGTCGCGTTCGCCACCATCCTCGCCGTGGTCGCCGGGATCACCCTGGCCTCCTCCGCCTCGGTCGCCCACGATCTGTACGCCTCGTTGAGCCGCCGCGCGACCGGTACGCCGCGCAGCGAGGTCGCGGTCGCGCGGATCGCGGCCGTCGGGATCGGGGCGATCGCCATCGGCCTCGGGCTGCTCGCCCAGGACCTCAACGTGGCCTTCCTGGTCGGGCTCGCCTTTGCGGTCGCCGCCTCGGCAAACCTTCCGGTGCTGCTGTACTCGCTCTTCTGGCGGCGGTTCACCACGCGCGGCGCGGTGTGGGCGGTCTACGGCGGGCTGCTCCCGGCCGTCGTGCTGGTGGTGTTCTCCCCGGTGGTCTCCGGCGGCCCGGAGGCGATCTTCCCGGGGGTGGACTTCCATGTCTTCCCGCTGGACAACCCGGGCCTGGTCTCCGTGCCCCTCGGCTTCCTGGCCGGCTGGCTCGGCACCGTCACCTCATCCCGGGCCGCGGGCGCCACCGCATCCGCCACCAAGCACGCCGAGATGGAGGTGCGGGCCCTCACCGGGGCGGGAGCGGCCTGACGGGGGGCGTGCGTCCCGGCGGAGACCCCGTACCGCCCCTCGGACCCATACGGCCGCCCTCGGGCCGTACACAGCCGCCCTCGGGCCCGTACGCATACGCCTCACACCCATACGTAGCGGTGCTCAGGGCGCCCCGTCTCGCCGTACTTCAGGCTGAGCCGGACCCGGCCCGTGCGCTCCAGGAGCTTGAGATAGCGCTGGGCGGTCTGACGGCTGAGCGAGGACCGATCGGCGACCTCCTGTGCCGACAGCGGGCCCTCGGCCCCCCGCAGCACCTCCCGCACCAGGTCGGCGGTGAGCGCGGAGTGGCCCTTGGGCAGCTCCGCCGGACCGGCCGAGGCGCCGCCCAGGGCGCCGAAGATCCGGTCGACCTGGTCCTGCCCGGCCTCGCCGCCGCCCTCCAGGGCGCGCCGCAGCGCCGCGTAGCCCTGGAGCTTGGCGCGCAGCCCGGCGAAGGTGAAGGGTTTGACCAGGTACTGGAGCGCGCCGTGGCGCATCGCCGCCTGCACGGTCGCGATATCGCGGGCGGCGGTCACCATGATGATGTCGGTGTGGTGGCCGCGCTCGCGCAGCCGCCGCACCAGCGCGAGGCCCGTCTCGTCCGGCAGATAGTGGTCGAGCAGCACCAGGTCGACCTCGGCACGGTCCAGGAAGGCCAGCGCCTCGGCGGCCGTATGCGCCTGCCCCGCGACGCGGAAGCCGGGCACCTTCTCCACATACGCCGCGTTGACCCGGGCCACCCGCATATCGTCGTCCACGACCAGCACGTCAATGGCGCCACTCGCGCCGCCCGAGCGGTTCACGTCCGTCACCTCCGTACCTCCCTCATCGCGGCTCTCCTGCCGTGCTCAGCCGGGGCTCGCTCGGCTCCTCGGCCAGCGCCTCGGGCAGCACCACCGTGAACTCCGCGCCCCCGCCGTCCCGGTCGGTCACCCGCACGCTGCCGCCCTGCCGCTCGGCGAGGCGGCGCACCAGCGCCAGGCCGATGCCGCGCTTGCGGTGCGCGGGCGGTTCCTTCGTCGACCAGCCCTCGGCGAAGACGACGTCGCGCCGGTCGGCCGGGATACCGGGCCCGCTGTCGGAGACCCGGAGCACGACCGTGCTGTCGTCGGCGGACAGCTCAACCTCGACCAGCGGATCGGCCGTTCCGGCCGCCGCGTCCAGCGCGTTGTCGATGAGGTTGCCGACGATCGTCACCAGGCCCGGCGGGTCCACCAGCCGGTTCGGCAGCAGCGTCCCCGGGGCGATGCGCAGCGATACGCCGCGTTCGGCGGCGACTGTGGCCTTGCCGACCAGCAGGGCGGCCAGCAGCGGGTCGTGGACGCGCTCGGTGACCTGCTCGGCGGTGGCCCGGTGCACCCCGACCGCCTCGGTGACGAACTCGACCGCCTCCTCGTACAGCTCGAGCTCCAGCAGCCCGAGGAGGGTGTGCAGATGGTTGGCGTGCTCATGGTCCTGGGCGCGCAGCGCGTCGATCAGCCCCCGGGTGCCGTCCAGCTCGCGGCCCAGCCGCTCCAGCTCGGTGCGGTCGCGCAGGGTGGCCACGGCCCCGCCGTCGTCCGTCGGCATCCGGTTGGCGACCAGTACCCGGCCGCCGCTGACGGTCAGCAGATCGGAGCCGGTGACCCGCCCGGCGAGCACATCGGTGGTACGGCCCGGCGGCAGCACCTCGTCCAGCGGCCGCCCGGTGTCCTCGGCGCGCAGGTCCAAAAGCCGCTGCGCCTCGTCGTTGACCAGCCGGATACGGCCGCGCGCGTCCAGGGCCAGCACCCCCTCGCGGATGCCGTGCAGCATCGCCTCGCGCTCGGCGAGCAGCGCGGAGATATCGGAGAAGGCCAGGTCGTGGGTCCGGCGCCGGAGCCTGCGGGCGACCACGTACGCCGCCACCGCGCCCACCGCGAGCGTGCCGCCCGCGTACGCGAGCAGCCCCGGCACCGCGCCGATGAGCCGGTCGCGCACGCTCTGGTACGAGATGCCGACCGAAACGGCGCCGACGATGCGGCCGTCCTCGTCGCGCAGCGGGACCTTGCCGCGGGCCGAGCGGCCGAGCGTGCCGTTGTCGATCTCCATGACCTCCTGGCCGGCGAGGGCGTCGCTGGGGTCGGTGGAGACATGCCGGCCGATCTCCTCGGACGAGGTGTGCGACCAGCGCACACCCCGCTTGTCCATGATCACGACGTACTCGGCGCCGGTCGCCCGGCGGATCCGCTCCGCCTGGGCCTGGACCGGGCCGTGGGGGGTGGGCCGGGTGTCCACGAGCGCGTCGGGGAGTCCCGGGGCGGAGGCCGTGGTCTGGGCGATGGCGAGGGCGCGCCGCATGGCCTGGTCGTCCAGCTGGGAGCCGAGCCGGGAGAGAAAGAGGCCGGTCGCGAGCACGATGACGCCCGTGGCGATGGTCAGCTGCATCAGCAGCACTTGGGAGAAGACACGGCGGGGCCAGCCGATGCGCCACCTTGGAGCCTCGGCACGCGGCCCCCTGGGTATCGCGGCGCTCATGGCAAGGAGGGTAACCAAGCACGGGTCCGCGGCACGGCGCCAGGCGGCCTCTCTTCGCGCCTAAACCGGCGCCGCTCTCGCGGAGGTGGCCGCTCGCCGTGGGGGTTCCTCAATTGACGGTTGCGTCACGGCCGCGGCCGTGGCCGCGGCGACGGTCGGCGCCGGGCGCCCGGCGCGCACCGCCCGCACGCCGATGACGTCCATACGGGCCGGGGAGCCCAGCACCGACCCGCAGCTCTCCGGCCGCGGCGGCGCGCTGGCGATCTGCACGACACCGGCCCGCCACCGCCGTCCGTCGGCGTGCTCGACGGTGACGTTCCAGGCGGGGGCGGCGCCCTCGGTCCGCAGCACGGTCAGCGCGTCCGCCCCCGCCTCGCCGGTCAGCTCGCGGACCGCCAGTTCGGCGGCCTGGCCGGGGCGATCCCAGGTGGACCGGCCGCGGCAGCCCTCGGTGACGACCCTGCCCTCGCGCAGCGCGTCCAGGACGTCCTGCACGGACCGCGCGGTGGCCCGCCCGTAGGCGTATCCGTACGGCAGCACCATGAGCGTCGGCGAGAAGCGGTGGCCGCCGATGTGGGTGATCTCCCAGGTGCCACGCACCCCGGAGGCGGTCAGCTCGGCAGCGAGCGGCCGGCCGAGCAGGGCGCAGCAACGGTCGCGCTTGCCGTTGGTGCACACGAGCACCAAGGGGTCGTCCGTGTACGTCTCCCACCCCTGGTCGGGGCCCGCGGCGGCGGGGCGCAGACCGCCCGGGTCGCCCGCGCCCAGCGCGGCGAAGTCGAGGGCGAGCAGCCGCTCGGGCTCGGTGAGCGCGGTCGTACGAATCCAGGAGTGGCCCGGGCGGGTGTGTGCGACGAAGACCCGCTGTTGGGGGTGGGTGTGGCAGTCCGCATGCCGGCCGGGGCGCCGGATCAGCGCGACACGGACGCCGGTGTCCTTGGTGGCGCGCTCCAGCGCGCGGCCGACGGCCGGGGCCAGATGGCTGGCGGTCAGGGCTTCGGCACCCCAGGGGCCGGGCTGTTCGAGCAGCAGCCAGGTGGTGGCGGCGGTCGCCGTCCCGGCGAGCGGCTCGGACAGATCGCGGGAGGCGGTCGCGCACGTGCTCACGAAGGTAAGCCTAACCTCTCTTGTGGCCTTGGTCCTCCGGAGGCGCGCCTTCGGAGACAAGAGGCACGTTTCTGCCGGTCGCGGCCGGGTTCCGGGAGGGCGGACAGGGCGGGAAAATGGCGCTTGCGGGCTTGAGGGGGTTCGTACGGGGGTGCGCGAACGGGGGCGGGAGGGGGCGCGTTCTGTATGGGGCTGCGGGTGCGCACGGGGCTGTGCGCGTGGTGGCGCAGACGCCGGGGGAGGCGCGGGGCCGCGCCCCTGGGCCCGGTGCTCGAGGCGATGGTCGGCGCGGCGTACGAGCAGCGGCGGCCGATCCCCGAGGCGCTGGCCCGCGAGGCGGCCGAGGCCGGGGATCCGCGCGGGATGACGGTCCACGGCATCGGGCTCGTCCAGCGTGGGGCGTACGCCGAGGCCGCGCGCTGGCTCGGCCGGGCGATCGAGGCGGGGGACACCCAGGCGATGGTGGTGCTCGGCACCCTGTACATGGATCTCGGCAGGCTGGGCGAGGCGGAGCGGCATCTGCGCCGGGCGGCGGACAGCGGCCACCCCGGCGCCCGGGCGGCCCTGCACCAGCTGCGCGCACGGCGCAACGGCGCGGGCTCCTAGCCGCGCCGGCCGGTGGTGCGCAGGGCCGTGGTGAGTTCGGCCAGGTACGTCGAGACCGGGCCCACGGTGAGCAGCCCGCTGCCCGCCCCGGCCAGCTCCGCCGCCGCGGGGGCGAGCTCGCGGTGGGCGCGCTCCATCGTCTCCCGGTCGCCGACGGCGACGGCTGCCCGGGCCGTCAGGCACCACAGGGCCTCGAACAGCAGGTCACGGGGCGGGTCCGGGGTGTCGCGCAGCGCCGCGGCGGCCTCGTCGCGACGGTTTTGGGCCAGCAGCACCAGGGGGCGGGCCCAGGGCTCGTACGGTCCCCAGTCGCCCTGCTCGTCGGCCTGGGCGGGCAGCCCGTGCCGCGCGCGCAGGCACAGCAGCGCGAGGGGCAGCAGACCGCGCTCCAGACCGGGCATACCGGCCCCGTCCAGCCGCGCGGCGGCGTCCCGGTAAGCCGCCTCCGGTGGCCTCCGTTCTCCCTGTTCCGCCTGTTCTGCCGCCGGGCCGGTCGCGGCGAGCCGTAGCGCGGCGTACCACTGGGTGAACACGCCGACCAGCGGCAGCTCGTGGCGCTCGGCCAGGCGGTCCGCGGCGCTCGCGTGGCGGTCCGCTCCGGTGAAGTCCGCCAGGGCGGCGCGGGCCTGGAGCCGGATGAGGTGGCCCAGGACCTCGAAGGTGGTCAGGCCGTGCCGGGCGGACAGGGCGATCAGCTCGGCGCCGATCGCGTCCCGGCGCGGCGCCAGACCGGCGCGGTGGAAGGTCTGCATGAACGTGGCGTTGAGGGCGAACGCCAGCAGCGCGGGATCGTCCAGGCGGCGGGCGATCTCCTCCGCCTGCCGGGCCGCCTGCGGCCCGCGCGCCGCGCGGGTGCCCCGCGACTCCAGGGCGATCGTGGCCAGCAGCCGGGCCCGGGCCGCGTCGTGCCCGCCGGGCGGCAGGGCGGACAGGGCGCGCTCGGCCGCCGCGACGACCCGCGCGGCCTGCTCCGGGTCGTCGAGCCGCGTCCAGATGGCCGGGACGTCGTACGCACCGATCACACGGGCGGTCAGCTCCGCGTCGCCGAGCTCCTCGGCCGCCGCGACGGCCGCCACGCGGTGGTGGCGGGCCGTCTGGAGGCCGCTGCCACCGGTCACCGCGAGGCTGCGCAGCAGACCCACCGTCGACTCCAGACGTGCCCGGGCGCCGGAGGGCACGGTGCGGTCGTAGGCGGCCGCCGTACGCGCCCACACCCGGTCGGCCGCCCCGGGCCCTGGGCTTGGGCCGGGGGCGAGGTGGGCGGCGTGGCCGAGGATGTCGGCCTCCAGGCCGCGCAGCCGCGGGCCCGGATCCACCCCCAGCTGCTCGGCGAGGAGCGTACGCGCCCGGCGCAGGACCGCCAGCGCGTCGCCCTGGCGGCCGGACCGGTACAGCGCCAGGGCCAGCAGCCGCCAGGCGTCCTCGCGCCAGGGGTGCTCGGCGACATGGGAGTCCAGGTCAGCCGCCGCCTCGGCGGCCAGGCCCAGCGCGAGCCGGGCCTCGGCGCGCCGCTCGACGGCGTGCAGCCGCAGCTCGGCGAGGCGTGAGCGCTCGGCGCGGGCCCATGGCTCGTCGGCGAACTCCGCGTAGGCGGGCCCGCGCCACCACTCCAGCGCCTCGTCCAGCCGGGCGAACGCGTCCTCGGGCGGCAGCGCCGCGGCGGCGGTCACCGCCCGCTCGAAGCTCCAGGCGTCCACCGCGCCCGGGTCGGCGCGCAGCGCGTACCCCGGGCCCTCGGTGACCAGCAGGCGGGCGGGGGCGCGGGGCGGGCGCTCCGGTTCCAGAGTGCGCCGCAGCGCGGCCACGAAGGTGCGGATCGCGCCCACCGCGTCGGCGGGGGGCTCCTCCGGCCACAGGTCCTCGGCCAGGCGGCGGACCGGGACGACCCGGCGGCGGGCGACGATCAGCCGGGCCAGCACCGCGCGGTGTCGCGGCCCCTTCAAGGCGATCGCGTCCCCGGCCCCGTCCCAGGCCGCCACCGGACCCAGCACGCCGAACAGGAACCGCACGTCGGACCACCCTTTCCGGGGCAGCGCCCCCGGTCACGGTAACGCGCTCATCCGATGCTCATTCGCGCCCGGCACGCTGACGACGCCTGACCACATCTGATCACTTCGGAAATCTCATGAAAGGGGCGGAACCATGCCGCCTGTCATCGCCGGCTTCGCTCACCACCGTGTTCCCGTCGCCGACGGCGTGTCCCTCCACGCGGCCGTCGGCGGCTCGGGCACCCCGATCGTGCTGCTGCACGGCTTTCCGCAGACCCATCTGATGTGGCGGCACGTCGCCGCCGACCTCGCCGCCGACCACACCGTGATCTGCCCCGATCTGCGCGGCTACGGCGCCAGCGACAAGCCCGCCGACCCCGACGGCACCGGCTACGCCAAGCGCACCATGGCCGCCGACATCGTGGCCCTGGCCCGCGCCCTGGGCCACACACGGTTCGCTCTGGCCGGGCACGACCGCGGCGCCCTGGTCGCCTTCCGCGCCGCCCTCGACCACCCGGCGGCCATCACCCATCTGGCCTGCCTCGATGTGCTCCCGACCCTGGACATGTGGGAGGCGCTGCACGGCACCACCGCCGCCGTGGGCTTCCACCTGTATCTGATGGCCCAGCCGCCCGGACTGCCCGAGCGGCTGATCGGGGCCGCCCCGGATCTCTTCTTCGGCCACTTCCTCGACCTGTGGACGGGCGACCCGCAGGCCATCCCGGCCGATGTCCGCGCCGCGTACCTGGACGCCTGCCGCGAGGCGGTGCCCTCGATCGTCGCCGACTACCGGGCCTCCGCCGGCATCGACACCGACCACGACCGGGCCGACCGCGCCGCCGGCCACCGGCTGCGGATGCCGGTCACCGTGCTCCAGCAGGACTGGGGCGCCGCCCTCGGCTACGACGCCGCCGCGCTGTGGCGCGCCTGGGCGCCCGATCTGCGGCACACCACCGTCACCTGCGGCCACTTCATGGCCGAGGAGGCCCCCGCCGATATCGCCAAGGCCCTGCGGGACCTGCTCACCCGCTGAAGACGCTCGAACGGTCCAACACACTCCCGAACGGCCGGAGACGCCCGAACGGCCGAAGCGGCCGGGCCGTACGCGCGAGACGTAC
>NZ_JBHWES010000101.1:0-31351 GCF_042734105.1 Streptomyces sp. NPDC059679 | reverse complement strand
CCACCACAAGGAGACCAGCCGATGACCGACCTCTACCACCACGGCACCGGCAACGTCCTCACCGAACGCCACGACAACGGCGTCCTCCAGATCACGATCAACCGACCCGACCGGTACAACTCGCTCACCCTGCCAATGTTCGAGGAGATGAACCAGATCTGGGCCGACGTCGAGCGCGACGACCAGACCCGGGTCGTCGTCATCACCGGGGCCGGCAAAGCCTTCTGTACCGGGATGGACGTCGCTCAGCCCGATCCCACGCCCCAGGATGCGCTCGCGATGCTGGAGACCGAACGCAAGCGGGTCGCGACGATGTTGCGCATCGAGAAGCCGATCATCTCCGCGATCAACGGCCCCGCGGTCGGCTACGGGCTGTCGACCGCGCTTCTCGCCGACATCAGCATCGCCGCGGACGACGCGGTGCTGATCGAAGGCCATACCAAGGTCGGTGTTACCGCCGGCGACCACGCCGCGCTCATCTGGCCGTTGCTCGTCGGCATGGCCAAGACCAAGTACTACGTGCTCACCTCCGAGAAGCTGACGGGCGCCGAGGCCGAGCGGATCGGGCTCGTGAGCCTGTCCGTCCCCCGCGAGCAGGTGCTGCCCCGCGCGCTCGAGGTCGCGTCCCAGCTGGCCCGCGGTTCCCAGCAGGCGCTCCGTTTCACCAAGCGCGCGCTCAACGCCTGGCTCACCAACGCGATGCCCCAGCACGAGCTGTCCTCGGCACTCGAGATCCTCGACTTCGCCGGTGCCGACTACGCCGAAGCACGCCAGGCTTTCCGGGAGAAGCGCCCCGTGGACTTCCCCTCCGCTCGCACTGCCGGCGGACCGGCGAACTGAGGGAAGCGAGCATGAGCATTGCCTCGCACAACACAGCGCCCAGCGCTGTGCACGCGTCCGACGAAGTGGACGGCGTGGTTGTACTCACCCTGAACCACCCGCCGGCGAACGCGCTCAGCAACTCGCTCGTCAGCGAGCTGACAACGACGCTGGAAACCCTCGCCGACGGCCCCGGCACCCCCGCGGTGGTCTTGACGGGAGCTGGTGAGCGCTTCTTCTGCGCGGGTGGCGACATCAAGGAAGCCATCGGCTTCGGGGCCGATTCGATGGTCGAGCGGATGGCGTCGTTTCACGCGCTGCTCTGCGCTCTGGAGGACTTTGCCCGGCCGCTGGTGTGTGCGGTCAACGGCTGGTGCGTCGGTGGCGGCATCGAAATGGCCCTGTTCGCCGACAAGGTGTACGCGTCGACTGAGGCGCGTTTCGTCTTCCCCGAGATCAACCACGGGATGCTGCCGGCCGTGAAGGGGATCACTCGAGTGCGCGGGGTCCTGGGCGACCGCGCGGCCCGGCGCCTCCTGCTGGGCGGAGAGCCCGTCGACGCGTTCGACGCGGAGCGGATGGGCATCGTCGACCAGGTGGTCGAGCAGGACGACCTGCTCACGATCGCGATGGCGGACGCGCGGGCGGCAGCGGCGAAACCACCTGCCGTGTTCGCGGCGCTGAAACGGGCCCTTCACTCAGGGACGTCCAGCTGGCCGGTCGAAGAGCAACTCCGCGTCACGGTCGCCGACGCGCGCACGGTCTTCAACGACCCCGCCGCCCGAGCCGCCCGCGAGGGATATCATGGCTGATCAATTTCAAGGGCTGGACCCGGCCGCTTTCCGTTCGGCGTTGGCCCGCTTCCCCTCAGGCGTGACGATCGTGACGACGCGAAGCGCGTCAGGCACGCTGCACGGGTTCACCGCGAGTTCCTTCGCGGCGCTGTCGCTCGATCCGCCGCTCGTCCTGGTGTGCCTGGACCGAGGAGCGGACTGCTCCCCCGTCTTCACTGCGGCCGAGCGGTTCATCGTCAACATCGTGACACCCGCACACGCCGAGTTGGCGATCAAGTTCGCGACAAAGGGTGAAAACAAGTTCGCGAACGGAGCCTTCGAATTCGACGAAAGCGGTCACCCGCTACTGCCCGATGCGGCGGCAGTCATCCATTGTGAACTGGAGCACGTCGCACCCGGCGGAGATCACGTAATCCTCATCGGCCGGGTACACGACGCGCGGACAGGTAACGGTAAGCCGGTGACGTGGTACCGAGATGACTTCCTGCACCTCGGGGAGAGTGCCGCATGAATCTCATCGGGCCCGGACTTGTCGGCTCTGGAAGAGAGGCCGTGTCATGGATCTGACCAATTTCGAGCCAACCCGGACGCTACCGGGGCTGCTGCTCGATCGCGCGAACAGGGAACCCGACGCCGTCGCGCTGCGTCACTGGCGTGACGGGGTGATGCAGGCGATCACGTGGCGGACGTACCGGGATCGCGTGCAAGATCTCGCGCTCGGCCTTGTCGCGCACGGTGTGCGGCACGGCGATCGCGTCGCGGTGATGAGCGGCGCACGCCCGGAGTGGGTGTTCGCCGCGCTGGCCGTGCAGAGTGTCGGCGGCGTCGTGATCGGCGTCTATCCGACCAACTCACCTGCCGAGATCGAGCAACTGCTCGTACACAGCGAGGCCGTCGCCTTCATCGGCGAGACGGCGACGGAGCTCAGCAAGGTGGCGGAGGTCGCCGCACACACACCGAAGCTGCGGCTCGTGGTCGGAATCGACGCCACTCCGCCGGAGCTACCCAAGGTGATCAGAGGGACACCGTGGGAAGCGCTGTGCGCAGAAGGGACACAGTACGCCGACGACAGCGCCGATCCTCTGTCCGAGCTGGTCGCCGGCGGCTCCCTCGACGATGCCGCCGTGCTGTTCTACACGTCGGGATCCACGGGAGTTCCGAAAGGCGTCACACACTCGCACCGCACGCTTCAGCACTCGGTTCAGACCTTCGTCGGCCTCTACCCGCAGATCCTCCGCCATGAGCACGATGCCGTGGGCTTCCTGCCGTTGGCCCACGTGGCGCCGGCGTTGGTGTCGGTGTTCGCGCCGTTGCTCTCACGGCTGGTGGTCACATACTGCCGCATTGGTGACTACGAAGACGTGTTGCGTTCGGTGCGGCCGACAGCAGTGCTCTGGCCGCCGCGGTTCTACGAGAAGATCGCCGGCGAACTGATCGCACAGACGGAGGTCTGGCCGCGACTTCGCCGCTACGCCTATGGCGCCGCCATGTGGGTCGGCCGCAGGATAGCCGAACGCCGTTGGTCCCATCGCCGGCCCTCGGTACCGCTGCGGATCGCGTACGCTGCCGCACTTCGTTGGGTGTTCTTGCCACTGCGGGCAACCGTCGGAATGGATCGCATCCGGGTTGCCTACACCGCGTCTGCCGCGATGCCCGAAAGCGTCATCGCGATTTGGCAGATCTGGGGGCTCGATCTCCGCGAAAACTACGGTCTCACCGAGACGGGCGGGTGTCCCATCGCTCATTTCGACCAGCCGTTCCCTCGTCCGGGCTTCATCGGCAGGGAATTCCCGGACCCACGGTTCCAGGTGAAAGTCGCGGACGATGGCGAAATGCTGATCCGCGCGCCCCTGCTCTTCGACGGATACTGGCGCAACCCGGCGGAGACCGAGGCTGTTTTCCAGGATGGTTGGTTCCGCACCGGTGACCTGATGGAGCGCACACCCCACGGCGACATCCGGCTCATCGGCCGCAAGAAGGATGTGATCATCACCCGCGGCGGCAAAACGATCAATCCTCAGCCCATCGAAACCCGGTTGAAGGAGAGCTCGCTGATCAACGAAGCGATCGTCGTCGGCGACGCCCGCAAATACCTCACCGTCCTGCTCGAACCGAGCACAACCGCAGACGCCCGGTCGGCAGAGGTGCTGGCCGAACGCCTGCGAGCGGAGGTCGCACGGGTCAACGCGGACCTCGCGCGCGTAGAGCAGTTGAAGGACTTTCGCATTCTGCCACGGTCCCTGCAAGTCGAGCGCGGCGAGCGGACCGCGAACGGCAAGATCAAGCGCAATGCCGTCGTGAACTCGTTCGCAACGTTGATCGACGACATGTACGGCGCGAACGACGACGCGGCGATCGCAAACCATGTGCGCTCGAGGCCGAACTAGGTGGTCGATCACGTGAAGATCGCGTGAAGTGAGATCGGTTCGCAGGCGTGGGAGGAAGGCGTTCAGCTTGATGTGCGAGCGAAGAACTGAACACTCGTCTGATGGCACTCTACATGTCGATCAACGATCAGGTGGTCGTATCCCGTGCCTGCCGTGGCCGTCAGCCGTTGTTGTCCGCCACCCCTGTGCCCTGCGGCATGGGAAACGGTCAAGCGCTCGGAGCTGGCCGGGCACACCGACAACGGCTCCTACGCCGCCGGAACGCAGGTTCAGCCATGATTGCCACGTCCGCCCGAGTATGCGGCAAGAGGTGGAGCCATGCCGGTCCCTGACCTGACGTTGCAGCAGCTTCGCGCGGTCCGGACACTCGCCGCATCCGGCAGTTTCACGAAAGCAGCCGCAACAGAGCACATCTCTCAGTCAGTCCTCAGCAGGAGGATCAAGGAAGTCGAGCGTCTCCTGCGGGTGCGGTTGTTCGACCGCACCACTCGGCAGCTCGACCTCACGGCCGCGGGGCATGCCTTTCTCCTCATGACGGGCGCCGTCCTCGACGACATGGACATGCGACTGAGCCGCTTCATGTCGTACGTGGCGGCCCAGTCCGGAACCATCGCCGTAGCCGCGCTTCCGTCGCTCGCGGCGGCTGTGCTGCCGGGCGTGATGCGCGGCTTCATGCTGGATCACCCCGAGGTCGAGTTCGAGATCATCGACGGGGCCGCGGATCAAGTTGTCGAACGCCTCGAAGGTAGGACTGTCGAACTCGGCTTGACCGCTCACGGTAACCTGCCAGACGGCTTCTGCTTCACACCACTGCTGCGGGAACAGTTCTACGGCGTCGCGCACCACAGCCATCCTTGGTCCGCGCAGAATGCCATCTCGTGGGCGGACTTCAACGGTGAGACCGTGGTCGCAACGCGGCCCGGAACCAGCATCCGAGCGATCACCGACGCTGCGTTCAGCAGATACTCGATCTCGGTGAGCCACCACTTCAATGCCTGTAGCGCGGCGACGATCCGCGGGCTGCTACGGGCCGGCGTGGGCGTGGCAGCTCTGCCGGCCTTGGAGTTGCAGGGTTTCGGTCTGGATGATCTGGTCGCGGTACCCGTGGATTCTCCGGGAGCAACCAGGGTCACCGGCGTGATGTACCACTGCTCTCAGGACCTCTCGCCCGTCGCGGCTCGCTTTTTGGATTTCATGCGCGCCACCGAGATCGATCCCCCGCGAGGAGTCTCCCTCGTTCACGAGGGCTACACCGGCGAACCAGACACATTGAGCCACGCGGGGGTGAAGCTCGCAGAATGAGGTCGGCGAACGTCTCGGGCCGGGCGGTGCTGCCGAGTGGCCTTCGGCATGCCTGAAGCACTCTGTCGGTCGGCCAAAGCTCTCATGGGCTGATCGTGCCGTGCTCTCCGCTCTCGCACGGCACCTGCCACCTGTCTTACGTAGCCATCGGCTGGTCACTCCGGGCACCCTGCCGAACTGGCACCGCCGTCTGGTGCACTGGAAGTGGCGCCAGACGACGGTCGGACCCGGTCGGCCACCGTTGCCGGAAGAGACAGTCGCGCTCATCCAGCGCCTGGCGACAGAGAACCCCACCTGGGGATACGTCAGGATCCAGGGTGAACTGCGACGGCTTGGCCATCGGGTCGCCGCCGCCACCATCCGGCGCGTCCTGCGCCGCTCCGGTCTACCGCCCGCACCCCAGCGCGCATCCCAGCAGACCTGGCGCTCCTTCCTCGGAGCCCAAGCCCACACGCTGCTCGCCTGCGACTTCATGCACGTGGAGACCGTCTTCCTCAAGCGTCTCTACGTCTTCTTCGTCATGGAGATCGCCACCCGGCGCGTCCATGTCCTGGGCGTCACCGCACGCCCTACCGGCGCATGGGTCACCCAACTCGCCCGCAACCTGCTCATGGACCTCGAAGAGAGGGCTGAGTGCTTCCGGTTCCTCATCCGTGACCGGGACAGCAAGTTCACCGCCGCGTTCGACGCCGTCTTCGCCGATAACGGCACAGCCATCATCCCGACACCGCCGCAAAGCCCACGGTCCAACGCGTTCGCCGAACGATGGATACGCACAGCCCGCACCGAGTGCACCGACCCGCTCCTCATCACCGGCGAACGACACCTGCGCACCGTCCTCACCACGTATGCCCAGCACTACAACGCCAGACGGCCCCACCGCAGCCTGGACCTACGAGCCCCAAACGACGACCCGAACATCATCCCCCTACCTGCTCGCACGGTCAGGCGCCGACAGGTACTCGGTGGACTGCTCAACGAGTACCACACCACGCCGCCCCAACCACCTCACCATCGACAGAGAACGCCCAGCTCAGCAGCCTGATCGGAATAATGACACCCTTCAGGGCAACCGAGCCCGCCCCCGATGTCATGGGTTGTGACCCATCACCATCCCGTGCACTTGCGACCAGGCAGACGTCACCGAGGACGTGGCCAGTTACGCGGAACACGCCTTCGGCGTGGGGGCTTTCCTGGGCCACTTCGACCTGACAGCCGCTGAGTTTGCTCGCCCGACATATCCGCGCCTGTCGGGACCGGCAGCCGTCAGCCCATGCTTGGCACACAATTTCCGCGCCGAGACGCCCAGTCGACCGTCTCGCCACTGCGCCGTAGAGCCGGATACGGCGCTCACGCCCTGGGAGTGCCCCATCTGCACGCGGACGCCAAGGGGCTTTGCCCCGCCTTGACCCGGCAGGCAACCCGCGACCCGGACACCCGAGCCCCGGCTGCCTGCAGAAACGGGCCGACCGAGGCCCTCAGCCCACACCTTCCCCCCTGTCGCATGGGGAGCACGACACCGCGCTCCCACCCCGAAGGGGGGGTCGAGAGCCGACAAGGGGTTCTTATGCCTCTCGATGCAGAGAGCATCCGAATCGATCGGGTGACCCCGGGGGCCTGCGGTTGACGACGGCGCGTGGGGGCGCGGTACGGCGCGGTAGGTCTACCGGATCGGGTGACGGACGAATCGGGCACCGTTGACACGTCCGCGAGTTGGGAGCACGAGGGCTCCCAGAGGGCTCCCCACTTGCTCCCAGCCCGGAAACGGTCAAGGCCGCCTCCGCTACCCGCGGAAACGGCCTCCGACCTGCGATGATGCTGGTCGGGACGACAGGATTTGAACCTGCGACCCCTTGACCCCCAGCCCAGCGACAACTCTCCTCAATCATCCGTACCGCTCCGTAGCACCCCGCTCAGGGCCGCATACCCTCATACGGAGCCGGACGAGGCTCTGCCTGGTCACCTCAGTTCCGTAGGCTCCCCGTGCGGTTCGGAAACTCGTCGCACCTGGTCAAGGCAGACCGTACGCGTCGCCACAAGCATGTCATCGCAGGCCGCGGACCGGCCCGTCCCCGTACAAGGCGCCGACATCAACGAGAAGGACGTCGCGGCGGCGTGCAGCGGCGTCAATGACGTCCTGACGGAAACCATGCAGGGAGAAGAGAGCCAAGGCCGCGTCATCGGGCCGATGCCCCTGCGCAGCCAGAAGGGTCCGGATATGTTCCAGGCGCTCAAGGTCCTTCAGTCCGCGGGGCTGGATGGTTGCCTTGGCCTCGCCGATCAGGGCGATTGCCGCTCGGGGGCTCTGCGGGCGCTCGCCGGGGGCCATGGCCAGCACGTCGATCTCGTGCTTGGTCCGGGCGGCCGGGTCAGCGATCTCCGCCGTACCGACCGCACCGAGAGACAGACCCGTCTCGTCGATCGCAAAGGAGCGGGCCCAGTCGCGCGCGGTCTCCTCAAAATGTGGGCCAAGGATCTTTGAATGATATGTCGGCCGGGATGACTGCCACACCTGGCCTCCGCGCCGCCGCTCCACCAGGTCCACCATGGGCAACGTGATCAGCTGATTGAACCGGATCACCGGGTCCGCCACGCTGATAATCGGGTGGCGCGCCTTGAGGAGATCCTGCTCCTTACGGATGTATCCGGTGGATTCGAGTACCTCCAGCGGGGCGACCATGGCCGATCGGGACCGCTCCAGCATCGACCCGACCTTCGCAGGCGTCGAAGCCCCCCGGGCCACCGCGGACAGCACGTCGTAGTACAGCGTGCGATGAGTGATCCGCGGATCCTCGCGCAGGAGGAACTCGGCCTCCACCCGCGAGTACAACGCCCGCCCCGGATCCAGCAGAGTGCGTTCCACCCAGAGGCCGAACTCCGCCTCGCTCTGCGGCGCCGGCCCCGCGGCCAGCGGCCGGTAGCCGGGGGCACCACCCAGCACAGCGTCGACCTGCAGCGCCACGCCCGGGTCTCCCACCCCCCAGTGAGTGCGGGCGGTGCGGTAGTCAAAGGCGGGCAGGCGCAGGTCAAGCACGGCCCGGCCGCGTAGCGGCTTAGTACCGGACAGCAGCTCGGACATCACGCTCATCGCTGAGCCGCACAGTACGATCCGGCCGCCGGGCGCCCTGCCGGACTGCGACTGGTCGTAGAGCAGTTGCAGAAAGCCGGGGATCTCCGGGGAGTGCTGTAGCAGATACGGCAGCTCATCGATCACGATCAATGACGCCCCGGCCGCTCGGTTCACCACCTCCAGCGCGGCGGTGAGCACATCGCTCCAGTCGTCCAACCGCATCGCGCCAGGCCGCACCCCCGCGTGCGCGGCGATCGCCTCGGTGAACCGGCGCAGCGCGGGCACTCGACCTTCCTCCTGCACTGCGGTCAGATACAGCCCGCCCACTGCCTCCGTGAGCGCCTCCAGCAGGAACGACTTCCCGTTCCGCCGCCGCCCCGAGACAACGGCGAGCCGCAGCTCAGAGGCAGGATCTGCGAGAAAGCCGTTCAGTAGCCGCCACTCATGATCACGGTCCAACAGCCGCCCCGGCTTGCCGATCTCTCCCATCCACCGACCCCTCCGAGCTAGTTAAGGCCTGCCCTAACGATTTACGTTAAGGCCAACCCTAACCATTCCAGGAAAGGCGTGCCAGCACACCGACTGCGCCAGGGGGGTGCAAAAACATCGCCGGCCCAGAGGCCCCACCTTGCCGGAAGTCCCAGCCGTCCCGGTGGGCCCCAGCGCACCCGGTCTCACGATTGCCGACCGCGGTCCGTCGAGTCGGCCCTCACACACAGCCGGAGTCGCGGCGTCACGACTGTCGATGCGCCGGGCCGCCGACCTCTACCCCGGCGAGGCCAAGACCCAATACCTGGAAGTTTAGGTTCGCCATCGTCGTGTTCGGTCGGTGGCTGTGGTGATGGTGAAGGCGATCTCTGCGTTGGTGATCGGGGTGTTCTTCCTGGTCGGGCTATAGGCGAAGGTCGAGATCGGGCGTTTGACGCGGCGGGGTTGAATCCTGGTGGGGCGGTGCTGCGGGACCAGTTCTCGGGGGTGCAAGATGGCGTGGCGGATCACGGGAGTGGGCCGGCACCCTCGATGTGTCGTGGTCCCGGTTGCGGTGATCACGGTGTGCCGGCGGTCCGGATAGTGACGGTCAGTGAGATCTGGGACGGGTTGAACCCGGCGTGTACGGCGGCATCGACGGCGATCCGCCGTGCGGACTGGTAGACGACAAGCAGACCGAACAGTTCCTGCAGGGCGTCGTCGGTGTGGTGCGAGCGCAGCACTCGGTCCGGCCCGCGCAGTGTGACCTTCAGCCCGAAATACGCAGTCTCCGCCTGCCACCTGCGGTGATAGAGCTCGGCGAGTTCGACGGCCGGGTGGCGGTGGTGGTCCAGCAGCGTGGTGAACAGCCGCAGGCTCGTGTTCGTCGTCGTGCCGTCGGCGGCACGGACCGTCACCGTGGCCTCGATGACGCGGATGGCCACTCCGGTGATCTGCGGTGGTGCGGTGCGCCGGTGACGCGTCCACCGGCGCAGACGATCCCGTTCGTTGGTCCCAGTGGACATCGACAGGTAGGTTCCGTCGGGAAGTGCGTGCAGCACCGGCGGCTGCAGGTCGGCGCTCATCCGCCAGAGCAATGGTGCGCCGGTGGCCGCGGCAGACCGGGCCAGCGCGAAGCCTTTGCTGCCGCGGTCGGCCAGCAGCAGCATCCCTGGCCTCAGTGCCCGGCAGAGCACCGTGCACTGGGACTCCTCAGCCTGGGTCCACGGCCCGAGCACCGCGTCGACCAGCGCCCGGGTTCCGCACTCGACCAGTGCGGAAAGCCGGATCATGGGGAATCCACAGATCCCGTTGCGGCCGGAGGCCCGGCCGCAGTACGACCGGTTGGCCTCGCTGTCCGTGACCAGGACGCCCGTGCTGTCCCAGGCCACCGTCCGCATCGCCTTCCACCACGATTCCGCCGCGTCCTCGGCCGCCACCGCCCCCTTCACCTGGTCGAACAGCACGGACAGGGGCGCCGAGCCGAGCCGCCGCCGAGCCTGGCGCAAGGCCGCGGCGGATGGAGCAGTCGCAGACCCACGATCAGCGATCATGCCCATATTCGGCCCATCGCAAAGCCCCAGGTCAACCACCCTACGGCAATAAAGACACCCTTCAGGCCGCCGACGACGGCGCCGCCACCAGGCCTTCACATATCACCGGCAATGTCGACATTCCCTCGCACCGTCCGATGATCTGTTACCTCGGATTAACGCCGAAGCATTGACAACCTATTCAGTCATCGAGAACTCTGCATGATATTATGCAGCAGGTCCACGGGACGCTCCCCGGTCCAGCTCGCCGCCGACTCCCCGCCGGAGGGGCGTCGCCGAGCCGCGACGCGCGAGGGAACCCGCGGCTCGGCTCACGCACGGCGAGCAGCAGAGGCTGGTGAAGTGATGGCAGGCGGGCTGGTCGAACTCCGCTCGATCGATGTCGTCCCCGACAACGAGCGACACGGCAGGGCATTCTCACAGTTCACGCTCTGGCTCGGGGCGAACCTCCAGATCACGGCCGTCGTCACCGGCGCCCTCGCCGTCGTCTTCGGCGGCGACGTGGTCTGGTCGATCGTCGGTCTGCTGATCGGGAACCTCCTCGGCGGCGCGGTCATGGCCCTGCACTCGGCACAGGGCCCGAAGCTGGGGCTGCCGCAGATGATCCAGTCGCGCGCCCAGTTCGGGGTGCGCGGCGCCGTCGTGCCCCTGCTGCTGGTGGTCGTCATGTACGTCGGCTTCTTCGCGAGCGGCAGCGTGCTGGCCGGGCAGGCGGTCGGCGAGCTGACGTACACCAACGACACGACCGGCATCGTCGTCTTCGCCGCCGTCACAGCGGTCATGGCGGCCGTCGGCTACCGGGTCATCCACACACTGGGCCGCATCGCGAGCCTCATATGCGCCCTGGCCTTCGTCTATCTGGGCATCCGGCTGCTGGACCGGGCGGACCTCGGTGCGCTGCTCGGCGACGCGCACTTCTCCTTCCCGATGTTCATGCTGGCCATGTCGCTATCGGCGTCCTGGCAACTGGCCTTCGGCCCGTACGTGGCGGACTACTCGCGCTATCTGCCCCGCACGACCTCGGCCAAGGCCACCTTCTGGTGGACCCTGTCGGGCTCGGCGCTCGGCTCGCAGTGGTCGATGACGTTCGGCGTCCTGGTCGCGGCCACCGCCGGAGAGCAGTTCCTGGCCAGCCAGGTCGGCTACGTCGTCGCGCTTGGCGGCACCGGCGCCGTCGCTTCCTTCTTTTACTTCGTGATCGCCCTAGGCAAGCTCACCATCAACGTCCTCAACACCTACGGCGGCTTCATGTCGCTGGTGACCGGTGTCAGCGGCTTCCAGGGCCGGCGGGTGCTCTCGCGGCTCGGCCGCACCGCGTACATCGCCCTGATCATGGTGGTGGGCACCACGATCGCCCTCCTCGGCAAGGACAGCTTCCTGTCCTCCTTCAAGGACTTCCTGCTCTTCCTGCTGACCTTCTTCACCCCGTGGTCGGCGATCAACCTGGTCGACTACTACCTGATCTCCAAGGAGCGCTACGACATCCCGGCGCTCTCCGACCCCCGCGGCCGCTACGGGGCCTGGCGCTGGGGCGCGCTGGCGGTGTACGCGGCGGGGCTGCTCGCGCAGCTGCCGTTCCTGGCGACGGGTTTCTACACCGGCCCCTTCGTGGAGCCGCTGGGCGGTGCGGATGTGTCGTGGATCGTGGGCCTGGTCGTCCCCGCACTGCTGTACTGGCTGGTCGCCCGGCGGAAAGCGGCACACCTCCCGAAGCCGTCGGCCGACGCGCCCATTCCCGGTCCGGAGGCGGTCGCGCCGCGGCGGTGACGAACCCGAACCGCGCGGGCGGGTCGACCGGAGCGAGGCGGCCGAGTTCCTCGCTCCCGTAGGTGGCGATGGCATGAGTGATGCCCCATCTGCGCGATCCTCGGCTCAGTCGTGGCGGGCGAGGAGAGCTGGTTTCCCGGTCAGCCCGCGCGACTCCCTCTATGTGCTGGACGTGCTCTACGACCGCGACGGCGGCAAGCGCCCGGAGATGATCGTCACCGACACCGCCTCTTACAGCGACATCGTCTTCGGGCTCCTGACCCTGACCGGTTTCGCCTACGCCCCGCAGCTCGCTGACCTGCCGGATCAGAAGATGTGGCGCATCGACCGCACCGCGGACTGCGGGGCCTTCCAGGACGCCGCCCGCGGCCGGGTCGACCTGGCAAGGATCGAGCGGCACTGGGAGGACATCCTGCGGATCATCGGCTCCATCCACACCGGCGCCGTCCGCGCCTACGACGTCATCCGCATGCTCTCCCGGGACGGACGCCCCACCCCGCTCGGAGACGCGATCGCCCACTACGGGCGGATCTCCAAGACCCTGCACATCCTGCGCCTGGCCGACGAGCCCGGCTACCGGCGGCAGATCAAGGTGCAGGCCAACCTCCAGGAGGGCCGCCACGCCCTCGCCCGGAAGATCTTCCACGGACGCGCCGGGCAGCTCTACCAGCGCTACCAGGACGGCATGGAAGACCAGATCGGCGCGCTGGGCCTCGTCCTCAACGCCCTGGTGCTGTTCAACACCCGGTACATGGACGCCGCGGTGAACCAGCTGCGCGCGGACGGCTTCGACGTCCGGGACCAGGACACCGCCCGCCTCTCCCCGTTCGTGCGGCATCACATCAACGTCCTCGGCCGGTACTCCTTCCAGCTTCCCGACCTGCCCGGCGGCCTGCGGCCCCTGCGCGACCCAGACGCCACCGACGAGGAATAAGGGCCCTGACCTGCGCCGCCGGACGGAAGGGCCCTGGATGTGTGGCCAGTGGGTGCGGCCCACCGCTCAGGCGCCAATCGGCAAGGATGAGGCGCGCGATCGCGGCAGATTGCCTGGCTGGGCTCCGTAGGTGAGACGTGCGGACGAAGCTGGTTTCCTCGGTCAGCCCGGAGTGGCACCATTCCGAGCCAGGCGCCTGGTCATGAGTGTGATGGCAACCCAGGTGATGAGGGTTTCGGAGTGCTGGATAAGGCGTTCGTAGTCCCTCGCGTGGTGGCGGGGCGACACGGCCGTCCCCGCCGACGTCCTGTGGGCGGTGGAATCTTCGACGCGGAGCCGGAGGGGCCGACGGGGCCTGCCGCCTGTCCTGCCCACGTCAGCGGGGCGTCCTTCGCAACGGAGAGGCGGCTACCTCTTTAAACTCTCGCAACATCCCTCCGGCTTGACTGCAGGAGCTGGCCCACCTGGGGTCCGCAGAGAGGATTCATCATGCAATTCAGGCGAAGCTGGGGCATCGGTTTGGTCACCGCCGCAGTGCTGATCGGCGGCGGGGCGACGATTGCCAATGCTGCGTCCGGCGCCTCCTCCCACAACGGTGGGGACCAGCCCGCGGTAGTTCTGCCTGGGGGTGACGGCCCAGGCATCTCCGCGGGTGACTCCCAGGCGTACCCCCTGCCCGAGGGGGACCGCCCCGGTACGCCTGCGGGTGACGGCCCAGGCATCCCGGCGGGTGACTCCCAGGCGTACCCCCTGCCCGAGGGGGACCGCCCCGGTACGCCTGCGGGCGACGAGACGTACCGCCCCTGATCTTGCGTTGCTTGAGGTAGCTCGGTGCCGGGGCGGCTGCCCCGGCACTGGGTATGACGGTCTGCGAAGCTATTGCTGGGGCCCGTTACGAAGGGGAGAGCTCGGAAGTGGCGCGGGGGACGAGAGGAGCAGGGACGTGAAAGTCCTTGTGGTCGAGGACGAGCCTCTGCTCGCGAAGGCGCTGCAGATCTGTCTGCAGCGAGACTCGATGACGGTCGACGCGACCGGTGACGGCGGATCAGCTCTGGAGATGCTGGAGCTCAACGACTATGACGCCATGGTTCTCGACCGTGATATCCCGGTCGTGCATGGTGATGAGGTGTGCCGTCGCGCCGTTCATGAGTACCCGCAGGTAGGGGTGCTGATGCTGACCGCCGCTGGTCGGCTGGATGACCGCGTGGAGGGTCTGCGACTCGGTGCTGATGACTACCTGGCCAAGCCTTTCGAGTTTCCTGAGCTCATTGCCCGGCTCCGGGCGATCTCGCGACGTACGGGGCCTCGACTCCCTACGCTGCTCCGGGCCGGTGACCTGAGCCTTGACCCCTTCACCCGCCAGGTCTCTCGCTCCGGCGTCCCGCTGAGCCTGACCAACAAGGAATTCGCCGTCCTCGAGCAGCTCCTGCGCGCAGGCGGCGGAGTGCTGAGTGCCGAGGAACTTCTTGCCAAGGCATGGGACCGGAACGCCGATCCGTTCACCAACTCCCCCCGGGTGGTGATCTCCGCCTTGCGTCGCAAGCTCGGCCGCCCCTGGCCCATCGAGACCATCGCCGGCGCTGGGTACCGCATCATCACCGAGCAGGCCTCGTGTCCTCAGAAAGATCAGGACTCCGCCCGATGACCTCTCGGCGATTCTCGGTGAAGGCGCGGGTCACTATCGTGTTCGGTGCGTTGCTTACCATCAGTGCCGCCCTGCTCATCGTGCTGGTGGTGGTTCTTATGGCCTACGTGCCGCGGTACACCCTCACCCCGGTCGATGTGACGCTCGTCCCGGGTCAGGCACCGAGTCCGGCCAGGTCCTCCAGTGTTCCAACCACCGTGTCGAGCCCCGCTGATTTCCTGCGCCTCCTGGCCATCTTCTCCTCTCTCGCCTTTCTCATCGTCATCGTGATCGGTGCCCTGCTCATGCGCATAGCGGTCGGCCGTGCTCTGGCACCCCTCGCCGAAATCGACGCCGCAGCACGCAGCGCAGTCGCGGGCGACCTCAGTTCCCGCGTGGACGTGGATGGCCCGCCCGACGAGGTCACCAGCCTGGCCCGCACGTTCAACGGGATGCTGGCCCGACTGCAGCGATCTTTCGACACCCAGCGCCAGTTCGCCGCCAACGCCTCGCACGAGCTCCAGACACCGCTCGCGGCCAGCCAGGCGCTTATCGACGTCGCCCTGGGAGACCCGAATCTGGGCCATATGCACGACCTGCTCACTGATCTCCGCCAGCTCAGCACCCGCAGCACACAGACAGTGACGGCACTCCTCGATCTTGCAGCAGCGGAAGACGGCGAACTCAACCGGCAGACGGTCGCGCTGGACGCCGTGATCCAGCAGGTGCTGAGTGAACAACGGCCCCTAGCAGCTGTCGTGGACGTCGAGCTACGACTTACCCCAACCCCTCCGGCCCCGGTCAAGGCCGACCCGGTACTCCTGCGACTGATGCTGGACAATCTCATCAGCAACGCCATCCAGCACAACACGAAGCCGGGAACGGTAGACGTCAGCCTCACGGTCGACGCCGAGCAGGCCCTCTTCAGCATCAGCAACTCCGGACCCGCCCTCTCTCCCGAACAGGCCGCCCAGGTCACCCAGCCGTTCTACCGAGCCGCGGGCCGGACGGTCAGTGTCACCGGCAGAACTGGACGCGGGCTGGGCGCCGCGCTGGTCGCCCACATTGCGGAGCGACACAGCTGGCCCCTGGGCGTGACCGCGCGACCAGCCGGCGGCCTTCTTGTCACTGTGCAAATACCGTGTAGCCCCATGTCACACGACTGACGCCCCCCGTTATGTTCTTCGAGCAATGCTCAGTACTTGTGGATCGGCCTTCGGGACGGGGCGCGAAGGGCGTACCTTCCCGAGTGATCTACAAGTCACCGAGTAGAGGCCCGCGTTCGCAGCGCGGGTCGGGAAGGCACGCCCGTGCTCAGCGTAGTGAACGCCGACGGTTCCACCGAGTCCGGCTCCCTGATTGACGAGATCGTCCGCGAGGGCGCCCGGCGGATGCTCGCCGCCGCGCTGGAGGCCGAGGTCAACCAGTACATAGCCGAGTTGGCCGCCGAGACGGACGGGGAGGGCGCCGTCTGGTGGTCCGCAACGGTCACCACCGGCCCCGCACCGTGACCACCGCGGCCGGACCGGTCGAGGTCACGGCCCCGCGCGTGAACGACAAGCAGGTGGACGCGGCCACCGGCGAGCGGATGCGGTTCTCCTCGAAGATCCTGCCGCCCTGGTGCCGCAAGTCGCCCAAGGTCAGCGAGGTGCTGCCGCTGCTCTACCTGCACGGGCTGTCCTCGGGGGACTTCGTGCCCGCGCTGGAGCAGTTCCTCGGCTCGGCGGCCGGGCTGTCGCCGGCCACCGTGCCCCGGCTGACGAAGCAGTGGCAGGACGACCACGCCGCCTTCCAGCAGCGCGACCTCGCAAGCAGCGACTACGTGTACGTGTGGGCGGACGGGGTGCACCCCAAGGTCCGGCTCGGGCAGGCGCACTCCTGCGTCCTGGTGCTGATGGAGGCGCGCCTGGACGGCACCAAGGAGCTGATCGCGCTGGCCGAGGGGCTGCGTGAGTCCACCGAGTCGTGGGCGGACCTGCTGCGCGACTGCCGCCGCCGGGGCATGCGCGATCCCGAGCTGGTCGTCGGCGACGGCGCCATGGGCTTGTGGAAGGCACTGGCCGAGGTGTTCCCGGCCGCCCGCCACCAGCGGTGCTGGGTCCACAAGGCCCGGGATGTCACGAACGCCCTGCCGAAGTCCGCACAGCCGGGCACGACGAAGGCAATGCAGGAGATCTACAACGCCGAGGACCGCGCGCACGCCGAGAAGGCGATCGAGGCGTTCGCGAAGACCTACGGCGCCAAGTTCCCCAAGGCCGTCGCGAAGATCACCGAGGACCGGGAGGAGCTGCTGGCGTTCTACGATTTCCCGGCCGAGCACTGGGTCCACCTGCGGACCACGAACCCGATCGAGTCGACGTTCTCCACCGTCAAGCTCCGCACCAAGGTCACCCGCGGCGCCGGCAGCCCGGCCGCAGCCCTCGCGATGGTGTTCAAGCTGGTCGAGTCCGCCCAATCCCGATGGCGGGCCGTCACCGGCGCCCACCTGGTCCCGCTGGTCCGAGCGGGCGCCCGGTTCGAGAACGGCGTCCTCGTCGAGCGAGAACAGGCCACGGCGGCCCGACCGCCCCTGTCACGTATCGCGCCGGGGAAAAGAGAAGAGGACCAGCCAATGCCCGGACCCGCCGCCCCGCTCACCGAGTTCATCCGCGCCTACGAGCAGGCCACCAACAGCCACGACATCACCCGGCTCGTCCCACTGATCGCTCCCGAGGCCGTCTACTGGTTCTCCGACGGATCGCACCGAGGCCGCGAAGCCGTCCTCTCCGCCATCACTAAGACCTTCGCCACCATCCGCGACGAGATTTACGAGATCAACGACCTCGAGTGGATCGCTCACAGCGATGACCACGCGGTATGCCGCTACCGGTTCACCTGGTGGCTCTGTCCACGAGAACAGACAGCAGATGCGCACCACTTCGGGAGGCATCCCACCGCAGACGGAAATCGAACTGTCCAGCAGACACGACAGCGGCCGGCGCCAGTGTTGAGGCGCTCCTAGCGGCGGGTGGGCGTCGTCGAGTTACCTGCGGAGCTGAGCGCTCACTGGGAGATGCGCGTCAGCGCTGTCCGCGCTCAGGCCCGCGAGCAGGCGCAGCCCGTCCTCGGCGGGGCTGCCGGCGGCCGCGGACAGCACCAACAGCTCCATGCCTGATTCGTCCGGGAGTGCGAAGTTCTCTTGGTGCAGTTCCAGCAGTCCGACCAGCGGGTGCCGGTACGCCTTGCGTCCATGTGTGCGGGCGCGCACGTCCGCGCGGGCCCAGAGGCGGCGGAAGCGCTCGCTGCCCATCGCCAGCTCGCCGATGAGCGAGGCCAGGCGGGGGTCCTCAGGGTATTTGCCGGCGGCCAGGCGCAGGTGCCCGACCACGTCGAGGGTGCATTCCTCCCAGTCCTCGTAGAGGCCGCGCTCGGCCTCTACGAGGAAGATGTGCCGGGCGGTGTTCAGGCCCGGCATCGGCCGGCCGTAGAGGAGCCCGGCGAGCCGGTTCCCGGCGAGCACGTCCAGGCGGTGGTCCAGGATCAGCGCGGGTGCGTCGGCGACCAGGTCGAGGACGCGCAGCAGCTCCGGCCGGACCCGCCCGCCCGGCGCCTTCGCGCGGCGGCGGCGCTGCCGTGCGAGCCGGCAGAGGTGCCCTCGTTCGGTCTCGTCGAGGCCGAGGACGCGGGCGAGCGCGTCAAGGACCTGCTCGGAGGGCTGGGTCGCGCGGCCCTGCTCCAGGCGTACGTAGTAGTCGACGCTCACACCGGCCAGGTGCGCGACCTCTTCGCGGCGCAGCCCTTCGACCCGGCGGCGGCTGTCGGTGGGCATGCCGACGGCCGCCGGGTCGACCCGGGAACGCCGGGTCCGCAGGAAGCCCGCGAGATCGTCCATGCCCCGAGTATGACCTCGGTGGTGCCGGTGAAGGTGGTCCTGCCGTTACCAGGAAGTCCCGTCCGACGGAAGAAGCGTCCCTGAATGCCGGGCGCAGCAGCGCCCAGGATCCAACACAACCGATCCGAAGGAGTTCCCGTGAAGACGCTGATCGTCTATGCCCACCCGGAGCCGAGGTCGCTCAACGGCGCGCTGAAGGACCTCGCGGTGTCCACACTGGAGACCGCCGGGCACGAGGTACGGGTGAGCGATCTGTACGCGATGGACTGGAAGGCGGTCGTGGACGCCGCGGACTTCGGCCCCAACGCGTCGAATCCGCTGAACGTCGCCCACGACTCCGGCCGGGCCTTCGACGCCGGGACGCTCACCCCGGACGTCCTCGCCGAGCAGGAGAAGCTGCTGTGGGCCGACACGATCATCATGCAGTTCCCGATGTGGTGGTACACGATGCCCGCGATTCTCAAAGGCTGGGTAGAGAGGGTATTCACCTTCAACTTTGCGTACGGCGTCGGTGAGCACAGTGACGCCAGGTTCGGCGATCGCTTCGGAGAGGGCACCCTCGCGGGCAGGAGGGCCATGTTGTCGGTGACCACCGGCGCCCCGGAGCCGCATTACGCCGCCCGCGGGATCCAGGGCCCCATCGATGATCTGCTGTTCCCGATCCAGCACGGCATCTTCTGGTATCCGGGCATCGAGGTGCTGCCGCCGTTCGTGCTGTACGGCACCGCCCGGATGACCAGGGAGGACTACCCAGACGTCGCCAAGGCCTGGAAGCAGCGCCTGCTCACCCTGGAGTCGACCGAACCGATCCCGTTCCGGCCACAGAACTTCGGTGACTACGAGATGCCCTCGCTGCACCTGAAGGAGGGACTGGAGCCTGCGGGCCGCACCGGTTTCGGGCTGCACGTGCGCGGCTGACCGCCGACGACGGACGGGACGACCTGGAGCGCGAACCCGAGGAGCAGCCCGAGGACCGGGGGCGGCAGCGGCGGCCGACGTGGCCAACTACCTGGTCTCAGCCCCGGGCACCCCCGCTCCGCAACCCGAGCCGACACTGGGCCCGCGCCGCGCCTGACGGGCCGCCACGGCCGTCACGGAAATCGGGCTGCGCCGCCCTACTTCGGGGTGGTTCCACCCCTGTCACCACTTCGGAGATGAGCGCGACGGCTCCCGTCCCCGAACGCAAGCACGCTTGTCGGCGGGCCCGCCACGTGCGCACAGCGTGCTGCTCATTCTCGTGAACATCGAACAGCCGCCGATCGGGATGCCTCCGGAAGCTGCGTACATCTGCTGTCCATTCTCGTGGACAAAGCCAACCTGGACCGGAACCATCGATGGCCAGCCGCGATCAGGAAGCGGCCGTGGCACCAACGTGCTCGTCAACAGCGCCGGAACCTGGCGGATGCTGCACGAACACCTCAGCGCATAACCAGGCGGCAGCACCGATCCACAGGAATTGACAATTACTCCCGTGACAACGGTGATCGCTTGGCCCCCGCAGAGCCGATCTCGCGCGGTCGCCGACCTGGTCCGCGTGGCAACACGTCTGTGACCGGCCGACACGGCCGCTCGCGTGCAAGGCCCGGTACGTCCCACTCCGTATCCCAGACCCCTGACGTTCTCCCTGCTCAGAGCCCATTTCTGTGTCCCAGCGTCCCAGGCCGCCTGTTTTCCGTAGCGGCTGGGACGGGTCGTCCCGCAGGCTCCGGTCATGGCCTGGTCATCGAAGCGCCAGACCTGCCGCACCACAGAAGGGTCCCGCCCCACATGCCCCGTCACATGCCCCGTGGTTCTCTGACCGCCGCTGCGGCGGTGGCGATCGCCGCCCTCTCCCTGACCGCGTGCGCCGATGGATCGGGTACCCGCGCCGAGGGCTCGTCGACAGCCGTCTCCTCGACCGGGTCGCCCTCCGGCTCGTCCTCTGACGAGGACGAGGAGCCCGCCCCTCACGGTTCGCGGCCGCGCCAGGAGACGCCCGCGGACACGCCCGCGGGAAAGGAGCCCGCGGCGGGACGGAACGGCGAGACCGGCGCCGGCGGCTCCGCGGCGGGAGGGAACGGAAGGACTGATACCGGCGACTCCGGCACGGGCGACGGCGCCCCCTGTCAGGGCTCCCACACCACGACGATCGCGGCTCCCCTGAACCGCCCCGTGAACCACATGCTGCTCATCGTCACCAACACCGGCAGCGCCCCCTGCCGCCTCCACGGCTACCCGGTCCTCCGCTTCGGCGAGGCCCAGTCGCCACCGCCGGCCATCGAGCGCTCCAAGCCGCGGGCCACCGTCACGCTCGCGCCCAGCGAGTCCGGCTACGCCTGCGCGAGCCTGTCGGCCACCGACGGCAGCGGTGCGAACGGCAGAACCGAGACGTCCCTCACCGTCGCCGTCCAGGGCCGCACCGCCGGGGAGGACTTAACCGCGATCGCCCACCCGGCGCTGCCCGCCGAGGGCGTCTACGTTGACGACTCTCTGGACGTCACGTACTGGCAGCAGTCGATGCGTGACGCCACCAGATGGTGACACCCGATGGGAAGTCTGGAGTGCTTATGGACACCGTTACCGAAGCCGCCGACCGCGTCGGTGCTCCCGGGGCTTCGCGACCGTACGCGCGAGGGGCGTGAGATGACCGGACCGCTATACGAACGCGACAACACTTACGCGCTGCTCGCGACCGAGATCGAGCGCGCGGCCGACGGCGCCGGCCGCACCGTCCTGCTGCGCGGCGCCACGGGCACCGGCCGTACCGCCGCGCTGGAGGCGGCTGTCTCCCACGCCACCGCCCACGGTCTGCACGTCCTGCGCGCGCGCTGCTTCCCGGAGGGGGCGGAGCTGCCCTTCGCCACGGTCCTGCATCTGCTGGGCCAGGGGCGGGAGTTCACCCAGGGGATCCCGGGCGACGAGGCGGGCGACAGCGCGACCGGGCGGCGGCGGCAGGCGGCGCAGCTGTGGCGGCAGTTGCGCTCGTACGCGGCGAGGACCGCGCTGCTGCTGGCCGTGGACGACGTCCACCTCGCCGACGACCCTTCGCGCCGCTGGCTCGTCGACGCCGCCCGCCACATCGACGAGTTGCCGGTGCTGCTGGTGGCCACCGAACGCTGCCAGTACGACATCGACCCGCAGCCGGCCGGCTTCACGCACGCGCTGCCGCCCTCCCTGGTCCGTACCCACACCCTCGCCCCGCTCACCGGCGGCTCCGCGGCGGAGCTGTGCCAGGCCGCCTTCCCCACGGCCGGGGCGCGGTGGGCGGCGGACTGCGCGCGGGCCGGAGCCGGCAGCCCGCTGCTGCTGCGCGCCCTCCTGGAGGACCTGAGCAGCGCCCCGTCGCCGGACCTGCCGGAGACCTGCGCCGCGCTGTACCCGGGGGCGTATACGGCAGCGGTCGCCTGGTGGCTGGACAGCGCTGGACCGGCGACGGCCGAAGTGGCCGGTACGCTCGCGGTCCTGGAGCGGTCATGGCCGCAGGCCATCGCCGAGGACCCGGCGGCGCTGCTCGCCGACGTGGCCTGGGCCGACCCGGTCCGGGTCGGCGGCTGGCTCACCGCGATGACCCGGCTCGGGCTGCTGCGCCCCGACACCACCGGCCGTCTCCGCTACGCGCATCCGCTGTTGCGGGACGCGGTGCTCACCGACTGGTCGGAGGTCCGGCGGCAGCAGGTGCACCGGGAGGCGTACCGGCGCCTGGGCAAGACCGCCGCGGACTCCCTGGAGGCGGCCGTCACCGCCGGACATTCCACGCTCGTGCAGTACGCGGCGACCGCGGGGGACTGCATGGGCCGCTCCGCCTACGAGGCGCAGCGGCCGGGCCTCCAACGGCACTTCCAGCCGCTGAGAGCCCTGGAACGGGAGAACGGGACCGAGCCCGAACGAGACGCGGAGGCCGAAGAATGACGCGACCTCAAGGACACGACGTGAAGACGCTGCCGGAACGCCCGTCCCAGAAATCCGGACCGTCTCTTTCCCCGCCGGTCCTCCCCGGGCAGTGGGCGAATGGACAGGGGAGGACGGTGCACCGCCCACCCCGCGCCACCGACAGAGGCCCCCAGGGCCGGGTGCCCGTGACGGTGAGCGCCCCGGACCCGATCTCCCGCGAGGGCGCCATCAGCCAGCTGCGCCCGCACCCGGGGATCGAACTCCGCGAGCGGCCGGGCCCCGGCACGGTGGCCCTGCTGATCGAGGACACGCTCGACGAGACCGCGCTCACCCGGCTGCGCCGGGCCGTACGGAGCGAGGGTGCGCGCACCGTGCTCGTCACGGGTGCGATCCGCGAGCGCGAACTCCTGGACGTCATCGAGTGCGGCGTCGCCGCCATCGTGTGGCGCCATGAGGCCACCTCCCACCGGCTGGCACAGGCGATCCTGGCCGCCTCCCGAGGTGACGGCGACCTGCCCGCCGACCTGCTGGGCCGCCTCATCGGCCAGGTGGGCACCCTGCACCGGAGCACGACGAGCGGGCCCGGCGTCTCCTCTCCGGGCCTGGCGCCCCGCGAGGTGGAGGTCCTGCGCCTGATCGCCGAGGGCCTGGACACCGGGGAGATCGCCACCAAGCTGGCCTACTCGGAACGCACCATCAAGAACGTCCTGCACGGACTCACCATGCGCCTGCACCTGCGCAACCGGGCCCACGCCGTGGCGTATGCCATCAGGGAAGGCTACCTGTGACGGGGCGGCGGCCGGATTTCCCGGTTTCCCTTTCGGGCAGTGCGCATTCCCCGGAATCCTCTACCACTGCCCAGCGGAATTCCCTCAGATCCCTCGTCCGCCCTTTTCTGGTCCTAGCCTTTCCGCTTGACCCACCCGCCGCCGCTCAGCGGATAGTCGTAGCCGGGGCCGCCGGTGCCGGCGGCCGTGCGGAACGCGGTGCCCTTGTTGTCGACGCGCACCGTGCCCTGGCGGTCGCCGCTCGACCAGTCCAGGGCGAGGTCCCAGCGGACATCGTGCTCCGAGGTGTGGGCGGTGACGTGGATGACCTGCGCGTCGGACGCGCTGACCGTGAACGGGAAATTCCGCTGGCCGTTCTTCGCGGTGACCGAGGGGCTGCTCTTGTCGAGGTCGACGTCGAAGGACCTGGCCTTGACGCTGTCCCCGCAGCCGACGCCCATCGAGTAGTCGGTCCAGGGGAGCGGGTTGCCCTTCGCGATGACGCGCACGTGCAGCGCCTCCAGGGCGACGGTGCCCTTCTCGGGGCCCAGCACGGTGAGAGCGATGCGCTGCTCCCCCGAAGGGACCGCGCCGAAGGCGGCGGCCCACTGAGGCGCGTCCTGCTCGGTGGCGGGCGGGCCTACCTCCCCGGGCTCGCTGTCGACGAGGAAGTGCTGCCCGCACGGATCGTCGTAGACATAGGGCCGGGTGGTGACCTTGACCGGTGGGCTGTCGTGATCGCCGGACCCCGGCGCCGGGGACTTGCCGCTCTTCGTGTCCCGGGGCGGGTTGGGGAGGGTCGATGCGATCGGGCTCACGTCCTCGTCGGTGCCGAGGTCCCAGGTGTCGTCTCCGGCACGTGTCCGGCCGCGGTCCTCGTCTCCGGAGAACGGCAGACCCGCGGCGAGTACGACGCTCCCCAGAGCGGCGATCGCCACGGCGCAGGTGATGAGCGTGTGGCGGCGGCGGCTCCAGCGGAGGCGCGTGCGGGTGGGCGGGGGGACGGACGGCATGGCGTCGCTGACGACCGGTTCATCGCATTCGTCTGGTTCGCATGGTTCGCTGCTGTCGGACGCCGGTGCCGTCCGCTCCGGTCCCGTTCCCTCCGGCTCTCTTCCGTCCTGGCCCGGCCCCCTGCGCGTCCGCGTCGCATCGGCCAGAATCCACCTCCGGTGCAGCTCGACCAGCTCCTCGCCGGTCGCGCGGCACTTCCGGGCGAGCCGCTCGACCGGCGCGTACTCGGTCGGTACCACGATGCCGTTGCAGTAACGGTGCAGCGTCGAGTCGCTCATGTGCAGCCGCTTGGCCAGTGCCCCGTAGCTCAGTCCCGAGCGTTCCTTGAGTCCCCGCAGCAGTTCCGCGAACGCTTCCGCTTCCTCGGTGGCCCCGGACCTTGTCGACTCCGACACGGTTCTTCCCCAACTCCCCACCCCCCCCGTGGCCCCCGCCGCGCCGCGTTTCCGCGGTTCAGGCTGCTTAGTAAACCCCTGTAACCCATTGCTCGTCAAACGGCGCCCCATTCCCGTATTCCACCCCGGCACGGCACGCCGCGTCCCATTCCCACGTTCCAGACGCCCTGCATCCTGCCTGGTCAGCGGCCGTTTCCCCATCCCAGCGTATCCAATCGACCACTTCCGTGGCGGATGAAACGGATCCGCGCACACACTCCGTTCGGCCAAGCACCACCCATTGCACCGCAGAAGGGCACCACCCACATGTCCAGTGTCCGGGGCACCCGCCTCCGCCTGCTGACCGCCGCCGCGGCCGTCGCGACCGCCGCGCTCTCCCTCACCCTCACCGCGTGCGGCGACGAGTCGGGCGATGACGGCGGGAAGTCGTCGGCGGGTGGCTCATTGACCGCATCGTCGGGGAGTGGGAACGGCGAGACCGGCGACTCCGGCACGGGCGACTCCGGCGGGAGCGGGAAGCGGGCCGTCGCCTGTGAGGGCTCCGGCACCAGGACGGTCGCGGCTCCCGTGAACAAGCCCGTGAACCACCTGCTGCTCACGGTCACCAACACCGGCAGCGCCCCCTGCGACCTCTACGGCTACCCGGCCGCCGGATTCGGCGAGGCCCAGTCGGTGCCGCCGGTCGTCAAGGACTCCGAGCCGGAGGCCGTCGTCACCCTCGCCCCGGGGGAGTCCGGCTACGCCGGCGTGACCTTGTCGGCGACCGACGGCACCGGCAAGAACGGCCGCACCGAGACGTCCCTCACCGTCGCCTTCCAGGACCGCACCGGGAAGTACACCCCCTCGGCGGCCCACCCGCCCCTGCCCGCCAAGGGCGTCCACGTCGACGACTCCCTCAGCGTCACGTACTGGCAGCGGTCGATGGACGACGCCCTCACCTGGTGACACCAGCCGGTGACACCGGCTGGTCACACCCACCACCGACCGCGCACCGCCGTGCGGAGAAGGGACAAAGGCTGATGAGTGCAATGGCGACGGCGAAGCGCCCCGCGACGGAGGAGCCCCCCGCGGGGGAGAGGCGCCCCGTGGGGGGAATGAGCGAGCGGCGGCGTGCGCGGCTGCGGCTGGAGATCTCCCGGGAGGCGGCGCGCCTGTTCTGGAAGCAGGGCGTGGCCGGGACCAGCGGCGACCAGATCGCCGCCGCGGTGGGGCTGTCCACGCGCACCATATGGCGGCACTTCCGCAGCAAGGAGGCGTGCGCCGAGCCGATCGTCATGCAGGGCGTCGTCACGTTGCTGAGCCTGCTGCACAGTTGGCCGAGGAACAGTTCCCTCGAAGACCACCTGGCGGCGGAACTGGTCCGGCTCCGGCACGAGACACCGCCGGTCGATCTGGCCGACGAGATGCTGGCGATGAAGATGATCCGGCTCGCCGACACGGAACCGGCGCTGCGCACAGCCTGGTTGATGGCTTGCGACGAGACCGAGCAGCAACTGCGCGTGATCATCGGCGACCGGCTGGGGCGCCCGGCCGGTGATCTGGAGGTGCGGCTGCACGCCGCGGCCACCGCCGCGGTGGTGCGGGTGCTGGACGAGCAGATCGGAGTCGCCTTCCTTGCCGGTGCCGGTGCGGACGCGGGCGCGGGCACCACGGAACCGTCCGATGTGCAGGCCGCCGCCCGGCAGTTCGCCCAGGCGATCCGCACGGCCACCGGCGGGGCCGTCGGCGGCCCCACCGCCTGAAGGAAGGGGGCGCATGCCCGCCACCGCGTACGAGATCCCGCACCTCACCGTCGAGGACTTCCTCGGCCTGCCCGTCCGCATCGGAGCCTCGATCTCGCCCGACGGCACCAGAATCGCCTACCTGGCGCCGTGGCGGAACCGGCTGAACGTATGGGTGACCGGCATCGGCACGGGCGAGCAGCCGCGCCGCGTCACCGCGGAGGCCCTCCGCAGCGTACGCACCTACCACTGGACGGACGATCCGCGGTGGCTGCTGTACGAGCAGGACCGCGACGGGGACGAGAACGCTCATCATCGACCGGTGCACCGGAGATCTGATCGGGGTGCGCTACCTCGGCGAGCGGTAGGTGATCCACCCGCTGGACCCGCACTTCGCCGCCGTGCTGGAGAACCTGGAGCAACTGTCCGACGGCGACCTCGCCGCAGTGTCGTCCGACGTGTGCGGGCAGCGCTGGGTGGTCAGCTTCACCCACGACCGGGCCCCCGGAATCACCTACTACTACAACCACTCCACGGGCGAGAGCCGGATGCTGTTCCGGCCGTATCCGCACCTGGACCCCGACTTCCTCGCCCCCATGACACCGGTCACGATCCCCGCACGGGACGGGCTGGACCTCCCCTCCTACCTGACGCTGCCCGTGGGGACCGTGGGCGGAGTGCTCGGCACCGCCGGGCAGGCAGCAGCAGTAAAAGAGATCAACTTCGCTACGTGCCAGTTCAGCGACAAGTACCTGACCTTCACCGTCGAGCAGAAGACCCTTGGCGGACGGCCGAATTACTACGGGGCAACTACTTGTGCGACAACGGCAAGGGGAAGGTCTGGATCCACCACTTCAATAAGGGGGACAGGCACTTCTCCCAGGGAAAATGCAAGATCACATTCATCACCATTTACTGAGTCTTCTCATGTGAGGGCCCGCCGGCAACAAGCCGGCGGGCCCTCACACACGTTCCGGCTGAGCCGGGTGGCGGCGTCAACAACCACGCGTGGCCGTCATGCCTCGCCCTTGTTCCTCAGCTGCCACTCGTGGTCGTCGGCGGGAGAGCACGTGTAAATGCCCAGGCGTGCATCGTTGCCGGCTTTGCCGTCCTCGCCCCAGACCTCCAGGCACCGCTGGTCGCTGACGTAGTTGTGGATCCAGAACGTCCGGTTGCCGCCCCGGTTCTCGACCCACCACAGCTGGTTGTCCTGGAGCGTGGAGTTGCAGTGGGTCTGGCTGATCGGAGTCTTGTTCGGCTGGCTGCCGCGGCCGGGCAGGTCCAGGCACAGGCCGCTCTTCCTGTTCTTGATCACGACGAGGTTGCGGCCACCGGGTCCCTTGTTCTTCTGCGCCAGGACGAAGTCCCACGTCTGGTTGTCCCCGTCCCAGTTCTGGACGACGCAGTCGTGCTGGAGGACCGGGCCGTCGACCCTGCCCTTGCCCATGCCGGGCACGTCCGCGCACCGGCCGCTCTTGACGTTCTTGAACTGGAAGTTCTTACGCTGGTCCGGGGCGAGCGCATAGGAGGTGACGGGCTTCATCTTCTGCTTCTTCTTGGCCACCGGCTGCTCGCTGCTCCGCTGAGGCTCGGGCTTGGTCTCCGGTGAAGGGGACTTGGTCTCCGGTGAAGGGGACCTGCTCTCTTTACCCTGCCTGGTGGTGGGCGGGGCGGGCGACTCGGCGGTGTACGCGCCGGGGCCCTTCCCCTCGGCCTTCGGGACCGTCACGCCCGAGGGGGGCTCGGGCTCCGCCCTGGTCTTGTGATCGTCGTCATCGGCTCCGAAGGCAAGGAACGGCAGGGATATCAGCACCGCGCCCGCGATGGCCGCGGCGGCGAGCAGCGCCTTGGTGGGGCGGCCCGAGGGGGGTTCGTCGCCCTCCTCGCCGGTCTCGGTGTCGGCGCCCGGGGGGTAATCGCCCACGGCCGAGGCCATGGTGTCGGCGGATCCGTGGCCGTCCGCATGGCCCTCGGCCGCGGGGGGCGGTACGTCCGGGACGGCCGGAATCTCCGGCGCCCCGGCGGCGAACGCCACGGTGGCCCCGGTCCCTGCCCCGGACGCAACAGACTCCACGGGCTCGCCGGCAGGCGCGGACTCGTTCAGCGGGACCTTCGGCTGCTCGGCGGCGCCGGCTTCGGCTGCTGCGGCCGCGCCGCTCTCCGTACCCAGTGGCGTCAGCGCGGCGGGATCCGGCGTACCGGCGGTCTCCGGCAAGGTGACGGCGCGGCGGACCGCGGGCCCCCGTGGGTTCTTGGGTTCCTGACTCGACATCATGTCTCCCTTATCCGTTCATGTATCCAGGGGATGGCGGCGCAGCGCCTCGTCCAGCCGGTCGAGCGCGGCGCGGTCGTGGTCATCGAGCCGTACGTCCTGCGGTACCGCCCCGGCGGCAGGCACTTCGCGCAGCAGCACCAGCGGTGCGCCGTCGGCCTCGCGGACGTCGAGGACCCGTAGCAGCGTCCCGGGCGCGAAGACGACCTCGTCCCCGCCGGATGCGGAACCGGCGGAGGCGGGGCGGCCGGTCAGCTGGCGCGTGCGGCGCCCGGTGACCGACCAGATGGCGTACTGCGCGCCGACAGGGCGCGGCACCCCGGCCGCGAGGGGCAGCGCGCACATCGGCCCCGGGTCGCGCAGCAGGGTTCCGGGCACCAGGCCGCCGTCCGCCTCGTGGGGGCGGCGGATCGCCGGGCCCCGGTACGACGGCAGGCGCCGCAGCGCGGATGCCACGCACGCGGCGTACGGCAGCAGCCGCTCGTCGCCCGTACGCATCCCGCGGGCGAGCGCGGCATGGTTCAGCCGCGCCGCCGGGGAGTCCGGGGCCGCGGCGTCCGGGGCTTCGGGATCGTACGAGGTGTCCAGGTACACGTGCAGCGCGACCAGGTCGGTGCGCGCCGCCTCCTGCTCCGCACCGCGCAGCGCGGGCATCCGGGTCAGGGCGCGGGTGACCGCGGCACTGTGCCGCTCCCACACCGCGTCCGCGAGCGCGCGGAAGGCGGTCCGCTCGGCCTCCGTACTGACATGCCCCGGGAGGAACGGAACGGGCGGCAACGGCCGGAGGGGCGCGGGCGGCGGGCGGGTGGCCGGGGGTTCGGGGGCCGCCGGTGGCTCGGTGGCCTCGTGCTCGGACATCGCGGGATCCGTCGGTTCAGGCGCCGTGGCCGACGGTGGCTCCTGTGTGGACTGCGACACCGTGGTGGACAGTGGTGCTGCGGGGCGCACGGGGGCTGCCGGTGGTTGCGAAGGAACCGGACCTTCGTCGGGTGTACGGGGCTCGGGCTGCTCCGACGGCCGGAGTGCGGCCGGAGTGGTGGGGGCCGCGGGGGTCACCCGGCCGTTCGGCACGGCGGGGATGGCGGAAGCGGCCGGGACTGCCTGGCTGCCCGGCACCGCCGGGGCCCCGGGCGCCGCCGTACTCTCCGGGGTCGCCGAACTCTCCCGGCTCGGTAGCGTGTTCGGCGTGACCGGGGCCGCGGGGGTGTTCGGCGTCGCCGGGCGGGCCCGGGCCTGGGACAGGGGGATACCCGGGTCGAGGGGCCTGCGGATCTGGGGGGATGTCGGCGGGGCGGCGGCCCCCTCTCCGTCTCCGCCGCGCGGGCTCTGCGACCGGATCAGGTCCAGCATCGCGTCCAGGCCCATGAGAGGCAGCGACTCGCTGCGCTGGTCCGGCTCCGGTGGGGGTGCGGGCGTGCCGCTCCCCGTCCGCAAGGGGCGTTCCGTCCCCGGGGGTTCGGGCCGCTCGGGATCCCGTACGCGGGCGGGGCCCGGCAGACTGCTCGGGCCCGGGCCGCCCGTTCGCGGCCTGGAGGGCTCCGGTCCGGTCCCTGCTGCGGCTCCTGCCCCTGCCCCGGATGTGGCGGACGCGGCGGGCGCGGCGGAGGTTTCGCGCGTGGCCGGGGACGGGGACGACGCCGTGCTGACCATCGACGGTCGCGTCGGCGGGAGCACCGGGCCCGGATCCTCGGCGGCTTCCGGCGGTGTGGCTTCCGGGGGTGTTGCGTCCGGGGGTGTTCCCAGGGACATCGGGTCGCGCTCGTGGTCCGGTTCGGGCTCCGCCTCCTCCGCCTCAACGGCCGCGGCCGCTCGCTCCAGCTCCGCGATCGCCTGGTCCGCTGCCACCGCCGCGACATCCGGCTCCGCCTCAGCAGGGACCACCTCCGCCGGTGTCTGGGCGGACTCGGCCGGGTCCTGGCGCCGCGCCTCTGGCCTGGCGGGCGCGAGGCCCGCCCCGAAGCGGAGTGTCCGCAGGCCGTGTTCGGCGACCGTACGGCGCAACTCGCGCCCTCCGTCCGCGCACGTGCCGAGCACGAACAGCCTGGCCCGGCCGCACACGTCGGCGCCGAGTCCGCCGAGCAGCCTGCCGAGCACGGGGTACAGCGACGGGTCGATCGGCCGCCCGGGGTGGCCGAGTTCGATCGCCGGTCCTTCCGGGTCGACCGGGCGGGCGGTGGCCGGTGGCGGTTCGCTCTCGGTGTCGGTGATCCACAGGCCCGCCCGGGTGACCGTGACCCGCCACTGGTCGGAGAGGCGTATGGCGCCGTGTTCCGCGCTGCCGCGGCCCGGAACGGGCGGGCTCCAGCGCGCCAGGCGGGGACGCGGGGCGGTCTCGCCCGTACGCGCCGGGGCGCACACCACGGAGTCCACGAACGGCTGCCAGCGGGGCGCGCCGTCGGCGTCCACGAGCACGGAGCGCACCGTGCCGGGCTCGGTCGGGACGCCGTAGGACATCAGCGGCATGCCGGTGCGGACGAGGAGTTCGACGCCGAGCGAGTCGGCGACCGACTGGCTGGTGCGCAGGATGTCCCGGGGGCCGCCGGGGGCGAGCCGGACGCGGGGCCTGACGGCTTCGGGGAGGGCGGTGAGGAGTTCGGTGAGGTCGCCCGCCGGGACGTCCTCGTCCTGTGGCGCGCCCAGCAGCACGGTGGGGCCGCGCGGGTCGGCCGGTACGGCGTAGCAGAGGTCGGCGGGGCGGGGCGGGATCGCGTCCCGGGACCGGA
>NZ_JBHWES010000100.1:0-31766 GCF_042734105.1 Streptomyces sp. NPDC059679 | reverse complement strand
TCCTTCGAAACCGTTTCACCGGTTTCTCCGGGCGCTTCCCTTCGGTGTTTCCAACCTTACCAGATCCGTTTTCCGGTCCGTTCCCGGTCCGAATTTCATTTCTGGTGGCCGTCGGAGTGGCCTTTGCCTTTCGGCTGTTTCGACTTTAGCAGACCCGCATCGGCCGACCTAATCGGCTTCGCGATTCCCTACAGGATCGAAGTGCCTCGCTCGAATCGGAATTCAGAGCCGAGGCGATCTTGGTGCTAACGGTTGTCCACGAGCAAACCCTGCTCGCCGCAACCGTTAAAACCTACCTCCCCCAACAGCCCCCGTCAAGGGGTTTGGGTGAGATGAGCACAGTAGCAGGTCAGAGAGGGGCGATGCACAGTGCGCCACGCGTGGTGGCGCTGTGTCGACCCGGTGGCTCGACGTCCGAGCGACGTCTCGACCGTCCATGTGAAGCAACCAACGACTGCCTTTGTAACTCCGCAGGAGGCGGCGGTCAAGCATCCGGATCAGGGAGGGGTGCGGAGAAGGACGACGGTGGGCTCTCAAGCTCCTCGAGCTCGATACCAGGCGCCGCCAGCACCACGTCACCCGCGATATGGACCGAGTGTTGCTCCCCCGTATCGAGAGCGGTGACCCGGTATTCGTCCACGGTCAGGGGGCCGGTGTCGGTCGGGTGCGCCGACCTGTCCAGCAGGGCCCAGGACTGGTCGAGGGTGCGAGGCGCGAGGACGGGGGCGGTGAAGGCGACGAGGCGGACGCGGGTGGCGGGGGCGTCCGGGGTGAGGCGCAGCAGTCGGGCCGTGGCGATCAGGAAGGCCGGCGAGGAGCCGGTGAAGGCATGGGCGGCGACATTGCCCTCGGTCGCGTGTTCTCCGGACGGGTCGGTACGGACCCAGGTGACGCCGTCCAGCGCCGCGCCACGGACGCGCCAGCTCGCGGCGTTCAGTTCCAGGCGGAGGGGGCGGCCGAGTTCGTCGAGGGTGAGGTCCACGGAGCCGCTGTGATCGCCGGAGGGGGAGGTGAGCTGGGCGACATAGCGCCAGCCGGTGGGGCCGGGCGCGCAGTGGAAGTGTTCCTCGCCGAGCGGGGTGTGATCGTGCGGGTCGTGGAGGGAGTAGCGGCCGCGGGGCATGGGTTTGGTCCTTGACGTGCGAAGGCCCGCCCGGCCTGACCGGCCTGGGCGGGCCCTGGGCCCCCGCCGAGGCGGGGGCCGGCTACCGGCTGCTGGTCCGATCAGTGGCTGATCGGCAGGCGATCAGCGGTGATCAGTGCGGGTGATCAGTAGCGGTAGTGGTCGGGCTTGTACGGGCCCTCGACCGGGACGCCGATGTAGGCGGCCTGCTCCGGGCGGAGCGTGGTCAGCTTGACGCCGAGGGCGTCGAGGTGGAGCCGGGCGACCTTCTCGTCCAGGTGCTTGGGCAGCACATAGACGTCGGTCGGGTAGGACTCCGGCTTGGTGAAGAGCTCGATCTGGGCGATGGTCTGGTTCGCGAAGGAGTTGGACATCACGAACGACGGGTGACCGGTCGCGTTGCCCAGGTTCAGCAGGCGGCCCTCGGACAGCACGATGATCGCCTTGCCGTCGGCGAACGTCCAGGTGTGGACCTGCGGCTTGACCTCGTCCTTGACGATGCCGGGGAGCTCGGCGAGACCGGCCATGTCGATCTCGTTGTCGAAGTGGCCGATGTTCCCGACGATCGCCTGGTGCTTCATCCTGGCCATGTCGGAGGCCATGATGATGTCCTTGTTGCCGGTCGTGGTGATGAAGATATCCGCGGTCTCCACCACGTCGTCCAGGGTGGCGACCTGGTAGCCGTCCATCGCCGCCTGAAGCGCGCAGATGGGGTCGATCTCGGTGATGATGACCCGGGCGCCCTGGCCGCGCAGCGACTCGGCGCAGCCCTTGCCCACGTCACCGTAGCCGCAGACGACCGCGACCTTGCCGCCGATCAGCACGTCGGTGGCGCGGTTGATGCCGTCGACCAGGGAGTGGCGGCAGCCGTACTTGTTGTCGAACTTCGACTTGGTGACGGCGTCGTTCACGTTGATCGCCGGGAAGAGCAGCGTCCCGTCCCGGTGCATCTCGTACAGGCGGTGGACGCCGGTGGTGGTCTCCTCGGTCACGCCGCGGATCTCGGAGGCGAGCTGCGTCCACTTCTGCGGGCTCTCCGCGAGGGTGCGGTTCAGCAGCTCCAGGATGACGCGGTGCTCCTCGTTCTCCGCGGTGGAGACGTCCGGGGCGGCGCCGGCCTTCTCGTACTCGACGCCCTTGTGGACCAGGAGGGTGGCGTCGCCGCCGTCGTCCAGGATCATGTTCGGACCGCCGGTGGCGGTACCCGGCCAGGTCAGCGCCTGCTCCGTGCACCACCAGTACTCCTCCAGGGTCTCGCCCTTCCAGGCGAAGACCGGGACGCCCTGCGGGTCCTCGGGGGTGCCGTTCGGGCCGACGGCGATCGCGGCCGCCGCGTGGTCCTGGGTGGAGAAGATGTTGCAGGAGGCCCAGCGGACCTGCGCGCCGAGCGCGGCCAGGGTCTCGATCAGGACCGCGGTCTGCACCGTCATGTGCAGCGAGCCGGTGATCCGGGCGCCCGCGAGCGGCTGGCCGGCCGCGTACTCCTCGCGGATCGCCATCAGGCCGGGCATCTCGTGCTCGGCGAGGGTGATCTCCTTGCGGCCGAAGGCGGCCAGAGACAGGTCGGCGACCTTGAAGTCCTGACCGGAGACGGCATTCGTCATGTGCTGCTCCTCATGGATCGGTATCGAGCGAGAGTGGTTCGGCTGGGCATGCGACAGCGATCCCTCGGCGCCGTGGTCATACGGACACACGGGTCCCCTGTTCGCAGTGCGCAGTCCGTCGGAGGCCCTCTCTCCCTCGGCCGGTCCGCGGGGCGGACCGCCCGACCGCCATCAGCAGCGACGTCTGGCTCGGTCACGAATCTACACCGATCGGCGCAGCGAACCCCAGTCGATGACCGCTTTCTTCAACCTGTGGACGCTTTCTTCGGCCGGTTCGCCGTCTCTGCCCTGCCGACCTGGGTTTTGTTCCGGTCCGGACCTCTTGCGGGATGCGTTCGGCGCGGGGACCCTTGCACCTTCCCTCGCTCGCTCAACCCGTTGCAGAAGGAGAACCACGTGACCAGTCCAGCCGATCCCCCCAACGGCGCGGGGGCCAGCGGACCAGGGCTCAAGCTGCTCGCCGTGACCGCGTGCCCGACCGGCATCGCGCATACCTATATGGCCGCGGAAAAGCTGGCCCAAGCGGCGGAATCGCTCGGGCACGCCATGAAGGTGGAGACACAAGGCTCGATCGGGGCCGAGAACGTACTGTCTGACAACGATGTCAGAGACGCGGACGGCATCATCATCGCCGCGGACAAGGACGTCGACCGCAGCCGGTTCGTGGGCAAGAGGGTGCTGGTCGTCGGCGTCGCGGAGGGCATCCACCACCCCGAGCGGCTGATCGAGCAGGTCCGCGGCGCTCCGGTGTACGACGGGGACGGCTCCCGCGCGGGCCGTCCGGGTGCGGGCGGCGGTGGCACGGCGGGCTCCGGCGGCGGGGGCGGCAAGGGGCGCAGCGTCACCTACAAGGCCCTGATGAACGGCGTGTCGTACATGATCCCGTTCGTCGTGGTCGGCGGGCTGCTGATCGCGGTCTCGCTCGCGCTGGGCGGCGATACGACGCCCAAGGGGATCGTCATCCCCGACGACTCCTTCTGGAAGTCCGTCAACGACATCGGCGTGATCGGCTTCCAGCTGATGATCCCGATCCTCTCCGGCTATATCGCGTATGCGATCGCCGACCGGCCCGCGCTGGTGCCCGGCATGGTCGGCGGCTGGATCGCGGCGCACGGCGAGCTGTACGACAGCGAGGCGGGCGCCGGGTTCATCGGCGCGATCATCACCGGCTTCCTGGCCGGTTATCTGGTGCGCTGGATCAAGATGGTCAAGGTGCCCAAGTTCGTCCAGCCGATCATGCCGATCATCGTGATCCCGATCGTGGCGACCTCGGCGCTCGGGCTGTTCTTCATCTATGTGCTCGGCGAGCCGATCGCGTGGGTCTTCGAACACCTCACCGACTGGCTCGGCGGGCTGACCGGCACCAGCGCGGCGCTGCTCGGCACGATCCTCGGCCTGATGATCGCGTTCGACATGGGCGGTCCGGTCAACAAGACCGCCTTCCTCTTCGGCGCCGGCCTTGTCTCCAAGAACCCCGAGGTCATGGGCATGTGCGCGGCGGCCATCCCGGTCCCGCCGCTGGGCCAGGGCCTGGCCACCCTCATCCGCCGCCGGATGTTCGACGACCAGGAGCGGGAGACCGGCCTGGCCGCACTGTTCATGGGCTTCTTCGGGATCACCGAGGGCGCCATCCCGTTCGCCGCGGCACGCCCGGCGCGGGTCATCCCTGCGAACATGCTCGGCGGCGCGGTCGCCGGTGCGGTGGCGGGGCTGGCTTCGGTCGAGGACAACGTGCCGCACGGCGGTCCGATCGTGGCGCTGCTCGGTGCGGTCGACGGGGTGCCGATGTTCTTCGTCGCCGTTGTGATCGGTACGGCGGCTACGGCGCTCACGACCATCGCGCTGATGTCGCTCGGTGGCGGGGGTGCGGCTCACGGTGGCGGTGAGGCTTCGGGGCCGGGCGCGGCGGCCGGCGGCGCCGGGGGTCCCGGGCCGGTGCGTGAGCCGGCGCTGGTGGGCGTTGCGGCGGAGGGGGCGGGTGCGGGTGCGGCTGCTTCTGTGGCTGGGTCTGTGTCTGCTTCTGCAGCTGTGTCTGCCTCCGCTCCGGCTCCTGCGGCTGTGTCCGAGGGGGCTTCGGCAGATCGGGCGGATCAGGTGCTGTCCGGGTATCTGACCGAGCAGACCGTACGGGAGCGGCTGGCGGCGGACGGCAAAGAGGCCGCCATACGCGAGATGGCCGAACTGCTGGCCACCTCCGGCAAGGTCGCCGATGCGGCGGAACTGGTCCGGGCGGCACTGGCCCGCGAGGAGCAGGGCACGACCGGCCTCGGCGAGGAGATCGCGATCCCGCACGCCAAGACGGACGCGGTGACCGAGCCCGTCGTCGGCTTCGCCCGGTCGCCGGAGGGCATCGAGTGGGGTGCGCTGGACGGTACGAAGGCCAAGCTGGTGTTCATGATCGCGGTGCCGGAGGCGGCGGCGGGCGATGAGCACTTGCGGATCCTGGCGCTGCTCTCGCGGAAGCTGATGAGTGCGGAGTTCCGGGAGCGGCTGCTGGAGGCGGCGGACGAGGCGGCGATCCTGCGGGTGCTCGGCGAGATCGAGTAGCGGGGTGGGGGCGGGTGCCCCCTTGGCGGGTTCTCCCCTGCCTCCCGATCCGCCCCTTCCGCAGGTTCCCCGGTTTCGCTCTGCGGCTGCCCCTGCGGGGCCTGGGGCTCGGCCTCAGGCCCCGCAGGGCCTTGCGCCGGGGCCCCACGGGTCCCGCGCTGCGCCGGGGCCGACCGCCGGCCCCGGCCGGAGCCGCGCCCGGAAGGCCGAAGGCTGCGGGGGCGCGCGCCGGGCCAGCGGACGCAAGAGCCCCTACCCGGCCGGCGGACACGAGGACCCGCGCCTGGGCGGGGCCCGAAGTCGTGCCCCGGCAGGGGCCGCGGGGCCGTGCCGGGCCCGCGCGCGCCCGCCACGCCGAGGGCGGGCCGCGAGAGCCCGCCTCCGGGCCAGCGGACGCGAGGCCCGCGCCTGGGCGGGGCCAAAGGCCCGTGCCCAGGCGGGGCCGCGGGGGTCGTGACGGGCGCGGCCCCCGCCGGGCGCTACGCCGAGGTCGTGGTGCGCAGGATGTCCGGTTCCAGGTAGATCACGCGGGCGATGGGGACCGCCTCGCGGATGCGGGCCTCCGCCGCGTCGATCGCGCGGGCGACCTCTGCCGCCGTGTCGTCGTGCTGGACCGCGACCTTGGCGGCGACCAGAAGCTCCTCGGGGCCCAGGTGGAGCGTGCGCATGTGGATCAGGCCGGTGACCGTCTCGCCGTCCACCAGGGCCTCGCGGATCTTGGCGACCTGGTCCGCGTCCGCGGCCTCGCCGAGCAGCAGGGACTTCGTCTCGGCGGCCAGCACGAGGGCGATCAGGACCAGCAGCACGCCGATGCAGACCGTGCCGATGCCGTCCCATACGCCGTCGTGGGTGATCAGCGACAGGCCGACGCCGCCGAGCGCGAGCACCAGGCCGACCAGGGCGCCGAAGTCCTCCAGCAGGACGACCGGCAGCTCGGGCGCCTTGGCCCGGCGTACGAACTGTGACCAGGTCAGCTTGCCGCGGACCTCGTTCGACTCCTTGATGGCCGTACGGAACGAGAAGCCCTCCGCGATGATCGCGAACACGAGCACGCCGACCGGCCAGTACCAGTGCTCCACCTCGTGCGGGTGCTTGATCTTCTCGTACCCCTCGTAGAGGGCGAAGACGCCGCCGATGGTGAACAGGACGATGGAGACCAGGAAGCCGTAGATGTAGCGCTCACGGCCGTAGCCGAAGGGGTGCTCCGGGGTCGCCTCGCGCTTGGCCTTCTTGCCGCCGAGCAGCAGCAGGCCCTGGTTGCCGGAGTCGGCGATCGAGTGCACGCCCTCGGCGAGCATCGACGACGAGCCGCTGAACGCGAACGCCACGAACTTGGCTACGGCGATGGCCAGGTTGGCGCCCAGCGCGGCAACAATCGCCTTGGTTCCGCCTGATGCACTCATTTTGTGCCGAATGTCCCTTCCGTCGCACGGCAGCTTTGCCGTTGCTTTACTGCGTACGGCGGGCCATTGTTGCAGCCCCGCCAAACGGCGGTGCGTCAGGCGGCGACTGTGGCCCGGAACACAGTGCCGGGGCCGGACAGCGCCACGGTCTCGCCCGCCGGGACGAAGGCCGACTCCCCCTGCGCCAGCCGCAGTTCGGCCCCATCGCCGCCGTCGCCGCCCGTGCCGCGCAGCACCGCCGTACCCGAGGCGCACAGCAGGATCTGGGGCGTGCGGGAGGGCAGCGGGCGCGGGCCGGTGCCCTCGGCCAGGACGTAGCGCGAGAGCCGGAACTCGTCGATCGGGGTGGCGTACACCTCCTCGCCGGAGGAATCTGCCTCGGGGCGGAGCACGCCGGGGGCCTCGCTCTCGAAGCGGACGATGCGCAGCAGTTCGGGGACGTCGATGTGCTTGGGGGTCAGTCCGCACCGCAGCACATTGTCGGAGTTGGCCATGATCTCGACGCCGAGGCCGTCGAGATAGGCGTGCGGCACGCCCGCGCCCAGGTAGAGCGCCTCGCCCGGCTGCAGTTGTACGTAGTTGAGGAGCATCGCGGCGATCACGCCGGGGTCGCCCGGGTAGTGCCGGGCGATGGAGGCGTACGCGCGGTACGCGGGGGCGTGCGGGCCGTCCTGCGCGCCGAGCCGTTCGGCGGCGGCGGCGGTCTGGTGGACGGTGTCCGCGATCGCCTCGCGGTCGGCGGTCAGTACGGCGGTGAGCACCTCGCGCAGCGCGTGGGACTCGGGGTGGGCGTGCAGGACGTCCACATACGGCTTGAGCGAGTCCACCTCGAGGGCGGCCAGCAGCCCGGCGGCCTCGTCGGCGTCGCGGAAGCCGCACAGCCCGTCGAAGGGCGTGAGCGCGCATATGAGTTCGGGCTTGTGGTTGGCGTCCTTGTAGTTGCGGTGGGCGGCGTCGACGGGGACGCCGCGCGCCTCCTCGTCCGCGAAACCCGCCTCGGCCTGGGCCAGGTCGGGGTGCACCTGCAGCGAGAGCGGCGAGGCGGCGGCGAGCACCTTGAGCAGGAACGGCAGCCGCGGCCCGAAGTGTCCTACGGCGTCCGGGCCGAGTTCGCCCTCCGGGTCGGCGGCGATCACGTCGGAGAGGGCCACCGGGCCCTCGCCGCGGTCGACGCGGGACGGCGCCCCGGGGTGCGCCCCCATCCACAGCTCGGCCTGCGGCTCACCCGTCGGCTCCGTGCCCAGCAACTCGGGGATGGCGGTGGCGGAGCCCCAGGCGTAGGGGCGGACGGTGTTGACGAGGCGGTCCATGGGGTGCGGTTCCTGACTGTACGTACGGAAGGACGGGATTACTCCGTCATGATCTCTCCGTCGAGGCGAGCGCCAGGTAAACGGCGGTGAAATCCGTGATGGCGAGGAGTTCTGCCGCGTTCTCCAGCACACCGCCCCCGCCCGGTTCGAGCTCGCTGAGCGCGGTGTCGTGGGCGAGCGCGAGCTCCCGGGCGGTCGGTACGGCCGAGAGCGCGCTGACTTGTTCGTCGTACAAGAGCACAACCCTGGCCCGCAGCGCCTCCGCCTCCTCCACCCGGTCGCGGAAGAAGTCGTCCGGGTCGGCGCCGCCGGCCAGCGATCCGGCCAGCAGCGTGCCGTGGGCGGCGAGCGCCCCGGGCAGCTCGGCGACGAGCGCGGGGCGTCCGGCGAGCAGCGCGAGCAGGCTCGCGAAGCGCCGCCCGGCGGCCGCCGCGACCGGCCCTTCGGTCCACAGCAGCGGCAGCGAACCGGCGAGCTCGGCGGCCAGGGCCTTGGCGGGGTTGGTGTAGGTGGCGATGGCCGGGCCGCAGCGCTCGGCGACCTGGTCCAGCCGGTCGGCCACCTGCTGCAGCACGCTGGGCGGGGCGGCCACCAGGCCGATGCGGTCGACCAGGACCAGCAGCGGCGTGAGCAGCCCCCACAGGGTGCCCGGCAGCGCGGGCCCCGTCACCTCGTCCGGCGCCGTGCCCGTCGGCTCGGTGTGCTGCCCTTCGGCCTGCGGGGTGCCGGCGGGCGCGGGCGGCGCCGTGTCGTACGGCGCCGAGTCGTTGTTGTACGGGCCGGTGGCCAGCGGGACCATCAGCCCGCGCGCCTGCTCGACGGCGCCGGCCAGCGGGGAGTCCGCGGGCGCGACCGCCACGATCGAGCAGCCCCGCCGGTACGCCTGCTCGACCAGCGGCGGAAGCCCCGGCTCCGCGCCGTCCGGCGTGACGAGCAGCAGCAGGTCCAGCGGGCCCGCCCAGCCGGGCAGCGTCCAGCGCAGCGCGCCCGGGGCGGGCGCCACGCCCGTCGGCGCGATCAGGCTGACCGGGCAGTTGTTGCCGCTGAGGGCGCCGAGGAGGTCGGCGGTGCAGCTCCCCGCCGCGCCCGGACCGGCGACGAGCACGGAGCGCGGTCTGCCGTCCGGCTTGAGGTCGGCGACCCCCGCCTCGGCGGCGTACCGGGCCGCGGTACGCACCCGGGCGCCGGATTCCGCGGCCCCCCGCAGCAGCCCGCGAACGTCCGCGCGGGCGAGGGCTTCGGGGGCGTCGAGGAGGGATTCGTCGAGCATGGTGCTTCGGCCTCCGATCGCCGTGGGCGGGGCGGTGCGGTCCGGGGCGGGAACTGCGCGGGACGGCGTCAGGCCGGGCGGCGCGCCTCGTCGACGAGCAGCACGGGGATGTCGTCCCGGACCGGGTAGGCGAGGCCGCACCCCTCGCCCGTGCACACCAGCTCGGGCGTCTCCGGACCCTCTTCCTCGCGCAGCGGTGCGTGACACGCGGGGCAGGCGAGGATGTCCAGCAGACCGGCTTCGAGCGGCATGAGGCGTCGTCCCTTCGGTTTGAGTCCAGCGCAGTCAGCGTACCGCCGGGGAGGGAGCGTGGCGCCCCCTCCCCTTCGGACGCCCCTGCGGACGCCCCTTGAGGGGCTTCTCAGGCCCGGACCACGGCCAGGACCTCGTCGCGGACGCGGGCGACGGTGTCCGAGTCGCGCGCCTCCACGTTGAGGCGCAGCAGCGGCTCGGTGTTGGAGGGGCGGAGGTTGAACCACCAGTCGGCGGCCGTCACCGTCAGCCCGTCCAGCTCGTCCAGCTCGACGTCGTCGCGCCCCTGGTACGCGGCCCTGACCGCGGTCATGCGCCCGGCCTGGTCGTCCACGACGCTGTTGATCTCGCCGGAGGCGGCGTACCGGTCGTACGCGGCGACCAGCTGCGACAGCGGGCGGTCCTGCTCGCCGAGCGCGGCCAGGACGTGGAGGGCGGCCAGCATGCCGGTGTCGGCGTTCCAGAAGTCGCGGAAGTAGTAGTGCGCGGAGTGCTCGCCGCCGAAGATCGCGCCGGTGCGGGCCATCTCGGCCTTGATGAACGAGTGCCCGACGCGGGTGCGGACCGGGGTGCCGCCCTGCTCCTTGACGACCTCGGGCACCGACCACGAGGTGATGCAGTTGTGGATGACCGTTCCGCCCGGGTGCTTGGCCAGCTCGCGGGCGGCCACCAGGGCGGTGATCGCGGACGGGGAGACCGGCTCGCCGCGCTCGTCGACGACGAAGCAGCGGTCGGCGTCGCCGTCGAAGGCGAGGCCGAGGTCGGCGCCGGTCTCGCGGACGCGCGCCTGGAGGTCGACGATGTTCTTGGGGTCGAGCGGGTTGGCCTCGTGGTTGGGGAAGGTGCCGTCCAGCTCGAAGTACATCGGGTCCAGCTCGACGGGGAGCCCGGTGAAGACGGTGGGGACGGTGTGTCCGCCCATGCCGTTGCCGGCGTCGACGACGACCTTGAGACGGCGGATGCCGGTGAGGTCGACGAGCGAGCGCAGATGGGCGGCGTAGTCGTCGAGTACGTCCCGCTGGGTGATCGTGCCGCGGTCGGCGACCGGGTCGGGCGCGCTGCCCGCGATCCACTCCTCGACCAGGGCGCGGATCTCGGCGAGCCCGCTGTCCTGGCCGATGGGGGCGGCGCCCGCGCGGCACAGCTTGATGCCGTTGTACTGGGCGGGGTTGTGGCTGGCCGTGAACATCGCGCCGGGCAGGTCGAGGTGGCCGCTGGCGAAGTAGAGCTGGTCGGTGGAGCACAGTCCGATCTCGGTCACATCCGCGCCGAGCGCGGCGGCCCCGGTCGCGAAGGCCCGCGACAGACCAGGCGACGAGGGGCGCATGTCATGGCCGACGACGATCGCACGCGCGCCGGTCACCCGGGCGAAGGCGGCGCCGAACAGCTCGGCGAGCGGCTCGTTCAACTGGTCCGGGACCACACCGCGCACGTCGTACGCCTTCACGATCTGCGACAAGTCGGTCACAGCAGTCCCTTCTGGAGGTCTCTACTTCCGCAGGTCTCTACGTTCTGCGGATTCAGGGCCTCTTGGCGGCCTCTGGGGTTCAAAACCTACCCGCAGGACCTGGGGAGCAACTGTGAGGTCCGTCGTGCGGCGCGCTCGGGGGGCGTACGGCGGAACACCGGGAAAGACGCGGAGGAGAGACGGGAAGGGGAAGGCTCAGGAGTCGGGCGAGCGCAGGACCCTCAGATGGCCACGGCGGGAGACCTCACGCGGATCGCCCTCCCGGCCGCTCTGCCCCGGGCCCGACGGTCCGCCGGGCGCGCGCTCATGGGGGCGGGCCGCCTCGCGTACGGCGTTGGCGAGGGCTTCCAGGTCGTCACCGCTGGGGCGGGGCGGGCCGGTGTCGACGGCGAGCCTGACGACCTCCCAGCCGCGCGGGGCGGTCAGCCGCTCCGAGTGTTCGGAGCACAGGTCGTAGCAGTGCGGCTCGGCATAGGTGGCGAGAGGCCCGAGGACCGCGGTCGAGTCCGCGTAGACGTACGTCAGCGTCGCGACGGCGGGGCGGCCGCACGCGGTGCGCGAACAGCGACGTACAGGGCTCACGACGTTGGACGGTACCGCACTCTTGAGCGGGCCGCGACGACTCTCCACCAGCTCACTCCGCCGTGTCGTCACGGTTCGCCCCGTGCGTCCCGATCCGGGAACATCGACGCTGACCAGCACGGACTCCGACGGGCGCGATGACCGGCGCGAACGAATCCGGTCACCGCTCGATCCGATATAGATCATCTTGTGCGAGAAAGCCGACCCAAGAGGCGACTGTTTTCGGGCGGAAGGATGGCCGGAATGTTCATTCGGCGACATGAGTGGCGCCTGCACGTAGCGGCGCGAAAGGCGGTACGGGAGGAGCGTCGACGCGGGTAGCGGACGCACTGTCTGGTAAGCGCGTACTCAGGTGCCGGTGACAGCTACCCTCATGAGTGATGACCAGGCCCGTACGACCCCACCAGTCCGAGCCGCGCCCGCGCCGCCGCGATCGGCACGGGCGTGGGATGCGCGGTCCGATCGCGCCGCCGCAGGTGCCGCTCTCGGTCAGCCGCGCGGAGTCCTTCCTCGACCTCGTCCAGGAGTCCGCGGAGCGGCTGGAGAGACGCTGGCCCCAGCTGTCCGGCGTCGACTTCGCCGTGCTCGAGGTGCCCACCATGAGCGGGCCCGGCGGCCCGGACGGCTGGGACAGCTGGGACGGCGAATCCGTGCCGCTCGGCCGGTTCATCGCCGCGCGCGGCGACAGCCCGGACCGCATCGTGATCTACCGCCGCCCGGTCGAGATCCGCGCCAAGACCCGGGACGAGCGCGCGCTGCTCGTCCACGAGGTCGTCGTCGAGCAGGTCGCCGAGCTGCTGGGGCTCGCCCCGGAGCTGGTTGACCCGCGCTACGGGCAGGACTAGCCGGCGCCCTGAGGTGACTGGTCGGCGCCCTGAGGCGACTGGCCGACGCCCGAGGTCACTGACCGGCGCCCGAGGTCACTGCTTCCCGTCGTTGAGCAGCGACAGGTCCCGGCGCGCCGTCGGGACCGCGACCGTGCTCCGGTCGTCGGGCAGCGCCTGGATCGTGAACATCGGAACGCCGCCCTGGGGCAGCGCCAGCATCCGGGACGCGTACACCGGCCCGCCCGAGACCCGCTCGACCGTCACGGCGTACCCACCCTTGCCCGAGGCCGGGCGCGGCGGCACCACGGCCATCGTGGTGCCGCCCTTGACGTCGTACGTCTTGCTGACGGGGGTGCCGCCGCCGCTCCCGGCCGAGGCGGTGACCCGCACCTTCGCCGACGCGTTCGGCGCCACCAGGGACAGCGTCGAGCCCTTGGAGCGGTTGTCGGCGGCGGTGGCGTTCCGTTCGATGCTCGTGGTGGCGGGGATGAAGGCCGTCTCCTGGTCGGCCCCCTTGCCGCGGGTCACCCGCAGCGCGGCCACGACCGGGGCGGCCCGGCCCGCCCCGCCCTCAGGGGTGAGCACGAGGGAGCCCGGCTCGCCCTCGGTGAGGTTCCCGAAGTCGGCCCATGCCGTCATCCCGCTCTTGACGTGCAGCGACTCATGTCCTGCCGGGGTGATCGAACTGCTCCGCCCGGCCAGCCGCACCTTCAGGTCCGCGTCGTCCGAGCCTGGCGCGTAGACGACCAGGCGCACGTCGGTCGCGTCCGCCGGGATGCCGGGCAGCACCACGCTGCCCGACGGCTCGGCCGAGGCCGGGAGCCAGTCGCTGCCGAACGACTCGTCCACCGCCTGTACGGTCGCCCCGACCCGGCCGGAGCGCGCCGACACCCTGAGGGTCGCGTCGGTCGCGTCCACGTCCGTCAGGGTGGAGAGCAGCACCGGGACGGTGGACCGGCCCGGGACCGTGATCGCCTCGTCGGTCGAGGGCTTGAGCCGGCCGTTCTCGCCGTAGAGCTTCAGGTCCACCTCGGCCGCGCTGTCGTCCGGGTTGGTCAGGTGCACATAGTCCTGCCGGTCCTTGGCGGTGCTGGCGCCGGGGAACCAGAAGTCCGTGTCGGGCGCGGTGCAGGTGGTGCCCAGCACACCGCGCCCGCTGCCCGCGGCCACGGTGGTGGTCTGCTGCACGCTCCAGCCGGGGGCCAGGAGGCCGTCGGCGGTGCCGATCAGCGCGGGGGCGTCCGAGCGGTCGGTCTCGGCGGTGACCGGCTTCCCCGGCTCCTTCAGAGGCACGACGGGCTCGTTCGCCTTGTCCTTCTGGGTGTCCTTCTGTTCGTCCTGCGGGCCCTGGGCGGGCAGCAGTCCGGCGGTTCCCTTCTTCGTGCCCTGCGCGCCGGTCCCCTTGCCCGTCCCCTTGGGGGTGAACGCGGTGTAGGTGGTGGTGCCCACGTCCGAGGAGGTGGGCGTCGGGCACAGGAGCGTGGAGCGCTCGACGGGCAGCCTGGTGGCCGCCTTGGCCGCCGGTGCCGTGTCGTCGGAGGACCCCGCGGTCAGCGAGGCGACGCCGGTGATGGCCGCGAGCGCCGTGGCGGCGCCGATCAGGGACAGGATGGTGCGGTTCATCGCTGCTGCTCGCTCCCGTCGCGGCGGGCCTCGGGGTCGGCGCCGCCGTACGTCGTGTCGTCCTGCGGCTGCTGGGGGTACGTGCCGCCGTCGGCGTAGGGCTGCTGCTGGTCGTAGGCGTACGGATCGGCGTACTGGCCGCCCGCGTACGGGTCCGCCGGGTACTGGCCCTGGTCCTGGCCCTGGGCGTACTGGCCTTGCGCGTACTGGTCCTGGCCCTGGCCGTACTGGTCCTGGGCGCCCTGGTAGCCGGTGCCCGCGCCCTGGTACTCGCCGCCCCGGTAGCCGGTGTCCTGATACCCGGTGTCCTGGTAACCGGCGCCGGAGTAGTCACCGGCCGGGTACTGGTCGCCCTGGTACTGGTCGCCCGCGTACTGGCCGTAGCCCGCGCCCGCGTACGACTGGGCGTCCCACTCGCCGTACTGCTGCTGGGGCACCGCCGCGTACGGGTCCGCGGCGGGCTCCGGATCCGCGGGCCCGGCCTGGTCGGCTTGATCCGCCTGGCCCGCGTGGCCCGCGTGGCCCGCGTACGGCTGCTCCCCCGCACCAGCGCCCTGCTCGTCGGCCGCCTGCTGCGCGGCCTGCGCCTCCGCCTCCGCGGCGGCCCGCAGCCGCCGCGCCCGGCGCCCGTCGCCCGCCAGGTCCTCGGCGGAGACCGCCGCGGCGGCGGCCTCCGCCTCCGGCAGGTCGTCGTCGACCGTACGGCGGCGGCCCGGCAGTGCCAGCACCACCAGGACCAGCGCGAGCAGCCCCTGGGCCCACACCCAGGCGGTGTGCGTGACGGGGGTTTCGTAGCTCAGGTCCAGCCGTCCGCCGTTCGCCGGGAGTTCGAAGCCCTGCGCCCAGCCGTCCACGGTCGTCGCCTTCAGCGGCTTGCCGTCGAGCGTGGCCTGCCAGCCGGGCGTCGCCTTGTCGGCGATCCGCAGCACCCGCCCAGCCGGGCCGGCCGGGACGGTGGTGTGGGCCTCGACAGGCCCGGAGGGGACGTTCACCGGGGCCGTCCGGGACCCGGCCGCCGAGCCGCCCTGACCCCCCGTCTCGGCCGTCTCGCCCGCCTGGGCGCCGGGGACGATGGCGACCCGCGAGATCCGCTGGTCGACCCGCCACAGGGCGCTGCCGTCCTCCTGGCTGAGCCGGGTGAGCCCCGGTGTGGCGTCCAGCACCCGGCCCATCTGGCGCGGCGCGCTGTCGCGCACCAGGACGTAGCGGATGGCGTAGCCGCCGAGCTGGCTGGTCTGGTCCGCGCCGGAGCCGGCGATCAGGTTGGCCACGACGCGGTCGAGCCGACTGTCGCCGCCGGCCGCACCGGTGAGCTCGGCGTCGCCGAGCCGGGCGCCGGAGCCGCGCACCAGGACGTAGTCGGCGCGGGCTGCGTCGCCGTCGAGGACGAGGGTGCGGGCCTGGTCGCGGGTGCTGCTCTCGGCCGCGACGAAGGCCGGGACCTGGTCGGGGTCGCGCCGCCCGACCGGGCCGTCCGCGCCGCTCAGCATCCAGCTCGCGGCGGCCCACAGGGGGGCGGCGGCCGCGGCCACCGCGATCAGCAGCGCGAGCGGCTGGCGCCAGCCGAAGCTCTGCGCCGCGACACGCTCCCGTGCGCCCTCGGCGCCCACCACGCCGGCGCTCAGCAGCGCCAGCCCGTAGACGAGGGTCGCGGGCCCGGCCCAGCCGGAGCCGCCCACGAGCGCAGCGAAGAGGAAGCCGGTGAGGGCCACGGCCCAGGCCGTACGGACCGCCAGCTGCCGCTCGGCGCGCATCAGGGCGGCGAGCGCCGCCAGCACGAAGCCGAGCAGCAGAAGCGTTCCGCCGGCCTTGGGGCCGCCGGGGCTCAGCGCGAGCAGGTGCAGGGCGGACGCGGAGCCGGTGGTGTAGTCGAGACCCGCCTCGTCGAAGAACCGGCCCGGGTCGGTCAGCAGATCGGCCGACCAGGGCGCGAGCACGGCCGGCGGGGTGAGGACGACGGCGAGGAAACGCAGCCCGTACGCCACCAGCTCATCGGTGCGGCTCTCCGCGAACCGCACCGCCAGCACCCCGAGGCCCAGGAGCACCGCGATCGGCCAGACGATCGGCGTGAACGCCATGGTGAAGGTCAGCAGCAGCGCGTACGCCCAGGTGGCGCGCCAGCTGGGCCGCTCGCCGCGGCGCGCCCGCTCGCCGAGCCCGAACCCGCTCGCCGCGACCGCGGCGCGGGCCATCAGCGGCAGCAGGACGGCCAGCACGGCGGTGCCCAGCCGCCCGCTCGCCAGCGCCCCGGTCGCGGCCGGCAGGAAGGCGTACGCGACGCTGCCCCAGGCGCGCAGCAGCCGGGACTCGACGAGCGGCCGGGAGGCGAAGTACGCGGTGAAGCCGGCCAGCGGCACCGAGCAGACCAGCAGCAGCGTGAGCGTGAAGCCGGTGCTGCCCAGGAAGAGCGTGGCGACCGACGCGAGCACGGCCAGATACGGCGGCGCGCTCTGCGTCCCGCCGGTCCCCACCGGATGCCAGCCGTCCAGGTAGCGCGCCCACAGCTCGGAGACCCCGTCGGGCGCGGGCAGCAGCGCGCCGCCGGTCAGCGACCCGCCGCCGAGCAGATCGCGGCAGGCGACGAGCGAGACGAGCAGCAGGACGACGAAGAGCATCGGCCCGGGTTTGCGGCCGATCCGCTTCAGCCGGGCGAACTGCTCGACCTCCAGGAAGTCGGCGTCGTCGCCGCCGGGCCCGGACTCCACGGCCCCGTGCCGCCCGCCGGAGGACAGCTCGGGCTCCGACCGTCCACCGAAGTTGCTCGCGATCTGCTCGGCAGTGGCCCGCACCGTGGCACCGGGCGGCGGGAACAGCGGCCGCAGCTCGTCCTTCTCGGCCACGGGCCGGCCGCGCCGTCTGCGCGCGGCGAGGATCTTCTCGGGGCGCAGCAGCGTGCCGAAGAGCCCGGCGACCTCGTCCAGCGCCTGCCCGGGCACCTTGCCCACCAGATAGGCGAGGGTGCGCACCAGGGTGCCGAGCACCAGCCGCAGCATGACGTACGGAAGCGCCGCCCCACGGCTGTTGGCCAGCAGGGTGTAGGCCGCGCCGGCCTTGTCGACGCGGTGCGGTCCGGCGACCGAGCGGCCCACGCAGTCGATGGGGCGCCGTTCGCGGGCGGCGGCCTCGGCGTGGCGCAGCGCGGCGTCCGGCGCGACCAGCACCTGGTGGCCGACGGCCTGGGCGCGCCAGCACAGGTCCACGTCGTCGCGCATGAGGGGCAGCCGGGGGTCGAAGCCGCCCAGCTCTTCCCATACGTCGCGGCGCACCAGCATGCCCGCGCTGGAGACCGACAGCACCGGCCGCACCTGGTCGTGCTGGCCCTGGTCCTGCTCGCGCCGCTCCAGACCGGTCCAGCGGCGGCCGCTGCGGGCGATGCTGACGCCGATTTCGAGCAGCTGCCTGCTGTCGTACCAGCTGCGCAGCTTGGGGCCGACGATCGCGGCGCGCGGGTGGCCGTCGGCGACCCGCAGCAGCTCGGCGAGGGCGTCCGGGGCGGGGGCGCAGTCGTCGTGCAGCAGCCACAGCCACTGGACCGGCTCGCCGTGGGGCAGCTCCGGCATGTCGTACGCGTCGTCGCGCCAGGTGCGGTTGACGGGGTCCCAGCCGCTGGGGCGCTTGAGGTACGTCAGCTCCTCGGGGCCCAGCACCTCGACGCTGCGCACCGCCTCGGCGACGGCGGTACCGAAGCCGCTGCGGCGGGCGAGGTGGAGCACCCGGTCGGGGCCGAGCGCGTCGGCCAGCAGCTGCGCGGAGTTGTCGGCGCTGCCCGTGTCGGCGGCGACGGCGCTCTGGACGGGCCGCTCCTGGCCGAGCAGCCCGGCCAGCGCCTCGGGCAGCCAGCGGGCGCCGTCGTGGGCGACGAGCACGGCGGTGACGACATGGCGGGGGAACGCCGGCGCTTGGGTGGGCGCAAACGCGGCGTTGGCGGCCGGGTATTGGGCCGCCTGGTGGCTGTGCACGGACATCGAGGTACGGGCCCCGGTTCGCTGGACTGCAGTGGACGCGCGCGCCCTTGGCGGCGCCCGCGCGTCTCGGACGGGGCCCCACACTAACGGCTGAGCACACAGCGGTCCGCCTCCCGGCGCCAAGGGGGCGGGAGGCGGACCGTTGGTTCCAGGTCTGGTATGGCGTGGGGTCAGACACCGGCCATCAGACTGCGGCCGTCAGACTGCGGCCTTTTTCAGGCGGCGGCGCTCCCGCTCGGACAGACCTCCCCAGATGCCGAAGCGCTCGTCGTTGGCGAGGGCGTACTCGAGGCATTCGGAACGGACCTCACAGGCGAGGCAGACCTTCTTCGCCTCACGGGTGGATCCGCCCTTTTCCGGGAAGAACGACTCGGGATCGGTCTGGGCGCACAGTGCGCGCTCCTGCCAACCGAGCTCCTCGTCCGCCTCTTCGACCAGCAGTTGCTGGAACAACTCGGTCATGTGCGCCCCTCGTCTGTCATTGCGTCCCCGTGCCTGCTGCCGTTGGTCCTTCGGCAAAACGACACGAGTGAAATTACAAGTGCGCCGATCCGGGCCAGTCAAGCCGAGATCTGCTATTGAGCCCCTTATTCACTCTGCGGAACCAAGGCAACGCAGAAAGTGTTCAAATCGGCCTAAAGCTGACACCTTCCCCGGCCGCCACCCTTGCCCCTCCTCTTACTCACAGAAGAGGACGCCAACATGGCCGATCCCGTTGCACCCCAGGGGATTCCGGGTGTTGCGCCATCTGACCGGTTCCCGGTCGGCACAAACCTTTCTGCCGTCCCGGCAACCGGATGGGGTGAAAGTCGCCCACCATCCGGACGGTCAAGTTGACACGGGGGTCGACGACCCGGTCTCCTTGTCCGCATGTCAGTGACCCCCGCGCCCCAGGCGACCCGTGACCACGGGTTCCGCTGCGCTGTGCAGGCTCGCTGTCGCTGTTCCAGCTGTTGTTGATGCCTGTCGATAGCCCCTGAGCTCCAGCCATCCCGACAGCCGCTCTCCGGGCCGCCGCCCCTCGTGGCCGCCTGCCGCAGCCGTCTCCCGCGCCGCCTCGTGCGGCCGCCCCCGCGACCGCCACGCCACCTTCCGCCGAGGAACCCCCTATGAACAGCGACATCCAGATCGCCGGTGACCCGCTCGCCATTCCGCATCTGCTGCCGCCCGCACCCGCGCACCCCTCCACCGTCGCCGCCTTCGCCGGACTGGCCCGCTCCCTCGCGGCCGACCGCGCCGGCTGGGCACCGCTGGTCCAGTACGACGCCACCAGCCGCTGGTACCACCGGCTGCGCACCGGCCCCGGCTATGAGGTGTGGCTGCTCAGCTGGGTCCCCGGCCAGGGCAGCGGGGCCCACGACCACGGCGCGTCCTCGGGCGTGCTGACCGTCCTCGAAGGCGAGCTGACCGAGCGGGTGGGGCACGGGGGGCGGCACAGCTTGCGGGCAGGCGCGCAGCGCGTCTTCGCGCCGGGCTATGTCCACGACGTCGTCAACGACGCGCTCGAACCGGCCGTCAGCCTGCACATCTACTTCCCCGGGTTGACCGACATGCCGATGCACCCGTCGCAGGACGCCGTACGGGAGCGGGCGGAAGGCCGCGTTCCGGACGCCCCGGACACAATGGATGTCCTGGGCGGCTGACAGGCCCACCCGTCGCCCGACCACCTCCCACCCGTCGCCCACCACCACCCTCAACGGATGCGGCTGGCAGTATGTCTCGCATGCGCATTGTGGTTCTGGCAGGCGGCATCGGCGGTGCCCGTTTTCTCCGCGGTCTGAAGTCGGCGGCGCCGGACGCCGACATCACCGTCATCGGGAACACCGGCGACGACATCCACCTCTTCGGGCTGAAGGTCTGCCCCGACCTCGACACGGTGATGTACACCCTCGGCGGCGGCATCCACGAGGACCAGGGCTGGGGCCGGGCGGACGAGACCTTCGCCGTCAAGGAGGAGCTGGCGGCGTACGGCGTCGGGCCCGAGTGGTTCGGCCTGGGCGACCGGGACTTCGCCACGCACATCGTCCGGACGCAGATGATCGGCGCGGGCTATCCGCTGAGCGCCGTCACCGAGGCCCTGTGCGCGCGCTGGCAGCCCGGCGTGCGGCTGCTGCCGATGACCGACGACCGGATCGAGACACACGTCCTGATCGACGACCCCGACGTCCAGGACGCCGAGGGCCGCCCCGCGCGCAAGGCCGTGCACTTCCAGGAGTACTGGGTGCGGCTGCGCGCCTCCGTGCCCGCCCACGCGGTCATCCCCGTCGGCGCCGAGCAGGCCAAGCCCGCGCCCGGGGTGCTGGAGGCCATCGCCGGGGCCGACGTCATCGTCTTCCCGCCCTCCAACCCCGTCGTCAGCGTCGGCACCATCCTGGCCGTGCCCGGCGTCCGGGAGGCCATCGCCGACGCCGGGGTGCCCGTGGTGGGCCTGTCCCCCATCATCGGCGACGCGCCCGTGCGCGGCATGGCCGACAAGGTGCTGGCCGCCGTGGGCGTCGAGTCCACCGCCGCGGCCGTCGCCCGCCACTACGGCTCCGGGCTGCTCGACGGCTGGCTCGTGGACACCGTGGATGCCGCCACCGTGGACGAGGTCGAGGCGGCCGGGATCCGCTGCCGCGCCGTCCCGCTGATGATGACCGACATCGAGGCGACGACCCGGATGGCCGCGGAGGCCCTGAAGCTGGCCGAGGAGGTACGGGCATGACTCAGGCCCCGACGCACACGGGCATGACTCAGGCGCCGACGTACCGGGTGTGGGCCCTTCCCGGCATCCCCGAGGTCCGCCCCGGCGACGACCTCGCCAAGCTCATCGCCGACGCCGCGACCGCCGAGGGCCTGCCGGGGCTCGCCGACGGCGATGTCCTGCTCGTCACCTCCAAGATCGTCAGCAAGGCGGAGGGGCGCATCGTCCAGGCCGAGGACCGCGAGGCCGCCATAGACGCCGAGGCCGTCCGGGTCGTCGCCCGGCGCGGGCGCACCCGCATCGTGGAGACCCGGCACGGCCTGGTGATGGCCGCGGCCGGGGTCGACGCCTCCAACACCCCTGCCGGGACCGTGTTGTTGCTCCCCGAGGACTCCGACGCCTCCGCGCGGCGCGTCCAGGCCGGGCTGTGGGACGCGCTCGGGGTCGAGGTGGGGGTGGTGGTCACCGACACCTTCGGGCGGCCGTGGCGCAGCGGGGTGACCGACGTCGCCATCGGCGCGGCCGGGGTGCGGGTGCTGGAGGACCTGCGCGGCGGCACCGACGCCCATGGCAACCCGCTGAGCGCCACCGTGGTCGCCACGGCCGACGAGCTGGCCTCGGCGGGAGACCTGGTCAAGGGGAAGGCGGGCGGGCTGCCGGTGGCGGTGGTGCGGGGTTTGCCGCATGTCGTACGTACGGCGGGCCCTGACGGTACGGACCACTCCAGCAGCCCGGAAAGCCCCGTCAGCCCCAGCGCCCCCGCCGCCCCCGCCGACCCCGACCTGGGTGCCCGGCCCCTGATCCGGGGGGCCGCCGACGACATGTTCCGGCTCGGGACCTCCGAGGCCGTCCGGGAGGCCGTCACGCTGCGCCGTACGGTGCGGGAGTTCACCGACGAGCCGGTGGACGGCGCCGCGGTGCGCCGGGCCGTGGCCGCCGCGATCACGGCCCCGGCCCCGCACCACACCACGCCCTGGCGGTTCGTGCTCCTGGAGTCGGAGGAGTCGCGGCTGCGGCTGCTCGACGCGATGCGCGAGGCATGGATCGCGGATCTGCGCGGCGACGGCTTCTCCGAGGAGAGCATCGCCAAGCGGGTGCGGCGCGGGGATGTGCTGCGCAAGGCGCCCTATCTGGTCGTGCCCTGCCTGGTCGCGGACGGCGCCCATGACTACCCGGACGCCCGGCGGAGCACCGCCGAGCGCGAGATGTTCGTGGTCGCGGCGGGCGCCGGGGTGCAGAACCTGCTGGTCGCGCTGGCGGGTGAGGGCCTGGGGTCGGCGTGGGTGTCGTCGACGATGTTCTGCCGTCCGGTGGTGCGTCAGGTGCTGGGGCTGCCCGAGGAGTGGGACCCGATGGGGGCGGTCGCGGTGGGCCGCGCGGCGGCGCCGCCCTCGGCCCGGCCGCCGCGGGACGCGGACGCGTTTCTGGTGGTGCGTTAGCAAACCCCGCCCCTTAAGGGCCGTCCCACCACGGTCGTACGGGGCCCGGGAACGTCCGTCCGCGGGGGGACGGGTCCGCCCAGTTCGCTGCCTAGGTTCAAGAGCCGTAGGAGAAACCCAGCGGCGAGAGGCGGCAGGCGTGATCGAGGCACGAGGGCTCACCAAGCGGTACGGGGACAGAACGGCTGTCGAGGACCTGACGTTTACGGTCCAGCCCGGCAAGGTCACCGGCTTTCTGGGGCCCAATGGCGCGGGCAAGTCCACGACCATGCGCATGGTCCTCGGCCTGGACGCGCCCACCCGCGGCCGGGTCACCGTGGCCGGCCGCCCGTACGCGGAGCACCCCGCCCCGCTCACCGTGGCCGGCGCCCTCCTGGAGGCGAAGTCCATCCACAAGGGCCGGTCGGCGCTGGGCCATCTGATGGCCCTCGCGCACACCCACGGCATCCCCCGCCGCCGTGTCGAGCAGGTCCTCGACCAGGTCGGGCTGCGCGAGGCGGCGGGCAGGCGCGTGGGCGGCTTCTCGCTCGGGATGGGCCAGCGGCTGGGCATCGCCGCCGCGCTGCTCGGCGACCCCGGCACGGTCATCCTGGACGAGCCGGTCAACGGCCTCGACCCGGAGGGCGTGCGGTGGATCCGTACGCTCCTCAAGGAGCTGGCGGCCGAGGGGCGTACCGTCTTCGTCTCGTCCCATCTGATGAGCGAAATGGCGGTCACCGCCGAGCACTTGATCATCATCGGGCGCGGCAGGCTGCTGGCCGACACCACCGTGGAGCAGTTCGTGCGGAGCGCGGGGGTGGGCGAGGTCAAGGTCGTCAGCCCCGAGGCGGCGCGGCTGCGCGACCTGCTGGCCGCGCCCGGCGTCGAGATCACCTCGGACGCGCCCGGCACGCTCCGCGTCACCGGCGCGGACGGCGAGCGCATCGGGAGCGCCGCCGCGCGCCACGGCATCCCCGTCCACGAACTCACCCCGCACACCGCCTCCCTGGAAGAAGCCTTCATGGAACTCACCCGCGACGCCGTCGAGTACCGCGAGGGGGCCGCCGCATGACCGCCACGACGGCCGTGACCGCCACCGCCGCATACCGGGTGACGACACGGCGCGTGCTGCGCTCGGAGTGGTCCAAGCTGTGGTCGGTGCGCTCCACGGGGCTCGCGCTCGGTGCCGCCGCCCTGCTGACGATCGCCATCGGCGCGGTCATCGGGGCGAACTACACCTCGGGAAGCGGGGACGGGACCACCGGGCCGGTGCAATTCGCCCTCCTCGGCATCCAGTTCAGCCAGCTGATCGTCGCCGTCCTCGGGGTCATGGTGACGGCCGGTGAGTACTCGACCGGCATGGTCCGCGCCACCATGGCGGCCGTTCCCCGCCGGCTCCCGGTGCTGTGGGCCAAGGCAGCCGTCTTCGGCGCCACCGCCTTCGCCACGCTGCTGATGACCGCCTTCGCCACCTTCCTGCTCGCCCAGACCTTCCTGAACGGCACCGACCAGGAGGCCGCGCTGACCGACCCGGGGATCGCCCGCGCCCTGGCCGGCGGGGCGGCCGGGATCGCCCTCATCGGAGTGATCTCGCTCGCGCTGGGCGCCGCGCTGCGCGGCGTCCCGGCCGGGATCGGCGCGTACATCGGCGGGGTGCTGATCCTCCCGGAGGTGGTGAGCATGCTGCCGTTCGGGGCGGCGGAGGACGCCGTCGCGTACTTCCCCTCGCGGACCCTGGAGGCCCTGATGGCGACGGGCTCGGAGGCGGATCTGCTCTCGCCGGGGGTGGCGTTCGTGGCGCTGTGTGCCTGGGTGGCGGTCGCGCTGGGCGCGGCGGGGCTGCTGCTGCGCCGCCGCGACGTGTAACGGAACGCCCGGGAGATGGAGAGCCCGATGACCTCCGAGTGGTCCCCCGGCACCCTGTCGCTGACCCGCCGCTTCCATCTGGCCGTCCGGCGCGTACGGGACTTCGACGCCCGCCGGCCGCTGGTGTGGGACCTGCTGCTGACGGGCGTACTGGCCCTGGCCGCGCTGGCCGACCTCATCGGTGCGCGATGGAAGCTGACGGCGCACGGGACGGATGTGCCGGGCTGGCTGCCGTGGCTGGTGAGCGTCGGATTCGTGCTCCCCGCGGCCTGGCGGCGGCGCGGGCCCCTCGCGGTCATGTGCGTACTGGCGCTGCCGGGGTTCGTCGACTCCTGGACCGGGATCGCCCTGGAGGCCGGGGCGATCCGGATGGCGGTCCTGTACGGGATCGCGGTCCGGCGGCCCTGGCCCGAGCTGGTCTGGGCGAGCGCGCTCGCCGCCGCCCAGATCGCCGTCTCCGCCGTGCGATGGCCCGAGGGCGACTTCGACCGGCAGCTCGTGCCGTACCTGATGACGTGCGCGGTCATGGTGCTCGCCGGCATCGCGGTCCGCACCCGCCGCGACTACACGGCCTCGCTGCTGGAGCGGGCCAGGCAGCTCGAGGTGGAGCGGGACCAGCAGGCGCGGCTCGCCGCCGCGGCCGAACGGGCCCGGATCGCCGGGGAGATGCACGACATCATCGGCCACCACCTGTCCGTCATCACCGGCCTGGCCGACGGCGGCTCGTACGCGGCCCGTAAGAACCCCGAGCGCGCGACACAGGCCCTGGAGGCCATCGGCGACACCAGCCGCGAGGCCCTGGGCGAACTGCGCAAGCTGCTGGGCATGTTGCGGGACGCGACCGCCGAGCTGGCCCCGCAGCCCGCGCTCGCGGACCTCGACCAGCTGCTGGGCCGGGTCCGCGAGGCGGGGCTGCCGGTGCGGGTGACCACCTCGGGCCGCGGCGGCGAGCTCTCCCCCGGTCTGCAGCTCTCCGTCTACCGCATCGTCCAGGAAGCCCTCACCAACACCCTCAAGCACGCCGGACCCGGCGCGCGCGCCGAGGTGACCATCGGATACGCACCGCACGGCGTCGACCTCGGCATCACGGACACGGCGGGCTCCGGCACCGCCTCGGGCAGCCCGGACAGCCCGGACAGCGGCCAGGGCATCCCCGGTATGCGGCAGCGCGCCGCGCTGTACGGCGGCACACTCGACGCGGGTCCGCTGCCCTCGGGCGGCTGGCGCGTACACGTACATCTACCGGCCGAGCGGAGCGGGCAGCAGTGACCACGGTGGCGATCGCGGACGACCAGGCCATGCAGCGCTTCGGATTCCGGATGCTGTTGGAGAGCCAGGACGACATGGCGCTGGTCGGCGAGGCCGAGACCGGCTCCGCGGCCGTACGGCTGTGCGCCGAGCTCCAGCCGGACGTGGTGCTGATGGACGTACGGATGCCCGGCCTCGACGGCATCGAGGCCACCCGCCGCATCGTCGCGTCCGGCGGCCGCACCCGCGTGCTGATCCTCACCACCTTCGACCTCGACGAGTACGCCCACGCCGGTCTGCGGGCCGGTGCGAGCGGCTTCCTCGTCAAGGACGCCCGCCCCGAGGAACTGCTCGCGGGCATCCGGGCCGTGGCGAGCGGCGACGCGGTCGTCGCCCCGACCCTGACCCGCCGCCTCCTCGACCGCTACGCCCACCACCTCCCGGCGCCGGACACAGCCGCGACCGACGGCGACGACCCCCGCCTGGCGGCCCTCACCGGCCGTGAGCGCGAGGTGCTGACGGCCATCGGCCGGGGCTGGACGAACGGCGAGATCGCGGAGCGGCTGGTCGTCGCGGAGTCCACCGTCAAGACGCATGTGGGCCGCATCCTGGCGAAGATCGGCGCCCGGGACCGCGTCCAGGCGGTGATCTTCGCGTATGACACCCGGCTGGTCCGGCCGGAGTAGGCGACCCATTGCCATGGGTGTCATGTACACATACGGTGAGTAGCCGTTGTCCTCCGTGTTACGGGATGGGAGAACTCATGGAGCGAGCCTGGGAGGCCGACCCCGCGGCCTCGTTCGAGCGGCGTCTGGGGAAGTCCGCCAAGGAGCTGAACGCCACTGGTGGCCGCGACGGCTGCCCCGACATCTGGCAGTTGGACAACGGAGACATCGCGGTGATCGGCCGGGACCTGACGGAGACGTACGCGGCCCGGCTGCCCGACGACGTCAAGATCGCTGCGGACGAGCGGCTGGTGATCCTGCCGGGTGCGATGCTGAGCTCGGCGAAGCCTGATATTCCCGACGCTCAGCCCTGACGGTCTCCGCCTCCAGACGTCGCGCGCCGAGCGGCTCGATCTGGACAGCTACACGTCACCCACAAGACACAGGCGAACGGGGCCCCGGCAACGGCTTGCCGGGGCCCTGGCGTCTGATCTGCTTAACGGTCGAACTCCCGCGACTTGACGCCCAGGAGGAACGCTTGCCATGCGTCACCCGTGAACGTCAGGTGCGGGCCGCTCCTGTCCTTGCTGTCCCGTATGGAACGGCCACCGATGACCGTTGGGGCGATTTCCACGCAATTGCCCTCTTGCAGGGAGTAAGACGACTTACGGTAAGGACCAATAACCTCTGGGGTCATTTCTCTTCCTCGCTGCTCCGCAGTGCGCCCCGGATGAGTCGCGCACTCGCATCCGGGGCCAGTGCCGCCGATCGTAGTTGGTCAAAAGCGTTGGCGTAAGCGCTGAGGTCATCGGGATCCTCAAGCACAGACGTACCACGCAGGTTTTCCATGGTCACGGCTTCAACCGCAGGGTCGGAGCCGAAGCTGAACGAAGAAAACGCAGAGATCGCCGCAAGCAATCCAGCCGCGAATGGCAGGACTTGAACGGTGACATTCTGCCTCTTGCTTACCTCGAGTACGGCGGACAGCTGTTCCCGGTGGATCGCAACGCTTACCAGCGGGTGAATGATCACAGGCTCCCAAACGATGGCCGTATACATGGCCCCTCCGGGCTCGATTTTCGCCTGCCGCATCTTGCGCGCCTTCACCAGATGCGCCGCCCGTTCGGGATCAACACAATTTGGGCCCTCCGCAATAGCCGCCTCTGCGTAAGCGGCGGTTTGCAACAAACCTGGGAAGGCAGCGGATTGCCATTCCCGGATGAAGGTAGCGTCATCCTCAATCGCGATGTGTTCGAGATAGTCCTCGCGCAAGTGCGCCGCATGCTCGAGCCACCAACCGCGACGGTTGGCGTTCCTGGCCAAGTCCTCAAGCTTCGACCGCACTTCACCGTCTTTGACGCCGTAAGCGTCCAGCAGTAGGCGAATGTCGACGACGCGAGCGGTTACGTGGCCAGACTCAACGCGACTGATCTTGGCCGCCGAGGCTTCGAGCACGCCCGCGGCTTGCTGCTGATCCAGCTTTGCGGCAAGTCGGTACCGCTTGAGCGCTGCACCGAGTCGCCTGCTGCGCACGGTCGGCTTTCCCCCTGCGGGCATGGGTTCCCCACCTCTCTGCTGACTACCCAGCGCGACGATGAGCCCACTGTACGGCTCGACAACACGATAACCCGCCGTCATGCAAGCTTGCATAACTAGGAGTTGCGCAACGCATGCACGCAGCCCTAACCTCTTGAACACGCGCCACTACAGAGCGCGAACTTGACGATGAGTCAGGGGGTAGCAGGCATGCCCACCGCCACGGCGGACCGCCGGGACACCTTTCGTGTCTCCAAGCACAAGCGCAGCGTCCCGGGTGTACGGACCCGCATACGGAAGACCCTCGCGAACTGGGGGATCAGCGGCGCTCTCGCCGACGACGTGACCCTGTCAGTTGACGAACTGGTGTCCAACGCCATCCGTCACTGTCGTGTGACGTTCGCCCTGATCGAGATCACCGTCTCCGTCCAGGATCGGGCCTTGCTCCTTGACGTTTCCGACCCCGACAGAGGCAAGATCCCCCAACTTCGGACCCCCGATCCCGGCGAAGAGAGCGGACGCGGGCTGTACCTGGTCTCACAGCTGGCGGAAACGTGGGGCCACAGGCACGAGCAACACAGCAAATGCGTCTGGGCGCGCTTTGTGATCACAGAAGAGTTCACGTGCACCGACTGACGTACGACGGAAACGAACAGACCTACCCGATCCGCCACACCCCACAGGTTCCCGTTACGCGACAGAAAGTCACCGCGTAACGGGTGCAAGAGGACTCCCGGCAACGGCGCCCCCGTGGCGTGGCGGCCGGTCGAGTCCCGCGCAGGGGTCCCGTAACTCCGCAGGCGGGACCCCTGCGTCCCCACACAGAAACGCCCCAGGACAGCAGACAGAACGTCCCCGAGGCAACCAGCCAACAGATCGGAGCTGTTGACCTTGTTAGAGATTCGGCAAGCCCCGCACCCCTCAGCACCGCCAACGGAGTGGGTGGACACAGGGCCGCTCGTACGGGCCCACGTGATCGAGCACGAACAACAACAGCACGCCCGCTCGCTCTGTCTGGCCATGGGCGGACGGGCCACCGGCCTGAGGGGGGTACGCCCATGACCGAAAACGCTCAGGCCGACGACGACGCTTCCGCAGCCGCGCGGTCCTACCGGGCGCTGACCGCCGAGGCCGCGACGCTGTTCCGGCTGCTCGGCCTCCATCCGGGACCGGCCTTCGGAGTGCCGGCCGCCGCCGCGATCGCCGGCCTCAGCACCGCCCAGGCCCATCGCCTGCTGGACTCCCTCGCCGGGGCCCATCTGCTGGAACAGACCGCGCCCGACCGCTACGAGTTCCATGACCTGCTGCGCGCCTACGCGACCGACCAGGCCCAGTACGAGGAGACCCCCGAGACCCGCGCGGACGCGGTGCGCCGGATCCTCACCTGGTACGTACACGCCGCCGACGCGGCCCAGGGGTGGATCAATCCGGGAGAGGCGCGTATCCCGCTCGCCCCTATGGACGCCGGTGTCGTCGCCCTGACCTTCGACGGCTACGAGCAGGCCATGGCCTGGTACGAACTGGAGTCGGCGAGCCTGATGGCCGTCGCCCGCGAGGCGGAGGCGGCCGGACTGGACGAGATCGCCTGGCAGTTGGCGGCCGTGCTGCGCAGCGTACACATGCTGCTCAACCCGTTCGAGGACTGGCTGGCCATGGGGCACATCGGGCTGCGGGCCGCGCGACGGCTCGGCGACCGTGGCGCCGAGGCCGAGATCCTGGAAAGCCTGGGCATGGCCTGCACCCAGTCCCACCGGCTGTCCGAAGCGGCGGACTTCCATGAGGGCGCCCTCGCGATCCGCCGCGAGCGCGGAGACCGGCTGGGCGAGTCGCTCTCCCTCAACGACATCGGCCTGATCCGTCTCAGGGAGCGGCGTTTGAGCGTTGCGAAGAGCTGTTTCGACGAGGCGCTGACGATCTTCCAGGAGATCGATGCCCCCCAGTGGGAGGCCGTCGCCCTGGCGAACGCGGCCGAGGTGGCGTACGAACTCGGAGCGGCGGACCAGGCCCGTGACCTCGCACAAAGCGCCCTGGAGAAGTTCCGCGCACTGGACAACAAGGGCGGACAGGGCAACGTCCTTCGGCTGCTCAGCGCCGCCTGTCTGGAACAGGGCGAGCCACATGAGGCTCTTGGATACGCCCGGCAGGCGGTGGACATCGCGGTGAACCATCGCAACACCATGTGGGAGGGGTACTGGCTGCTCACCCTGGGGCGGACCCAGCAGGCCACCGGCCACCCCGAGGACGCCCTGGCCTCGTACCAGCGGGCCGCCGTCCTCCAGCGGCGGCTCGGTGACCGCTCACGCGAGGCACGAGCCTGGCAGGCGGCAGGGGAGGCGTACCAGCAGCTCGAACGGTTCGACGAAGCGGCCGACTTCAACCGCGGCGCTGCGGCGACGCATCGCGACCTGAACGACAACTGGCAGCTGGCCCTGGCGCTCGACGGGCTCGCCCGGGCGCTGGACGCGGCGGCCCAGTCCGAGGAGGCACGCTCGCACTGGTCCGAGGCGCTGACCCTGACAGCCGGATACGAGGATCCGCGAGCCGCCCAACTCCACGCCCGGATCGGTCGCGCCCTCGGGAGGGCGTGACGGACTGGTCCGGACTACTCCGGTCGCTCCACGGCCTGCGACTCGACAATCCACAGCGGACCGTCCGCACAGTCCATCCGTACGCCCCCTTCGCCTGGGTCGGTACGCGTCCGCAGCACCGACACCCAGCGGCCGTTCACCTCAACGACGGGGCCGGGCGGGTCGTACACGCCGAACCGGGAGGCGCGGACCTGGTTGTGGATCTCCCACGCGGTCCGGGTCCGGTCCACGCGGCGAAAGTCCTCCCCCATCCAGCCCGCGTAGGTCGCCTTCGCATCGTCCTGCGGCTCGCCGACGACACCGGCATCGACGCGCCGCAGGGCGAGCGGAAGCAGTTCGCTGGTCAGGTCGTCCATACGGGCCAACAGCTCATCCGGCATCACCTCGTCCTCCAGCGGCACACCGCCGCGCTGGACAATCACCCGCCCGGTGTCGAATTCCTCGTCCAACCAGTGGACGGTGACCCCGGTCTCACGGTCCCCGGCCCGGATCGCCCAATGGACGGGGATGGGGCCGCGGTGGCGCGGAAGCAAGGACGGATGGACGTTGATTCCGCCGAGCCGTGCCGCATCCAGCACCCGGCGGGGGATCCGCCAGGGGAAACCGTTGCAGAGCAGCAGATCGGGCCGGTACCCCGGCAGCGCGCGTGCCAGACTCGCGGCGCTGCGAGGTAACAGCAGGTCGACCCCGGCGGGAAGGGACTCCACGATGCCGGCCACCGCGGCCGGCGCTCCCGGATCACTGCGGCGTCCAGGGTGCGACGCACGCGCGTACACGTACGCGATCGGTTCGTGACCGGCCGCCTCGCATGCCCTCTGCGCGACGGCAAAGCCGTCGGCGGAGTGCGAGAACAGCACGATCCTGAGGTGCTCAGTCATAGCGTCTCCTTGACAGCCGGTCACGGGTCGGGGCGACGCCGCGCCGGGCGGGTGTGGGTGCGGCTGGCCCTGCGTCCTGGTTCCTCGGCTCGGTGGGCAGTTGGGCTCAGAACAGGCTCCGCTGCGCTCCGCCGCAGCTGCTGCCGCGCAGTGGCCGGCCGGTCAGCCCAACGGTGCGCTGGACCGGGGCCCGGGAGCGCGACGGACAGACGAGCACCGACGGACAGGACCGCCCACCGCTCCAGGCGACCATCCGCCGCCCCGCCGCTCCGTCGGCCGGTGGCGACCCCTTGGGCTGGACGGCGACGACGCCTTCGGCACCCCCTCCCCGCTGCCGGCCGCTTTGCGCCAAAGGCGCGAGACGATACGCGCACGCGGCGTCCGGACCATGCCGTCCAGCGGTCGGTGGCCCGTTCGTCGCGCTCGCGCGCCTTCGGTCCAGCGCACCGCTGGACTGACCGACTCGCCACCGCGCGGCAGCAACTGCGGCGGAGCGCAGCGGAGCCAGTCTTGAGCCCAGCCGCCCGCCGGGCCAACATCGCCCCGGCTGAACTCCTGCGAGACAGCGGCAGAACTGCGCACAGTCTGGCGCGCGGCACGCGCCAGACTGTGGAACACGGGGCCCTCAGCGGCAGTTGCACTCCAGGATGTCGGGATTTCGGTGGCCCGCCGCCGCCCGGGGAGTGGGGATTGTGCGCCGCGTGCGCGGTGTCGGCCCGCGGGGTCAGACGAGGGCGGCGACCAGCAGGGCGAAGGCGGCGATGATGATGGCGACGCGGACGTAGTGGTAGCGGTCCCAGCGGTTCATCTGCTCCTTCCAGTCCGCGGGCCGGTTCTCGGGGGTCCACGTCTTGCCCCGGTTGTTGATCGGGACGAGCAGCAGGATCGACATGACCACGCTGAGGATCAG
>NZ_JBHWES010000099.1:0-33699 GCF_042734105.1 Streptomyces sp. NPDC059679 | reverse complement strand
AACAACCCCCCTCCAGCGGCGGCCCGGTATTTTTTTTAAACCGCCCGGGGGGGGGGTGGGGGCCCCCCCCGGGCGGCCGCGCGCGGGGCGGCGGGCCCCCCCCCGCCGGGGCGGCTACTGCGGGGACGGCGGCTGCGCGAATCTCAGGACATTGCCGTACGGGTCGATGACCTGCAGTGTCGGCCCTCCGGGCGCGTCCGGATCGATTCCGGGGCGTATCGGCGCGTTCGGTCGGGCGAGCAATTCCTTGTGCAGCACGACTACGTCGCGCACCGGGAGCCAGACCACGGCGTTGGGGCTGCCATCGCCGTGGTGCTCGGAGAGGTGCAGCACGGCTGATGAGCGCGATACCTGCACGTACAGTGGCAGCCCGGGCTCGAACCGGTGCTCCCAGTCCAGGGCGAAGCCCAGGTAGTCAAGGTAGAACGGCAGTGCCTGTGCGACGGACATGACGCGCAGGACCGGCACGCCCGGGCTGATGTCCGGCGCGTCAGGGCTCCCAGCCCGGCTCGCCAGGGCGGCCAGCACGTTCCAGTCCCTGGTGCCGAACTGGTGGGCGATCAGTTCGAGCGCGAGGCTGTGCGGGATCGCGATCCCTGCTGCGGCAAGGTCCTCGCGCAGGAGTTTGGCCAGCTTCTTGGCGTGGTCGGTGGTGGTGGACGTCATCGCGCCCGGCTTTCCACGCGGCCCATCCTGCCGATGCTCGCGTTGTCGGCTGGTGCCGCGTTGAGTGAGCCGAGGCGAGGCGACCCACGGTGCATTCACCCAACCTTGAAAGGCGCGAGCGGCCGGCTGCACCAGGCCGTCGTTGATGTTATCGGTTGACCTGAGCGGCGCGCCACCATGCGCCGCGGGCACTCCGAGCGTCAGTCAGCCTGACGCGATGTCACCATCGCTACGTGCGCCTCACCCACGGGCCGCATGCCCGGCCGAAGACAGGCGAAGAGGGACCATGAGATTTCTGTTATCGGTCCCGGTCCCGGCGCGTCTCCCTTTCGTGCGCAGCCTCATCCACAAGACAGCAGTATCCGCCGGAGCCCTTGCCGTGGTCGCCCTCCTGCTCGGTGCCCCCACCGCGAGCGCCGCCGGACCCCGGGACGTGACCGCCGACGTGCTGGCGGGCCGGAACGTGACACTCGCCGGTGACACGGTGGTGACCGTGCCGGCCGGGACGACCACGTACAACGGCGTGTTCAGCGGCACCGGCACGCTCACCGTGCGCGGCACCGGCACACTGGTCCTCACCAAGGACAGCGATTTCACCCTGCCGAAGTCCCGGCAGCGGCAGGTGGTGAAGACGCAGGGCGGCAACCACCCGTACGTCACCGTCAGCAACCCGGACCCGCCGACCGTGACCGTGGCGAAAGGCGCCACCCTGCAGTACGGCGACGGCGGCACCACCGGACTGATCGGCCACTTTCCTTACAACACCCCGGCGTTCCGGCTGAACCAGGACAACATCCGGGTGGACGGCGCCCTGCGGCTCTCCCTGAAGAGCGCCTACAACCTGGGCACCGTCAGCGGCTCCGGGCTGGTCGCCCAGCCGAGGTTCCTCTGGGGCACCTGGGATCTGTCGGGCGCGCACCCCTTCTCCGGGGTGATCGACAACGGTACGCAGGTGAACGCCGGCCGGCCGGAGTACGCGACCTCGCTGCCCAATGTCCGCAAGGTCCTCAACCAGGGCACCTGGACCGTGGACACCCCGCTGGGCCAGACCGTCACCATGGGCATGGACTTCTACCAGCGCGAGTACGGCAGCGACATCAACGTCCAGTCCCGGCCGGGGAGCAAGGTCATCCTGACCGGCCAGTACAGCTGGTCGAACCAGGGCGGCGACACCAACCCCTCGCTCAGCGACCCCGCCCTGAACTGGACAGCCGCGCGGAAGAACGTCAACAAGCGCGGCACCAACATCAAGGGCGCCGACGTCCAGTGGGGCGACGGCACCACGAACAAGATCTTCATGCCGGGCACCGCCGAGACCGTCTACATCAACCTGCTGGCGGCCCGCTCCCGTTCACTGCTCACGTTCGACTACAACGGCCCGGTGACGCTGGGTGCCCCCATCGGTGGCGGTCGCTTCCACGACACGCTCTCCGCGCCCGGCGCGGGCGACATCGTCATCAAGGGGACGAAGGGCAATGACGTCACCTTCGCCGCCGTCCAGTACTACAACGGCTCGACGACCGTCGAGAAGGGCGCCGTACTGCGTCTTGGCAGCGGCAAGCGGGACGGCGACGGCGGGCTCTACACCAGGGGCGACCTCTACAGGGTCGTCAACAACGGCTCTCTCGTACTGAACAACACGGCCAAGTCCGCGACCCTGTCCCGGATCAGCGGAAGCGGGTCGCTCACCCAGGCGGGCGCCGCGACGACGACCCTGACAGGCGGCGCGGTGACGTATACGGGGACGACGACGGTCAAAAAGGGCACACTGGCGCTGCGCTCCGGGGCGACCCTCGCCCGCAGCAAGGCGATCCGCCTCACCTCGGCAGGGGCGAAGCTGGACGTGGGCACGACGGGCCTGCGGGTGGCGACCTCGTTGTCCGGCAAGGGCACGGTGAAGGGCTCGGTGACGAACCAGGGCGAGGTGGCGGGTGGGCTCGCCGTGACCGGTGACTACAGGCAGAGCACGAAGGGTCGACTGGCCTTGTACGAGCGACCGTTGCGGGTGGCGGGCAGGGTCGAGCTGGCCGGGAAGCTCGACCTTTCGGGCGTCGGAGCCAAACCACCGCGGAAGATCAGCGTCCTGGACCACAAGGGCGGGACCAGGACCACAGGCGCGTTCACCGGTCTCCGTGAGGGGGCCGAGGTGAAGCTCGCCGACACCACGTACCGGATCAGCTACCGGGGCGGGGACGGCAACGACGTGGTGCTGACCGCCGCCACCGGCGCCGCCGCCCATGCGTCCGCGAGCGCCCATGCCGACACGTCCTCCTCCGGCTCCTCCGGTGCGGCGGCGGAGACCACGGAGAACGCGAACTCCTCCAGCGACAGTGGACTCGGCTGGTGGCCGTACGCGCTGGCCGTCGGGGTGCTGAGCGGCCTGGCGGTGCCGGTGGCGCGGCGCAGGGGCGGGCCCGGTGGGCGGCGGGGCGGACGGCACGCCGCGCACGGGTGACCTCGGGGCCGCGTCCAGCGCCCGGTGGACGCGGCCCCGGGTCGTCACTGGCCGGTGGGCCCGTTCCAGTCGACGAGTTGGACGATGACGCCGTTGGGGTCGCGGACCTGGAAGGCGCGCTCGCCCCACTCCTCCTCCGTCAGCGGCATGGTGATCGTGACGCCCTCGGCCCGCAGGCGGGCCAGCTCGCCCTCGAGGTCTTCGACGACGAACGCGACGATCAGGCCGGCGGCGTGCTCGTCGCGCTGGTCGGCGGGCAGGGTCTCCAGCCCGCGGCGCAGAAAGATGACGTTCATGGCCAGGTCGTCGCGGGTCAGGGACGCGAAGCCGTCGGCGGCCATTTCCTCATGAAAGCCGAAGTGCTCGACGAGGAAGGCGCTGGAGGCGGAGACATCGTCGACGTTGAGGGACACGGCACAAGAGGTGACCTTCACAGGCTCTCTCCTTACAAGATCGCACTCGCACAGTTTCTCTATACACGGTACACCGTACTATGTATAGAGATTGAGCGCCTATGGCGGTCCGGACCTCACCTGGTACACCAGAGTCATGACCGCCGACGACCCCACCACGCTGCCCGGCCTCGTCGAGGAGCCCAGCGCTCCGCGCCGCCGCGTCACTTGTCGTATGTGCGGGCGGCCGTTGCGCGGGCGTGAGGCGCGGTTGTGGGGGTTGGGGGATGAGTGTCGGGCGAAGCTCGCGGTGCGGAGTGCGCCGAGGCCGCCCGCGCATGATGTGGAGCAGGAGACGCTGCCGGGGATCTGACGGGATGCGCGCGCCGCCGTCAGCGCGTTGTGCGCTTCTCCCACTCCGCGCGGTCGCGCGCGTAGACCTCGTCGGGCGCGAGCAGATCCGTCGCGCCGGTGGCGCGGAGGAAATCGGGGTCCAGGCAGTTGTCCCAGTCGTCGGCGCAGCGGTGCTGCCAGGAGGGGCCGTCCCAGTCGTCGTCCTCGCGGGCGCGGTGGACGACGCGGCCTCGCCAGCGGTATTCGATCAGCGTGGCCGTCGGGTGCTCGTCGGCGAGCGGGGCGAGCCAGAGGGGGTCGATGGCGCTGAGGGGGTCGCCCCAGTCGTTCGGGGTGGTGGGGGTGGGCAGGGCCGTCGGTGGCGGGTCGGGCAGCGGGGTCGTGGGCGTGGCCATGGGGCCGACATCGGCATGGCGGCAGTTGCCGGTGAGGTAGCTGCCGTTGACGGACAGCCGCCATGAGCCGTCGGGGTCGCGGCGCCAGGGCGCTTCGGGGGCGACGGGCGGGCGGTCGTCGGTGGTCGTGACGCGCACGTCGTCGAAGCCGTAACGGCAATAGCGGTACGGGCCGTCGTTGACGTCGTCCTGCCAGATCACGTCGCGGTCGTGACCCTCGTTGTAATGGCGGCCCCAGATGGCGCCGTAGAGATACGGGGCGTGGTCCTGGCAGAAGTTCACGATGTCGGGGCTCTTGCCCGAGCCGTACTGGATGTCGACGTAAGCCCCCTCCGGCTCGCGCCGGATCAGGACCGGGACGTGGTACGAGCCGCGGCGGCCGAGCAGGATCCAGGTGATCCACTGCGCCTCTACGGCGTCGATGCGGTCGCCGGGGCGGGCGTAGACCCGGATGGCGTCGGTGCAGATGTTCGACACGGCTTCATGATGTCAGCGGTGCCGGGCCGCTATGACGAGGTCCGGCTGGAGTAACAGCGGCGTCAACTGCCCTGTGGTCGAACGTCCTTGCGTATGATACGGGCGGCGTCGCGGCCGCGAGGCCCCTGTGTGTTTCTTGCGAGAAAGGCGGACCACCACAGTGTCCGATGACCAGGAGGACGAGGTCCACGAGGTGCTCGACGAGCTGGAAGACGCCCTGGAGGACATGGGCATCGACATCGAGCTCGACGGCGACTGAGCGGCGGCGAGGGTAGCCGACGCCTGTTGGCTACCCTCCTCGCGTCCCGGCCACGGACGGGCGTCCCGGTCACGGACCGCGTCGGCTCACTGGGTGGCGGTCCAGGCGCTCCGGCGGGGAGAGGGCTTCGACGTGGGGGTCGTCGTGGAGGGCTTCTCCGGGGTGTACCAGGGGCTGACGCCCAGCTTGCCGGTGTTGCCGAGGTCGATCAGCTCGGTCACGGTCTGCCGGGGGCTCCCCTCAACCGGGGCCACGTCCAGGGCCCGGCCGTTGACGGCCTGGGTCGTCGAGTCGGTCACGGTGTTCCGCCACACCACGCCCGCCACCGCCGTCTCGTTGGGGCGCAGTGTCACCTGCCGGGGCGGGTCGTCGAAGTTGTCGAGGGTGGCGATGCCCGCGGATCCATGGCTGACCCGGACATCCAGCGGCTTTCCGCCCTCGTCCAGGACGCGGACCGTCGGATAGCCCTTCAGCGTGTAGATGCGCTGGCCGCAGTTGGTCAGCTTCAGGGACATGGCGCGCAGCCCCATCGCGGCGCTCGGCTCCTCGGCCTGGACGTACACCCCGGACTCCGGGCAGGTGGGCGGCGCGGAGGGGGTGGCGGTCGGCAGATCGCCGTAGGGGCGTTGGCTGGGGTCGAGGGTTTCGGCGTGCGGGGCGGGAGGCGGCGCGGGTGCCGCGACCGCCTCGGAGGCGGGTTTGCTGCCGCAGCCGGTGAGGAGGCTGAGCAGGCCCGCGGTGGCGCCAAGTACGGCCACACAGCGAGGAGTTGAACTACGGGGTCTGACCGGGTCCGGGTCCGTGGGTCTCTCGCTCATACGGACATGTGTCGTCATGGCGGCATCCTCGCACGGTCGGCCACGAGTTCGAGTCGTTCCATGGGTGTTGTGCAACACCGACGAAAGTCAGGTCCTCGCCTGGCGATCGACAGTGGGGTGGGGGCGGTGCGCCGGGCCAGAGTCGGGGCATGCGACTGATGACTTCCGCCGTGTCCCGACTCTCACGGCGTCAACTACTCGGCGGCCTCGCCGCCACGGGGGCCGCCGTGACCCTCGCGTCCGCCTCCCTCGCCTCCGGCGCGGTGTCCTCCGGCAAGGGCGACACGGGCCACAAGGGTGGCAAGGAGCGGGCGCGCGAGGGGGACGCCATACGGGTCGGTTTGCCGGCGCCCACCGGCCCGTACCCGGTCGGGATGGTCGAGCTGCACCTGGTGGACCAGGGCCGGAAGGAGCGGTGGGGGCCCGGGGACCGGGAGCTCATGGTGAGCGTGTGGTACCCGGCGCGGCGGGGGACGGACGGGGCGGATGGCGTGTCTGCGCCGTATATGCGGCCGGGCGCGGCCGAGGCGTTCGGAGCGGGGGCCGCGCAGATCCTGAAGGTCGGGGCCGGGGCCATCGACTGGGCCGGGTTCACCACACACGCCCGCGAGGGGGCGGGGGTGGCGCGCGGTCTTGGGCGCAGGCCCGTGGTGCTGTACTCGCCCGGCATGTACAACGAGCGCACGCTGGACACCAGCGCCGTGGTGGAGTTGGCCGGCCAGGGCTATGTCGTGGTGACGGTCGACCCGACCTACGAGGCGCACGCCGTGGAGTTCCCCGACGGGAGGGTCGCCGAGGCGTCGCCGGAGATCGGCAAGATCGAGCCGATCGCCGACCGCAACAAGGCGGCGCTGGAGGTGCGGGTGGCCGACGTCCGGTTCGTACTGGACCGGCTGGAGGTGTTGGCGCGCGGTGGCAACCCCGACGCCGGGGGGCGGCAGTTGCCCAGCGGGCTCGGTGCGGCGCTGGACATGGCGCGGGTCGGGATGTTCGGCCACTCGCTCGGCGGCATGACGACGGCGGAGGCCATGCGGCTTGACCGCCGGATCCGGGCCGGGATCAACCTGGACGGGCCGCTGGGGTACGACTGGACCGACCCCGATCTGCTGCTGCCGGTCGCACACAGCGGGCTCGACCGGCCGTTTCTGCTGATGGGGGCGTGGCTGGTGACCACGTCGGGGCGGCTGCCGCACACCCATGAGCACTCGCCCTCCTGGCGGGCGCTGTGGCAGAACTCCACGGGCTGGAAGCGCGACCTGTGGACGCAGGCGGCCGAGCACAACTCGTTCACCGACTACGAGATCGTCCTCCCCGCCCTCGCCGAGCGCCTTACGCTGCCCGACGGGCTGCGGAAGCAGATGATCGGCACCGTGAACCCGGCCCGTTTCACGGCGAGCCGTCGGGCCTATCTCACGGCGTTCTTCGACCGGCATCTGCGCGGGCTGCACCGGCCGGTGCTGGACGGGCCCACGCCGAGCCACCCGGATGTGCGGTTCATCGGCTGAGCGCAGAGGACACGGCTCCCGTGCCGTGCGCGGTGTGGCCGCGGCGCGGCACAGGGGCCGTCGGTGTCCGTTCGTCCGGTGCACGCGGTGCGCAGCACCCGCCGAGCGGTCTGCGCACTGCTGCCCGGCGTGGTGGCGTACTCCTCCACCCACGACTCGGTGGTCGGCGGTCCCGTGTCCGGATCACGACACGTCGTAAAGGTAGGGGATGAGGTTGCTGTAGCCGGCCGGGGTATGCGCCCTGACGTTGACCGAGCCGGGTGACCCGCCCGGGGCCACCGCGACGACCTGGGAGTCCGAGATCGCGGCGAACGAGGACTCGACACCTCCGAAGGTCACGGAGTCGGTGTAGGTCAGGTTCGCGCCGGTGAGGGTGACTGGGTTGCCGCCGTAGTCCGGGCCATGCGACGGAGCCAGGGTGTTGACGACAGGCGCTCCGAGATACGTGTAATAGGCGCCGCCGGTCCCCACCGTGCTGGTGCCGCCGGGCGTGGTGACGGTGACGACGACCGTGCCGGAACCGCTCGGGGCGGTGACGGTCAATTGGCCGTCCGAGATGACATTGATGTTGGAGGCTGGGTTGTTTCCGAATTTCACGACGCTGGTGAGCGTCAGGTTGGTGCCGAAGACGGTGACCGTGTTCGCGCCGGTGCCCGGGCCGGAATGCGGGTACAGATCGGTGACGGTCGGGGCGGCGATGTAGAAGTACGGCAGCGGATTGCTGGTGCCGCCGGGGGTGGTGACCGTGACGTTGACCGCGGAAGGCGGCCCCGCGGGGGCGGTGACGGTGATTTGGTTGGCGCCGTTGGTGAGGATGGTCGCCGGGTTGGAGCCGAAGAGGACGTGGGTGGCGCCGGTGAGGTTGGTGCCGTTGATGGTGACGGTATTGCCGCCGGCTGTCGGGCCGGATGTCGGGCTGAGGTTGTTGAGCTGCGGGGCCGGGGTGGTGGTGTAGGTGTAGGTGAGTGGGTTGCTGGTGCCGCCGGGGGTGGTGACGGTGACGTTGACGGGGCCGGTACCCGCGGGGGCGGTGACGGTGATTTGGTTGGCGCCGTTGGTGAGGATGGTCGCCGGGTTGGAGCCGAAGAGGACTTGGGTGGCGCCGGTGAGGTTGGTGCCGTTGATGGTGACGGTATTGCCGCCGGCTGTCGGGCCGGATGTCGGGCTGAGGTTGCTGAGGACCGGGGCCGGGGTGGTGGTATAGGTGAACGGGACGGTCTGGGTGCTGGTGCCGTTGGGGGTGGTGACGGTGACATTGACCGTGCCGCTGCCCGCGGGGGTTTTGGCGGTGATCTGGGTGTCGTTGACGACGACCACATTGGTGGCGAAGCTGAAGCCGAACCTGACCTGAGCGGCCCCGGTGAGGCCGGTACCGGTGATGGTGACGGGGGTGCCTCCCGACGGAGAGCCTTGGGCGGGGCTGACACCGGTCACTACGGGTGGGGCCATGGCGTCTTCCTTGTAGTGGGCGTGTTCAGGCGGCCGCGCCCCGGCTGAGGTGAGTCGGCCAGGGCACGGCGGTGCGGTGCCGCCCTGCGCCCTGCGGAACGGACGCGGGGCGGCTGTGCGATGGGGTCGTCCGTCCCTGGCGGCGGCCGGTGGATCAGGCCGTGACAGCGAAGGCGAGGGCGGCGTTGCCCTGGCCGCCCGGGGTGGTGACCCGGACGTCGTACGTGGTGCCCACCAGGAGACTGTTGGGGACGGTGGCGGTGATCTGGGTGTTGGAGACCTGATCGAAGTCCGCCGGGACGACGGTGGTTCCGGTGATGAACGCGACCTCGGTGGCACCGACCAGACAGGTGCCGTCGATGGTGACGCCCGTGCCGACCGGCCCCGACCCGGGTCCCACAGTGGGGGTGCCGGGGGCGTCGTAGAAGGTGTACTGGCTGCTGCTGCCCGACGGGGTGCTGGTGCCGCCGGCGGAGGTGACCACGACGCTCACCGTGTCGGTGCAGCCGGCGATCGGAGTGGTGTGCGCGGGAGTGGTCACCGTGAGTTGGGTGTCCGATGTGGGCGGGAACGTTCCGGTCGCCGGGCCGACGCCGGTGAAGGTGACGCCGGTCGCGGTCAGGAAGCCGCTACCGCTCAGCGTGACCGATGTGGCGCCGGCCGGTCCCTGGTTGTTGGTCACGGTGTTGCAGACCGGCTGGGCGATGTAGAAGAAGGGCGCCGAGTTGCTGGTGGTGCTTCCCACGGTCACGCTGACGGGCACCTGTCCGGAGCACAGCACCGGTATGGAGGTGACGGTGATCACGGTGCCCGTGCCGTTCACGGTGAAGCCGCTGGTGATGGACTTCGCTCCGAAGTTCACCTTGGTGGCGCCCGTGAAGCCGGAGCCGTTGATGGTGAGAGTATCCCCGCCTTTGCCCTGGTTGGTACCGGTGGCGGTGTCCACCAGGGGGGGTGTGATGGTTGGCATGGCTTTCTCCTTGGGGGTGTGTTGCTCTCCGGCGAGTTCGAAAGAGCAGGGCGGTGTTTCACGACCGCTCGGGGATCCAGCCGTGCGGCTGGGATGCGGATTCGCGGAGGGGCGGCAGAGTTGCGGACCGCTCGGGATCCGGGGTCGCCGAGGCCGGGGCTATGCCGGCGCAACCGGTTGCGGCGACTTGGCGCGATGACCTGTTGCCTCGAGGCCGGCGCCCGGGGAAGCAGTCGTCGATGTGAAGCGAATCAGCGGCGGTACCAGACCGGGCTGTCAATCTCGCTTGAATTGAGTAAAGCAGTCGGGTGATACGCGCGACAGGTGTAATTGGAGCACTTCGGAGTTGATACGAAAACCTGCTTAAGAGCCTTCACGGGCCTGTTGTGTGCCGGAAGTGTTTCACTCCCGCTCTTCTCCCCCCGACTCCACCCGTCGCTCATGGAGTTGGCCGAATGGTGAGGCGGGGTGCCCTACGAGCAGCGGGGTCTTGTCCGGGTGCGCCGAACTCCCGCACGAACAGCATGGTCGTGGTGCGCAGCGCTTCCGCCGCCCAGAGCCCCTATCGGTGCACCGCCCGCAGCCCAAGTGCAGGTGGATTCCCGCCACCAACACCGGCGGCGCCGTGGACGGCGCCGACTTGGTGCGGGTTCTCGACCGGCTGTCCTGGGTGACCGCCATCACGGCGGTGACGCCCGGGGGCACCGGGGCGGTGACGGTGACCGTGACCGGGCCCGGCGATCAGCGGCAGCTACCCTCGGCACGGCCATTGGAGGGCTGGTGACGGGGCGTCAGTCGCGCGGCGGTGCCGGCTGCCCCAGCAGGGCGAGGAAGGACCGGAAGGCGGCCGGCATGTCCACCGCCTCCGGGTCGTGCAGCCACTGGTACTGAAGCCCGTCCATCACCGCGACCAGCAGCGGCGCGGCCTCCTCGGGCCGCAGGCCCCCGGGCAGCCGGTCGCCGAACTCGCCGCGCAGGGTGGCCGCCATATCGGCGCGCACCCGCTCGTAGCGCCGGGTGAAGAACTCACGGGCCGGGTGGTCGTCGGTGACGCTCTCGCCGAGCAGGGCGGAGAAGGTCTGCACGATCCCCGGCCGCATGGCGTTGTACTCCACCAGTGAGGCGAGCAGATCCAGCGGCCAGGCGGTGGACTCGTCGCGCCGCCCGGTGCCGGTGTCCCACTGGTCGCGCTCGGCGAGCACCGCGACGAGCAGGGCCTCCTTGGTGGGGAAGTAGTGCAGCAGACCCTGCTGGGTCAGGCCGACGCGCTCGGCGACCGCGCCCAGGGTGGCGCCCCGGTAGCCGCGCTCGGCGATCACTTCGAGCGCACAGCGGACGATCTCGGCGCGCCGCTCCTCGCCGCGCGCCCCGCGTCTGGCGCCGCCGCCCCCGGCCCCGCCCCCTCCCTTCCGTGTCCGCTCGGCCATCGCCGTCCCGCCTTCCCGCTCGCCGCCCGAGGCATTCGCCGCCTGGGGCATTCAAACAGAATAACGAAACGGTAACTATGCCTACCTGGCTACAGGTTATCGCGGGCGGGCCGGTCCACCATGGCCTGGACCGACCGCAGCGATCAGGAGGTTCCGCCGTGACGGCAGTGGAGAACGCGCTGGGCAAGCTCGATCTGGACACCAAGGCGCGGCTGCTCTCCGGCCAGGACATGTGGTCGCTGCCCGCCGTCCCCGAGATCGGGCTGCGGTCGCTGGTGATGTCGGACGGCCCGATCGGCGTGCGCGGGGTGCACTGGAGCGCCGACGACCCGTCCATCGCCCTGCCCAGCCCCACCGCCCTGGCCGCCACCTGGGACCCGGAACTCGCCCGCCGGGCGGGCCATCTGCTCGCCCAGGAGGCGCGCCGCAAGGGTGTGCACGTATTGCTGGCGCCGACCGTCAATCTGCACCGCTCACCGCTGGGCGGCCGCCATTTCGAGGCGTACAGCGAGGACCCGTACCTCACCGGCGAGATCGGCACCGGATACGTCACCGGCGTCCAGGAGGGCGGGGTCGGCACGACCGTCAAGCACTTCGTCGCCAACGACGCCGAGACCGAGCGCTTCACCGTCGACAACCGGGTCGGCGCGCGGGCGCTGCGCGAGCTGTATCTCGCCCCCTTCGAAGCCATCGTCAAGAACGCCCGCCCCTGGGGCGTGATGGCCGCCTACAACGGCGTCAACGGCTCGACGATGACCGAGCACCGTGAACTCCAGCAGGGGGTGCTGCGCGGCGAGTGGGGGTTCGACGGCTTCATCGTCTCCGACTGGCTGGCCGCCCGCGACACCGTACGGGACCTGCTCGGCGGGCTCGACGTCGCCATGCCGGGCCCGCGCACCGTCTACGGCGAGGCGCTGGCCGCCGCCGTACGGGCCGGAGAGGTCCCCGAGGCCGACGTGGACGAGGCGGTGCGCCGGGTGCTGACCCTCGCCGCCCGCGTCGGAGCCCTGAAGGGCGTGGAGGGTGCTGCCGGGGCGGCCCCGGCCGTGGCCGCCGCCGACCGGCCCGAGGCTGTGGACGGCGCGGCGCTGGCCCGCGAGATCGCCCGGCGCTCCTTCGTCCTGCTGCGCAACGAGCCCGCCACAGCCTCGCCAGGCCGCCCGGCCCTGCCACTCGACCCCGCCCGCCTGACGGGCGTCGCGCTGCTCGGCGCGGCGGCCCGCGACGCCCGGGTGCTCGGCGGCGGCTCCGCCCAGGTCTTCCCCGAGCGCGTCGTCTCGCCGCTGGAGGGGCTGCGCGCCGCCCTGCCCGAGGGCGCCCTGACCTACGCCGTCGGCGCCGACCCCACCGATGAACTCGCCCCGGCCGCCCAGGGGTTCGAGCTGCGCGCCGTCGTGCGCGCCGAGGACGGGCGGACGCTGGGGGAGTCGCGGCTGCCGAACGGGGAGGTGCGCTGGATCGGCGACTTCCCGGACGGGGTGACGTACGGTGAACTGCACACCGTCGAGATCACCGGCACCCTCACCCCGCGCGAATCCGGCCGCCACACCTTCGGCACCCGGGGCCTGGGCGCGTTCCGGCTGACCGTCGACGACGAGGTGCTGTACGACGGGGTGCAGGACATGGAGGACGCGCGCGACCCCTTCGAGGCGTTCTTCGGCGTGCCCAAGCCGCGCGCGACCGCCGAACTGACGGCCGGTCGGCCCGTACGGATCAGCCTCACCTGCGAGGTTGTCAGGCTCGACGAGGCCGTCGCCCCGCTGCAGGCCGTGTCCCTGAGCCTGATGCACCGCGCCCCCGAGCGCGACGCCGACGAGCTGATCGAGGAGGCCGTGGCGGCAGCGGCGGCGGCCGACGTCGCCGTGGTGGTGGTCGCCACCACCGAGCGCGTCGAGAGCGAGGGCTTCGACCGCTCCGACCTGCGGCTGCCGGGCCGTCAGGACGAGCTGGTACAGCGCGTGGCCGCGACCGGCACCCGCACCGTCGTGGTCGTCAACTCCGGCTCGCCGGTGGAGATGCCATGGCGCGAGGACGTCGCCGCGGTGCTGCTGAGCTGGTTCCCGGGCCAGGACGCGGGCCTCGCGCTCGCGGACGTCCTGCTCGGCGCCGAGGAGCCCGGCGGGCGGCTGCCCACCACCTGGCCGGCCCGGCTCGCCGACGCCCCGGTGAGCCGGGTCCGGCCGACGGACGGCCGGCTGAGTTACGACGAGGGGGTGTTCATCGGGTACCGCGCCTGGGAGCGGCGCGCGGCACAGCGGCCGGAGGACGCCCCGGCCCCCGCGTACTGGTTCGGCCACGGCCTCGGGTACACCGAATGGGCCTATGAGTCGGCCGAGTTCACCCCGGCGGCGGAGCCGGGCGGCGACGACCTGGGCACCCTCACCGTCGAGGTCCGCAACACCGGGGCGAGGGCGGGCCGGGAGGTGGTCCAGGTCTATCTCGAGGTGCCCGAGGGCGACGGCGAGGAGCGCCCGGTGCGCCGCCTCGCGGGGTTCGCCTCCGTGGCCGCCGATCCGGGCGGCAGGGCGCGGGCGGCCATCACGCTTCCGGGCCGGGCCGCGGAGATCTGGGACGAGTCCGCACACGCCTGGCGGCTGATCCCCGGCGCGTACGCCGCCCAGACGGGCCGCAGCCTGGCCGACCGCCGACTGTCCGTGCGGGTGACGGTGGCCTGAGCCCGGACGGTCTCTTCAGGGCGCGGTAATGCGGCGGTAGGCCATCGCCGCAAGCTGCTGCTGGCCCTCCTTGCTCGGGTGGAACCAGTCCCACTTGCTCAACTCGTCCGTCGAAAACCGGTAGTTGTGCACCGCGTCGTCGTACCGGCACAGCGCGTCCCGTGAGCAGACGGACTTCAGCACCGCGTTGTACTCGTCCACCCGGTCCTCCACCCGGCGGCGCCGCTCCTCCGCCGCCGGGTCGGTGGCGTCGGCGTCCTTGAGCATCGACGGGCAGATGCCCAGCTTCCAGATCTGCCGCCCCAGCACGTTCTTGCGCCCCTCGGACCACAGCCGCTTCAGGTCCGGCACGCTGGCCACGTACATCTGCGTCTTGGGCAGGTCGTGGCGCAGCGTCTTGAGCGCGGCGCTGAAGTCGGCCCGGAAGTCGGCCGTCGTGGTCATGTCGTCGACCGAGGAGCGGCAGGCGTCATTGGCGCCGATCAGGACGGTCACCAGCTGGGGCTTCCGGGTGACCGCCGACTGGAGCTGGCCGGACAGGTCGGCCATCACCGCGCCCGTCTTGGCGTAGTTCCAGGTGCGGGTGGCGGAGCGGGAGGTGGTGGGCAGCAGCCGGCGGGCGAGGCTGTTCACCTCCGTCCCGGTGGACCAGGACACCTCGGGGCAGTCGGACAGCACGGAGCAGGCGTCGAAGCCGCGGGTGATGGAGTCGCCGAGGGAGGCGATGGAGTCGGGCTTGGTGTTCCACAGGACGCTGGGCTTGGCGGCGGGGCGTTTGCCGCCGCGGGAGCCACCGGGGTGTGAGGCGTCGTCGGAGTCGCCGAGGCAGCCGCCGGACGCCAGCACGGCGGCCGTGGTGAGCAGCGCCACACTGGTGCGTGCGGCGGTGGTGCGCGCCACAGTGGTGCGCGCGGCGGTGGTGGCGGTGGTCGTGGACGCGAACCGTGCCCCCGGAAATGTCCGGCGCCGGCGTGCTGTACTGCCCCGCATGGCTGTTCCCCCTCCGACTCTTGGGTGATTCTGTCCAGGACCGACGGTACGTCACTCCTCCGGGTGCACCGCGCGGTAGCTTTTTCCCGTGCCAGTTGAGCTCCGCCCCTGGCGGGAGCGGGAGCGTTCCGGTACGGGCAAGTTACCTGGCGTCACATCGTGTCCGTTTTCAGAAGAATTCTGCCCGAAAAATTTCACTGCAGGTAACCTCGGGGCTGGTGCGAGGGTGATCATTAGGGCAGAATGTCTAGTGCTGTCCCGGCCACCACCGGTACGGACACGAGGCCGCTGGGGAAGGCGTACCTCGAGAACCGCACAGGAGGCCCAGGTGACGACACGTGGAGTTCTGTACGTACACTCCGCTCCGCGCGCGCTGTGCCCGCACGTCGAATGGGCCATCGCGGGCGTACTCGGCGTGCGCGTCACCCTCGACTGGATCAAGCAGCCCGCCGCGTCCGGCACTTGGCGCGCCGAGTTCTCCTGGCAGGGCGAGGTCGGGACCGCCTCCAAACTGGCCTCCGCACTCCGCGGCTGGCATCTGCTGCGCTTCGAGGTGACCGCGGAGCCGTGCGCCACGGCCGAGGGCGAGCGCTACAGCTCCACCCCCGACCTCGGCATCTTCCACGCCGTCACCGGAATGCACGGCGACATCCTGATCCCCGAGGACCGGCTGCGCGCCGCGCTCGCGCGGGCGGCGCGCGGGGAGAGCGATCTGCAGGCCGAGGTCGCCAAGCTGCTCGGCCAGCCCTGGGACGACGAGCTGGAACCTTTCCGCTACGCGGGGGAGGGCGCCCCCGTCCGCTGGCTCCACCAGGTGGTCTGAGCCCGGCAGCCGGGTCCGGTTTGACCTGGAGCCCGCTCCAAGATCTAGCGTTCTGGTATGACCGAAAACCTCCCCACGCCCCGTCCCGCACGATCCGTCGCGGTCCTCGGCACCGGCATCATGGGCTTCCCGATGGCCCGTAACCTCGCCGGAGCCGGACTCGAGGTCCGCGCCTGGAACCGCACCCGCGCCAAGGCCGAGCCGCTGGCCGCCCACGGCGTGCGGGTCACCGACACCCCCGCCGAGGCCGTGGACGGTGCCGACGCCGTGCTGACGATGCTGTACGACGGGCCCGCCGCCCTCGACGCGATGCGGCAGGCCGCCACCGCGCTGCGCCCCGGGATGGTGTGGGCCCAGTCCACCACCGCCGGTCTCGGCGCGCTGGACGCCCTCGCCGCGTTCGCCCGGGAGAGCGGGCTGGTCTTCGTCGACGCGCCCGTCCTGGGCACCAAGCAGCCCGCCGAGAGCGGACAGCTGCTGGTGCTGGCCGCCGGCCCGGAGCCGGCCCGTGCGGTCCTGGCCCCAGTCTTCGACGGGGTCGGCGGCCGGACCCTGTGGGTGGGCGAGCGCGGCGAGGAGGGCGCGGCCAGCCGGCTCAAGCTGGTGGCCAACAGCTGGGTGCTGGCCGTCACCAACGGCACCGCCGAGGCCCTGGCCCTCGCCAAGGGGCTCGGCGTGGACCCGCGCGCCTTCCTGGACGCAGTCGCGGGCGGGCCGCTGGACATGGGTTATCTGAAGGCCAAGGCGGAACTGTTGCTCACCGGCCGTCTGGAGGCCAGCTTCGCGACCAGGACCGCCGAGAAGGACGCCCGGCTGATCGTCGAGGCGGGCGAGCGCGCGGGGGTGCGGCTCGACGTGGCTGCCGCGGGCGCGGAGCGGTTCCGGCGGGCCACCGAACGGGGCCACGGCGACGAGGACATGGTGGCCTCGTACTTCGCCAGCTTCGACGAAGACTGAGAAGACCGCTGAGCCGGACCGGGCGCCCGGTGTCCGGGCATGCGCAAGGCCCGTACGGCCACTCACCGAGGAGTGGCCGTACGGGCCTTGGTGTCGCAGGGGGCTCGGACCGTACGGAAGGCTCAGACCGAACGGAAGGCCAGCACCACGTTGTGACCGCCGAAGCCGAACGAGTCGTTCAGCGCCGCGATGGTGCCCGCGGGCAGGGGGCGCGGCTCGCCGCGCACGATGTCCCCGTCCGCCTCCGGGTCGAGGCTGTCCAGGTTGATGGTCGGCGGGGCCAGCCGGTGGTGCAGGGCCAGCACCGTGGCGACGGTCTCCACGCCGCCCGCGCCGCCGAGCAGATGGCCGGTCATCGACTTGGTGGCGGAGATCGCCATGTGGTCGACGTCGTGGCCGAAGACCTTGCGCAGCGCCTTGAGCTCCGCGACATCGCCCTGCGGGGTCGAGGTCGCATGCGCGTTGACATGCGCGATCTCGGCCGGCTTGAGCTCGGTGGCGTGCACCAGGTTCTGCAGCGCGTGTGCGATGCCGCTGCCGGACGGCTCCGGCTGGGTGATGTGGTGCGCGTCGGCCGAGATGCCCTGGCCGACGGCCTCGGCGTAGACCCGCGCGCCGCGCCGGGCGGCGTGGTCGGCCGACTCCAGGACGACGATGCCCGCGCCCTCGCCCATCACAAAGCCGTTGCGGGCGGTGTCGAACGGACGCGAGGCGCCCTGCGGGTCCTCGTTGTTCTTCGACATCGCCATCATGTTGCCGAAGGCGACGATGGGCAGCGGGTGGATGGACGCCTCGGTGCCGCCCGCGACGACCACATCGGCGCGGCCGGTGCGGATCATCTCGATGGCGTAGCCGATGGCCTCCGCGCCCGACGCACACGCGCTGACCGGGGTGTGCACCCCGGCGCGGGCGCCGACCTCCAGGCCGACGTTGGCCGCCGGGCTGTTGGGCATCAGCATCGGCACGGTGTGCGGGGACACCTTGCGGACGCCCTTCTCGCGCAACACGTCGTACTGGTCGAGGAGGGTGGTCACACCGCCGATACCGGAGGCCACCACCGCGCCCAGCCGGTCGGGGTCGACCGGAAGGCCCGCCGCGGCAGCGGCTGATGTCTCCGCGCCCGCCCTGGCGGTGAAACCGGCGTCCGCCCAGGCCTCACGGGCCGCGATCAGCGCGAACTGCGCCGAGCGGTCGAGCTTACGGGCCTGCGGCCGCGGGATGATGGTGCCCGGCTCCACCGCGATGCGCGCGGCGATACGGACCGGCAGGTCGGCCGCCCAGTCCTCCTCGAGGAGGCGGACGCCGGACCGCCCGGCGAGCAGTCCTTCCCAGGTGGAAGCGGCGTCGCCACCCAGCGGCGTCGTGGCACCAACACCGGTGACGACCACGGTGCGATTGGTCGAACTCACAGGATTTCCTACTTTACGTGGAGAGAAGGTGCTGGACCTGCCACCGCTCGGGTGGCGACAGCGCCCGGGCTCAGCCCTGGTGCTTGAGGATGTAGTCGGCGGCGTCGCCGACGGTCTTGAGGTTCTTGACGTCGTCGTCCGGGATCTTCACGTCGAAGCGCTCCTCGGCGGCGACGACGACCTCGACCATGGACAGCGAGTCGACGTCCAGGTCGTCCGTGAAGGACTTCTCCAGCAGGACGTCCTCGGTCGGGATACCGGCGATCTCGTTGACGATCTCGGCGAGACCCTCGACGATCTCTTCCTGAGTGGCGGCCATTGCGGCGCTCCTTCTTCGGGTGATTGCGGTGAGTGCGCAGCGTCCGACCTGTTCGGGGCTGCGTGGGATCTTGACTAAGGGAGGGTAACGACCGTCGCTGCGTACACGAGACCCGCCCCGAAGCCGATGACGAGCGCGGTGTCGCCGCTCTTCGCCTGCCCGGTCGCCAACAGCCGCTCCATGGCGAGCGGAATGGAGGCGGCCGAGGTGTTGCCGGTGGTCTCCACATCACGGGCGACCGTGACATGCTCCGGCAGCTCAAGGGTTTTGACCATCGAGTCGATGATCCGCATGTTGGCCTGGTGGGGGATGAAGACGTCGAGGTCCTGCGGGCTGACCCCGGCGTCGTCGAGGGCCTGCTTGGCTACCTTGGCCATCTCGAAGACCGCCCAGCGGAAGACCGCCTGGCCCTCCTGGGTGATCGCGGGGAAGCGTACCTCAGCGGCCTGCTGGTCGCGGTACACGTCCCACGGCAGCGTCTGCATGATGGTCTCGGACTTGTCGCCCTCGGAGCCCCAGACGGTCGGGCCCATCGCGGGCTCCTTGGACGGGCCGACGACCACGGCGCCCGCACCGTCGCCGAACAGGAAGGCCGTCGCGCGGTCCTCCAGATCGGTCAGGTCCGACAGCCGCTCCACGCCGATGACCAGGACGTACTCAGCGGTGCCATCGGTGACCATGCCCTTGGCGAGGGTCAGGCCATAGCCGAAGCCCGCGCAGCCCGCCGAGATGTCGAACGCGGCCGGCTTGCCCGTGCCCAGCAGATGGGCGATCTCGGTGGCCACCGCGGGGGTCTGCTTGAAGTGCGAGACGGTCGCGACGACCACGCCACCGATCTGCTCCGGCGTCAGGCCCGCCGCGGCGATGGCCTTGCCACCCGCCTCGACGGACATCGTGGCCACCGTCTCGTCCGGCCCGGCCCAGTGCCGCGTGGCGATCCCCGAGCGGCTGCGGATCCACTCGTCGGAGGAGTCGATGTGCTTGAGGATCTCCTCGTTGGGCACCACGCGGTGCGGACGGTAGCCGCCGACACCGAGGATGCGCGCGTACGGTGCGCCCTTGCTGGGCTTGATCTTCGCGGTCATGCTCTGGGAGCTCCTATTCGGCCGGGGTGCCGGCGACCGGAACAGCGTGCTCGGCGATCAGCGCACGGGCCGCCTCGAGGTCGTCGGGAGTCTTGAGGGCCAGCGTCTTGACGCCCGGCAGGGCGCGCTTGGCGATGCCGACGAGTGTGCCGCCCGGCGCCACCTCGATGATCGCGGTGGCACCCAGCTTCTGGAAGGTCTCCATGCACAGGTCCCAGCGGACCGGGTTGGACACCTGGGCGACCAGCCGCTGGGCGACCTCGGAGCCGGAGGTGACGACCTGTCCGTCCCGGTTGGAGACGTAGGGGAGACGCGAATCGGCGACGGGGGCGCCCTCCATCAGCGTCTCGAGCGCCGAGACCGCCGGGGCCATGTGGTCGGTGTGGAACGCGCCCGCCACCTTCAGCGGAACAACCCGGCGCACCCCCTCCGGCTTGTCCTCGGCCAGCGCGGCCAACTGCTCGGCGGTGCCGGCCGCCACGATCTGGCCGGCGCCGTTCACATTCGCCGGGGTCAGCCCGAGCTTGGTCAGATGGGCGACGACGTCGTCCTGCTCGCCGCCGAGCACCGCGGCCATACCGGTCTCGGCCTGCGCCGCGGCCTCCGCCATCGCGAGCCCACGGCGGCGGACCAGCACCATGGCGGCCTCGTCGGTCAGCACACCGGCGACCGCGGCCGCCGTGATCTCGCCGACGCTGTGCCCGGCGCTCGCGCCGAGCGAATCCCGGTAGTCCTCGGCGCCCTCGGAGAACAAGGCGTGGGCGGCGGCGAGTCCCGCGGCCACCAGCAGCGGCTGGGCGACGGCGGTGTCCCGGATCTCCTCCTCGTCGGCCTTGGTGCCGTAGTGGATCAGATCAAGTCCGGATACGGCGGACCACCACGTCAACCGTTCGGTGACGCCGGGGAGGTCGAGCCAGGGGGTCAGGAAGCCGGGCTTCTGGGCGCCCTGGCCGGGAGCGACGAGTACGAGCACCCTCACACTCTCTCTTGTGGTCGGTCTCGACCGCCCGTGAGGACAAGGACGAAGAACCGTTAGGGGAATTGTTGGACTCCGACAAAGACCTAGCCCTGGGGGTCCGCGTCGGCCAGACGCCCCAGGATCAGGGCTATGCGCAGAGTAAACGCCGACCGCACATCGGAAGGCGACCATCCGGTGACGTCGGTCACACGTCGTAGCCGGTAGCGCACGGTGTTCGGGTGGACGAAGAGCATGCGTGCCGCGCCTTCCAGACTGCTTGCCTGCTCCAGATATACGCTCAGAGTTTCCAGCAGGGCAGACCCCGCCTCCTCCAGTGGTCTGTAGATCTCCTCCACCAATTGGTCACGCGCCGCCGGGTCCGAGGCCATCGCGCGCTCCGGCAGCAGATCGTCCGCCAGCACCGGCCGCGGTGCGTCCGGCCAGGCGGTGCACGCCTTGAGCCCGGCCGCCGCGGCCGCCGCGGACTTGGTCGCGGCCAGCAGATCGGAGACCACCGGACCCGCCACCACCGGACCCGCTGCGAACGGCCCGATCAGCGCCTTTGCCGCCTGGAGCGGATTGTCCGAGCCGCCCGCGACCACCACCAGGCGGTCGCCGAGGACACCCGTGAGCACCTGCAGCTTGGCGTGCCGGGCGGCGCGCCGGATCGCCTCCACGGTGAGCTCGCTGTCCCCGTCGGGCGCGGTGCCCAGCACCACGCACACATGCTCCGGGGCGTTCCAGCCCAGGGCGGCGGCGCGGGACAGCGCCCCCTCGTCCGCCTCCCCCGACAGCACGGCGTTGACCACCAGCGACTCGAGCCGGGCGTCCCACGCGCCCCGGGCCTCGGCCGCCTGCGCGTACACCTGCGCGGTGGCGAAGGCGATCTCCCGCGCGTACACCAGCAGCGCCTCGCGCAGCACCGACTCGTCGCCGGGGGCCGCCACCTCGTCGATCGCGGACTCCATGACCTCGATCGTGGTGCGGACCATCTCGACGGTCTGCCGCAGCGTGATCGCCCGGGTCAGCTCGCGCGGCGCGGTGCCGAAGACATCGGTGCTGATGGCCTGCGGGGCCTCCGGATGCCGGAACCACTCGGTGAACGCCGCGATGCCCGCCTGGGCGACCAGCCCGATCCAGGACCGGTTCTCCGGCGGCATCGCGCGGTACCACGGCAGCTGCTCGTCCATGCGGGCGATGGCGCTCGCTGCGAGCTTCCCGGAGGACTTCTCCAGGCGGCGCAGGGTGGCGCTGTGCGGATGAGGGCTGTTCGCGGCTGGTTCTGGCACGAGGACAAGACTGCCTTATCGGATGACGAGGGTGGGGGCGTGGGTACTGTGGGCCGGGTGATGTGGGTACAGCGCGCCGGTGAACGGTACCGGGGTGGAGACGGGGCGGGCATCGAGACGCGCCACGCCTTTTCCTTTTCTGGGTATTACGACCCGGAAAATGTGCGATTTGGGTCACTCGTGGCCTGCAACGAGGAACGGCTGGCACCGGGCGCGGGCTTCGCCGAGCATCCGCACCGCGATGTGGAAATCGTCACCTGGGTGGTCGAGGGCGAGCTCACCCACGAGGACTCCACCGGAGGCCGCACCGTGGTGCGCCCCGGCGATGTACAGCGGCTCAGCGCGGGCGGCGGGGTGCGGCACAGCGAGCGCAACGAGGGTCCCGAGCCGCTGACCTTCGTCCAGCTGTGGCTGACCCCGGCACCCGGCTTCACCTCGGCGGACGCGGGCGCCGAGCCGGTGTACGAGGTGGTGCGCGGCCTGGCCGACTCCGCGCCGTACGCCCTGGAGCGGGCGGACGCCACGCTCAGCGTATGGCGGCCGCGGCCGTCCGCCGGGGAGCGCATCGAGCTGCCGGCCGGCCCTTACGTGTACGCGCATGTGGTGCGGGGGGAGATACGTCTCGCCGAGCAGACCCTGACGGCGGGGGACGCCGCGCGGATCACCGACGGGCGGGGGCTTTGGGCCCACGCCCCGAGCGGGGCGGAGCTGCTGGTGTGGGCGATGCGCGCGGAGCCGTCGTACGGCTGAGGGCCACTTGTTGTACGTGTTGTTCTACGTGGGTCAGGGTGGGTTGTGCGTGGGTCAGGCGCGCAGCTCGGCGAGGACCGCGTCGGTCAGTGCGGGCCAGACCTCGATCGCCCAGGGGCCGAAGGCGCGGTCAGTCAGCGCCACACAGGCCGCCCCCGCCTCCGGGTCCACCCACAGGAACGTACCGGACTGCCCGAAGTGTCCGAAAGTGCGGGGCGAGGACGTGGCGCCCGTCCAGTGCGGCGACTTGCCGTCGCGTATCTCGAAGCCGAGCCCCCAGTCGTTGGGCCGCTGGTGCCCATAGCCGGGCAGCACCCCGCCCAGACCGGGGAAGGCGACGGAGGTGGCCGCCGCCAGCGTCTCGCCGGCCAGCAGCCGCGGGGCCTGCAGCTCGGCCGCGAAGCGGACCAGGTCGGCGACGGTGGACACGCCGTCCTTGGCGGGGGAGCCGGGCAGATCGGTCGAGGCCATGCCCAGCGGCTCCAGTACGGCCTGGCGCAGATACTCGGCGAAGGGGATGTCCGTGGCCTTCGCGATGTGATCGCCCAGCACCTCGAACCCCGCGTTGGAGTACAGCCGGCGGGTGCCGGGCGCGGCGGCCGCGCGGTGCTCGTCGAAGGCGAGCCCGGAGGTGTGGGCGAGCAGATGGCGGACCGTGGCGCCCTCGGGCCCTGCCTGCTCGTCCAATTCGACCGCGCCCTCCTCGACGGCGACCAGCACGGCGTACGCGGCGAGCGGCTTGGTGACCGAGGCGAGGGGGAAGCGATGGTCGGCCGGGCCGTATGATCCGGCCACCGTGCCGTCCGCGCGCACGACGGCGGCGGCCGCCGTGGGGACGGGCCAGTTCTTGATCAACCGCAGGCTCTCCATGCCCCAGAGCCTAGTGCCGGGTGCCGTGTGCACTCATCGGGCCCAAGATTTCGCCAAAACTCCGCTTGCTTGGAGTGCACTCCAAGTCAATAGCGTTGAGGACGGTGTGAGGGCTTACGGGTCAGCGACCGGATCTACGACTGCGAGAGGGCGGCGAGGCAGCATGACCGTGTTGGAGAGCGTGCCGGTGAAGGTGCAGGCATGTGCGGGGGCGTCCACCCACCCCCGGCCCACCGGACAGGACCGCTACACGATCAGCGAGGTCGTCGCCCACACCGGGCTGTCGGCGCACACCCTGCGCTGGTACGAGCGGATAGGGCTGATGCCGCATGTGGACCGCACCCACACCGGCCAGCGCCGCTTCACCAACAAGGACCTCGACTGGCTCTCCCTCGTCGGCAAGCTCCGGCTGACCGGGATGCCGGTCGCGGACATGGTCCGCTACGCCGAGCTGGTGCGCGAGGGGGAGCACACCTTCGGCGAGCGCGAGGAGCTGCTGACCGCGCACCGGGAGAGCGTGCGGCAGCGGATCGCCGAGCTGCAGGACACGCTGCAGGTTCTCGACTTCAAGATCGATATCTACGCCGGTGCCCGCCGGGAGACGGAGCGGGTCTGAAAGCCATGAGCAATACATTTCCGGAACTCGCCGGAAAAGCATTGCAGAGTGGATATGGCCCCGGTGGTGCTTTTTGTCTTCCGAGTCCCGGTCTTGTCGCCGGTTCATTCATGGAATAACAAATACGCTTCCCTTTCCGATACCCACTTCACTAAGATCTGCACCATGTTTCTTCGTCGGATGTTAAGAGCAACCGTCGGCTTCGCTGTCGTCGCCGGTGTTGCTTTCACGGGGACCGTCGAGGCCGGCGCGCAGTCGGCGCGGACCGCCGAGAGCCAGAAGTCGGCCGCTGAGCAGGTGCTCTACTACAACCACTCCTACGGAGTCGTCGACCGCGAGACGGCCGACGCCGTGGAGAATTCGGACTTTCTGCGGAAGTTCGCCAATTTCGAGGTCCGCACCACGAGCAGTGGTGACCTCACCTGGAAGGGCCGTTACCTCTACGGCGGCCAGACCTACATCGAGCTGTTCGGGACCGGGGACCTGCCGGGCCAGGACGCCAACTTCGGCTCCAGCTCCGTCGCGTACTCGACCGAGCACGACGGCGACCTGGCGAAGGTGAGCCAGGGGCTGCGGGATCAGGGGTTCAACAAGCTGGACGAATTCCTCCAGTCGCGTAACTTCGGCGACGGCGTCCTGGTGCCGTGGTTCGACGGCGTCCAGTTCCCCGTCGCCGACTATCCCTATGACTCCTTCGGCTCGTGGGCGATGGAGTACCGGGAGGAGTACTTCGCCGACCCGCGCAGCAAGACCGGTCCGGCGAGCTACCCCGGTGACACCAGCCGTCAGCGCTACCTGCCGGACACCTACAAGGACCACCAGATGCGGGACCTGACCCGTATCCGCTTCGCCGTCACCGAACGCGACCTCAACACGCAGATGCCGCTGTTCAAGGCCGGCGGTCTTGACATCAAGCAGGTCCCGGGCGGCGTCCTCGTGAAGGACGGCCTGACCACGATTCAGTACGACGTGGTTCCGGCCGACAAGGTGGGTCTCAAGCAGATCCAGATGTCGCTCAACGCGTCGGTGAAGGATCGGCACGTGGAGCGGATCGGCAACTCCACCCTCGTCGTGGGCCCTGGCACCAGCGCTGTCTGGACCTTCGACAAGCCGTAACGCCACACGGCTGACGCCGTACGTCAACGCCGGCCTGGATCCGTCCAGGCCGGCGTTGCCGTATCCGCGCAAGGGCCCCTCACACCAGGCCGTGGCGGCAGTCGCCGCCGTGGTCCGCACTGTCCGCGCAGCTGACCGCCGCGTAGCGGCCGAGGGCGATCCGCGCGAAGTTGCGCAGTGACTCCGTGCCGGGGGCGAAGTAGCCCGTGTGGCCGTGGGCCCGGTCCGCGGAGACCACGCGGGCGCCGAAGGACTGGTCGGTCGGGTCCTCGCCGTGGCCCAGGCCCAGGAAGTCGAAGCCGGTCACCCGCCGGACCCAGTCGGAGCCGTCGCGCGCCGCCCAGACCCGGGCGGCCGGGCCGAGGTCCGCGGCGTCGTCGGCGCGAACGCCGGGGGAGCCGAACACCACCAGATCGGAGATCTCGGCACCGTCGAGACGGGAGGCGGTCAGCCCGCAGACGACCGAGCCGTAGCTGTGGCAGAAGACGGACGGCGGGGCCTGCGCGGCATCGCCGGCCGTCGCGGCCAGACCGGCGAGGAAGCGGTCGAGGCGGGGCACACCCGCCTTGGCGAGGCGGCCGGTGGCGGCGTCCGGGCCCAGGCCCAGCGGGGTGGTGTAGCCGACCCATACGACGGCGGCCGTACGGACCCCTGGCGCCTCCCGGCCCATCTGCGCGCGCAGCGACCTGGCCATGCCCGCCGCGGAGCCGTACGGGTGGTGGTCCGTACGGTCGAAGGTCGACAGGTCGGTGTCCGAACCGGGGACGAGAACCGCCGTGCGCTGCGCCGCCAACAGATCCCCGAACACCTCGGCCACCTGGCCACGGCCGCGCGGATCGAAGGCCAGGATCCGGCGGCCGGGGGCGAGGAGCCGGGTGTACCGGTCGATGAGCGGGCTCTTCGGGTCGGCGGCCCGCTCCCTGGCGCGCTCCGCCCGGATTGCGAGGGCGTTGGCGGTGTAGCGCAGCGCCACGGGCGCGCCGTCGAGATTGCCGACGACGCTGGGGTGACGCAGCACCAGGGTCCGCTGCTGGGACGCGGTGAGCCCGGTGAAGAAGCGCGCGATCTCGGCGGGCGAGGCGGTGGCCGGATCGGGCAGCAGGCCCGCGGCGCCGGGGACCGGCGAGTGGTCCGCGCGCCAGGCGGCCGTGCCGGGCGGCGGGCCGGTGACGGGCTGCTGCTCATGGGCCACGGTCCAGCCGACGGTGCCCGCCATGACGGTGACCATGAGCGCGGCGGTGATCAGGCTGCGGGCACGGTGCCTGCCGACCTGTGTATGCGACATGGTCGCGTCCCCCTCCGTTGTGCGGTGACGGGGGGAAACGTAGGAAGGCGGTGGGTGGCGAAGCGTCACACCTCGGAGCCAACTGCCGGGTCATACCTGGGTAGGGGGTGGTCCGGGGCGTCGTCGGATGGGATGCCGGGCTATTGACCGGGCGTCACCAGGCCCGACTCGTACGCGAAGATGACCGCCTGGGCGCGGTCGCGCAGCCCCAGCTTGGCCAGCACCCGCCCGATATGCGTCTTGACGGTCTGTTCGGCCAGCACCAGCGACTCCGCGATCTCCTGGTTGGAGAGACCACGGGCGATCAGCTCCAGCACCTCGGTCTCGCGCGGGGTGAGCCCGCTGCGCCGCGCCGCGAAGTTCTTGCGCGGCGCGGGGCGCTGCCGGGCGAAGTCGGCGATGAGGCGGCGGGTGACGGACGGGGCGAGCAGCGCCTCCCCGGCGGCCACGATCCGTACGGCCGAGATGAGATCGGCGGGTGGCGCGTCCTTGAGGAGAAAGCCGCTGGCGCCCGCGCGCAGCGCCTCGTACACATAGTCGTCGACGTCGAAGGTGGTGAGCATCAGCACCTTCGGGCGGTGGGTGACGCCGGGCGGCGGGTCGAGTATTCGCCGCGCCGCCTCCAGGCCGTCCATCTCGGGCATCCGGACGTCCATGAGCACGACGTCCGGGTGGGTGCTGCGGCTGACGTCGACCGCCTGCTTCCCGTCGGGGGCCTCGCCGACCACGTCGATGTCGCTCTGCGCGGCGAGCAGCGCGGCGAAGCCGGCGCGTACCATGGCCTGGTCGTCGACGATGATCACCCGGATGGTCATGGGGCGAGAGGGTACCTTTCCGCGCCGTCTGTGCTTTCTGTGTGTGCCGGGCCGTCGTGTGCCGGGCCGTCGTGCTCCGGGCTGTCGTCCGCTGAGCTGTCGTCCGTGTCGTTGGTGGACTCAGCCACCTCGACGAGCGGGAGCCGGGCCGCGAGCCGGAAGCCGCCGTCGGGCAGCGGGCCGGTGTCCAGGGTGCCGCCGACCAGACGGACGCGTTCGCGCATGCCGACCAGGCCATGGCCGGTGCCGGTGGTCTCCAGGGGCGGTCCCGGCGTGCCGCTCGCCGGGCCGTTGACGACCAGCACGGTCAGCCCCGTACGGTCCGCGGAGGCCAGGATCGACACGTTCGTCGGGGCGCCCGGAGCGTGCCGCACCACATTGGCCAGCGCCTCCTGCACGATCCGGTACGCCGACAGGTCCACCGCCTGCGGCAGTGTCCCGAGCGCGGCCACGTCCTTCGCGATCGACAGCGTGGTGGGTATCCCGGCCCGTACGGTCGCCTCGACCAGCTGTGGCACCCGGTCGAGCCCGGGCTGCGGCGCGCGCTCGCCGCGCGCGTCCTCGCTGCGCAACACGCCCAGCAGCCGCCGCATCTCGGCCAGGGACTCGCGGGCGGTGGCCGCGATGGTGCCGAACTCCCGCGCCGCCTCGGGCGGGAGGCCGCCGATCCGGTACGGGGCGCTGTCCGCCTGCACGGTGATCACCGACATATGGTGCGCCACCACGTCGTGCAGCTCGCGCGCGATCCGGGCGCGCTCCTCCAGCAGGGTGCGGCGGGCCCGCTCGGCCTCGCTGATCGTCTCCTGCTCGGCCAGCCGCCGCTGCGCGTCCCCGCGTTCCCGCAGCGCGCCGCCGACCAGCAGCACCACACCGCCGAGCACGAACGTCAGCACATTGGTGCCGTCGCTGTACCTCGCGCCGGGTATCCCCATGACCACACCCACGCCGCCGGTGACCAGCCAGACCGCGACCAGGGTGTGGCGGGGCTCGCGCAGCGCGAGGAAGAGGAGGAGGAAGAGATAGCCGATGATGTTGGGCGGCGTCCACGGCCAGCTGCGCTCGGGGAGGTCGGCGTAGCCCAACACCGCGAGCGAGCCGACGGTGTCGGCGATGAAGGCGATCCACCAGGCGGGCAGCGGGCGGGTGACGGCCAGCAGCAGCGGCCCGGCCTGGGCGGCGGCCAACACGGTGGCCAGGCCCCCGTTCAGGCCGTAGTCGTTGGTGAGGAGCTGGGCGGTGACGGGGAGCAGGATGATGGTGAGCAGGCCCGCGACCGCGTACGGCAGCCGCCGCAGCCAGCGCCTGGAAGAGCTGGCGAGCAGCGGGGTCGCGGGGTATGTGGGCGTCACGAGCGCCCGCGTGAGGGAGGTGGTGTGCCGCCGGGTGGCCGACAGCAGGCTCTCGTGCGCGGCGGACGGCACGGCGGCGGACGGCACGGCGGTGGACGCCCCTGACGCCCCGCGGTCGGGCGGCGTCTGGGCTTGCGGCGGCTGGGACATGGCGGCTTACAGCGTAGGGGTGACGGCGCGCCCGGACGTCATACCCCGGTATGGGCTTGCCCTCAGGCGCCCCCAGGTGCCCCCGAGGTGCCCTCAGGCCGTCAGAGCTCCGCCAGCAGTTCGGCCTTCTTCGAGCTGAACTCGTCGTCCGTCAGCAGTCCCGCCGTATGCAGTTCGCCGAGGTGGCGAATGCGGTCCGCGATATCGGCCGGGTCGCGCCGCCCTGGCTGGGCCGCCGAGCGGGCGCGGCCCGCGGAAGGGTCCGGGGTGGAGCTCCGTACGGCCTCCAGCACCGCCGCGGCGAACGGCAGCGACTCGTGGACCAGGCCGTAGCCCAGGCCGAAGACCACCGCGGCGGGGTCGTGGTCGGGCCGCGTCACGGTTCCGGCGCTCCCCGCGCCCGCCGAACCGGATGCGACCACGCCCGCACCCGCCCGCGCACGCGCCCCGCCCATGCCGTTGGCCGAGCCGTCCGCGCCGCCGCGCCCGCCTTCCGCGCCGTGCTCCAGCAGCCGCAGGTAGCCGCTGCGCCCCTGTTTGGGGGAGCCGCCGGCGCCCCCCTTGGACTCCGGTGAGCGCCATTCGACGCCTGACAGCTCGTCGATCCGGAAGCGCTGGTCCCCGGCCTTCCACTTGGCCGAGGAGGCACCGGTCCAAAACCAGCGGAACGAGACTGCCTTGCCGTCGAAGGAAGCCTTGCCGTCGTACGCCTTGAACGACAGCGGCGGCGTGGGCGCGGCGACCAGATAGGACTCGGCGGCGGTGGCGGCCGCGGGGCCGAGGGCGGTGCGGATCTCCTCGGCGTAGTACTCGGCGAGCGATCCGCGCTCGGCGGGCAGCACCAGGCGGTACGGGTCGCCCCCGTCCTTGAGCTGGCCGTCGGCGGCGTCCATCAGGGGGTCGGCGCCGGGTCTGGGCACGGCGCGCAGCACTATCGTCCCCCGTTTGCCGGGGGTGACCTCCACCGCGGACAGCGCCTCGTAGGGGATGCGACGCTCGCCGAGCGCCTGCAGCAGCTTCGGCGTACGAATCCCCCGTTCGAAGCGGATGAGCACGGAGTCGGTATCGAACTCCCAGACGGTCTGAAAACCGGCCAGCACATCACCCATGCGGCTCATCGTATGCGGCGGGGGCCCGCCCGTCCCCCCTCGGAGGTTACGCGCGTCAAATCAATTTGCGCCGTCAGCTAATTTTCAGCCGTCAGCTCAGGTTCCCACTGTCAGCTCAGGGCCGACGGCAGGGGGCGGATGGGGCAAATCGGGCTGCCGGACGGGGCAGCTCGGGCTGTCCGACGGGGCAGGTGCGGCCGTCAGCTCAGACCGGAGCGGCAGGTGTCGTCGTCCGCGCAGCGGACGGACTGGACCGAGCCGATCCCCACCCGGGCGAAGTTCTCCAGGCTGGTGGTGCCCGGCTCGAAGTACCCGGCGTGCCCTTGTGCCCCGTCGGCGGACAGGACGCGGGCTCCGAAGTCGGAGGAGACCGGGTCCGCGCCGTGGCCGAGCCCGCCGACCTCCACATGCGGGATGTCCTGGATCCAGTCGCCGGAGTCGCGCATCGCCCAGACCCGGGCGCTGGTGCCCAGATCGGAGGCGTGGTCGGCGCGCATACCGGGACTGCCGGCGACGGCGATATCGGTGACCTTGGGCGCCAGGTCGCGGGCGGCCACCCCGCACACCACCGAACCGTAGCTGTGGCACATCAGCGAGACGCGGGTGAGCGCGGGCAGGCCGTTGACCAGCGCGCGCAGTCGCAGGGCGCCCTCGGCGGCGAGCTTGCCGGTGGCGGCGTCCATGCCGACGCCGCTGGGCGAGGTGTAGTCGGCCCAGGCGATGACGGCGTTGTTGCCGTTCGGGTCGAGGGCCCGCTCGGCGTCGTGGAGGGCGCGGGCCATGCCGTCCACCGCCGTGTAGCCGCGCCTGTCCTTCTGGAAGCTCAGGATGTTGGTGTCCACACCGGGCACCACGACCGAGACGCGGCCGGCGTGTTCCAGGTCGCCGAAGACCTCGGCGGCCCGCCCGGAGCCGGTGGGGTCGAAGGCGAGGATCTGCCGGTGGCCGCTCAGCAGCTCCTCGTAGCGCTCCATCCGGCGCCCGGCGTTCTGCCGGCCGAGCGGGGTGAGCGCGCTGTCGTGCATCCGCTTGCGCTCGATGTTCCGGGCCCGGACGAGGGCGATCCGGTTGGCGTGGTAGCGCAGCTCCACCGGCGCGCCGTTCATATTGCCGAGCACCAGCGGGTAGCGGCGGGCCAGGTGCTCGCGCTGGGCGGCGGTGAGCGAGTCCAGGAAGCGGGCCAGGCGGCGCGGCGGGCCGGACGGGTCGGGGAGGGCCCGGCCGCCCGGTACGCCTCCCCCGGCTACCGCTGGGCGGTGCCCCCTGGCGACTGCGGGGAGGTGTCCCTTACGCCAGGCGGCCAGCTCCACGGCCAGCGACCCCGCGGGCCCTCTCTGCTGCCGCATGGCGGTCCAGCCGGTGGTGGCGAGCAGGACGAACACCACCGCCAGGGCGAGCAGCGCACGCCAGGCGGTGGAGCCGGGGGAGGGGGAGCCGAGCTCAGAGAAGGAAGTCACCGCGGGACACCCTAGGAGACGGGTGGCGGTGGCTGCCAAATGCCGTGACGCTTCTCACGTTTGAAGGGGATTTCGCCGGAGGCTTTTCATTGTATTTGTCTGATTTGGGATTATCTGTCCCATCGCTCGGCCAGCGCCGCCCCGACATGCTCGAGGTGGAAGGCGGTCAGGTCCCGCAGTGACTCCATGCTGGTGCCCTGGCGCTCGCCCCACAGTCGGCCCGCCACCCGGATCACCCCGCCGAACGCCGCGACCACCAGGCGTGGCCGCGGATCCGCGTCGACGTCAAGGCCCTCGCGGCGGGCGATCTCCCGGGCCAGCCGCTCCTCCAGCTCGGCGGTGCGGCGCAGATGTACGGCCAGCAGGGCGGGGGTCGACTCGATCACGCAGTACATGCGCATATGGAGGTCCTGGGGGACCAGCTGTGTGACGGCCTCGCCGATGGTGTCCCAGGCGCCGAGGACGGCGCCGTGCAGGGCGGCGAGCGGGGCCTCGTCGGCGGGGCGGTCGACCAGGGCAGCGAAGAAGTGGGACTCCGCCACATCCTGGGTGGCGAAGGCGACTTCCTCCTTGTTGGCGAAGTACCGGAAGAAGGTGCGCTGGGAGACGTCGACCGCGTCCGCGATCTCGTCGACCGTCGTGTGGTCGTATCCGTTCCGGGTGAACAGCTCAAGGGCCGAGTGCACCAGGGCGGCTCGTGTGCGTTGCTTCTTGCGTTCCCGAAGTCCCGCTGGTGGCGGGGCCACCGCCTGGTCCGTTGTCACCTGTTGGAGCTCTCTTTCTGGCGCGTTCGGGCCGCTCACCATACCTGTGGGAAAGCTGACAGTTACCGAATCGTGAACTTGTTTGTCAATTGTCAGCGACTGACACTAGCCTCCCCACATGACGTCTGAGACCACCGTCGCCCACGCGGCGCCGGAACCTCCCATACCCGATCCCGCGAAGGGACTGCGGGGCCACCCATGGCTGACGCTGCTGACCGTCGCCATCGGCGTGACGATGGTCGCCCTCGACGGCACGATCGTCGCGATCGCCAACCCCGCCATCGCCGAAGACCTGAACGCCTCGCTCGCCGACGCCCAATGGATCACCAACGGCTATCTGCTCGCCCTCGCCGTCTCGCTGATCACGGCCGGCAAGCTCGGTGACCGCTTCGGCCACCGCCAGACCTTCCTGATCGGGGTCGTCGGCTTCGCCGCCTCCTCGGCCGCCATCGCCCTGTCCGGCAGCGTGACCCTGCTGGTCGCCTTCCGCGTACTCCAGGGCCTGTTCGGCGCCCTGCTGATGCCCGCCGCGCTCGGCCTGCTGCGCGCCACCTTCCCGGCCGAGAAGCTCAATATGGCCATCGGCATCTGGGGCATGGTCATCGGGGCGTCCACCGCGGGCGGACCGATCATCGGCGGTCTGCTCGTCGAGCACGTCAACTGGCAGTCCGTCTTCTACATCAACGTCCCCGTCGGTGTCCTGGCCCTCGTCTTCGGGCTGGCCATCCTCAAGGACCACCGCGCCGAGAACGCGCCCAAGTCCTTTGACATCCCCGGTATCGCGCTGCTGTCCGGCGCGATGTTCTGCCTGATCTGGGCGGTGATCAAGTCCGGCGAATGGCAGTGGGGCGACTCCCGGACGCTGCTGTTCCTCGGGATCTCCGTCGTCTGCTTCGCGGCCTTCGCGTTCTGGGAGACCAGGACCAGCGAGCCGCTGCTGCCGCTGCGCATGTTCCGCTCCGTTCCGCTGTCCGCCGGCACCGTGCTGATGGTGCTGATGGCCTTCGGGTTCATGGGCGGGATCTTCTTCGTCACCTTCTATCTGCAGAACGTGCACGGCATGAGCCCCGTCGACAGCGGACTGCACCTGCTGCCGCTGACCGCCATGATGATCGTCGCCTCGCCGCTGGCCGGGCTGCTGATCACCAAGCTCGGGCCGCGGATCCCGCTGGTGGCCGCGATGCTGGTCACCTCCGTGTCGATGTTCGGCGCGTCCACCCTCGACGTGGACTCCTCCACCGGCGAGATGTCCCTGTGGTTCGGCCTCCTCGGCCTCGGCCTCGCCCCCGTGATGGTCGGTGCCACCGAGGTCATCGTCGGCAACGCGCCGATCGAGCTCTCCGGCGTCGCCGGCGGCCTCCAGCAGGCATCCATGCAGGTCGGCGGCAGTATCGGTACGGCCGCGCTCGGCGCGGTCATGGCCGCCAAGGTCGACGACGACCTGCCCGGCGCCTGGCAGCGCGCCGGGCTCCCGCCGATGTCCGCGGAGCAATTGGACGGGGCGTCCAAGGCGGTCGAGGTCGGCAAGGCCCCGCTCACCCCGGACACGCCGCCGGAGCTGGTCGGCAAGATCACCGGCGTGGCGCATGACACCTTCGTGTCGGGGATGGGCGTCGCCTTCACCGTCGCGGGCGTCGTCTCGCTCCTGGCGGCCGCGGTGGCGGCGTTCACCAAGCGCGGTGACAACGCGGAGGCGGGCGCGGGAGCGGCACACATCTGACGGGTGTCCGGCGGGTGCCCGGCGAG
>NZ_JBHWES010000098.1:0-34403 GCF_042734105.1 Streptomyces sp. NPDC059679 | reverse complement strand
CCGCCCGTCCAGCTCCCCGTACGACACCGACTCCCCACCACACACCAACGCCACCGACCCCGACCGCTCCGCCACCCGACGCCCGAACAGCCCGGCTATCGCTCCGTGCATCTTGGGTCCTCCCCCGTGCTAGACGTCGCGGCGGGGCGGCCGAGTGAACGGGGTGCGCTGGGAGAAGAAGTTCTGCCGCTCCTGCACGTCGGGGAAGTTGGACTGCGTGGCCTTGCCGGTCACGGCGAGCAGCAGAGTGTCGGACGATTCCGGCCCGTCGAGGTAGTCGGCGAGCGGACCGGCGGAACTTGTCGGGTGGTTCCCCTTGGTGCATCGCGCCAGCGGGTCGGCCGTCGCCGCGTTGTCCCGCATCTTGCGGACGGTGCGGACCGCATCCGGGGCGCCCGTGAGCGACTTGGTCTCGTTGCCACCGAGGTTGTTGCGCGGGAGGTGCAGGTGCATATCGCGCCAGGCGAAGATGAAGACGCGCAGGTCGACGGCGTGCCGTCGCAGACGCGGCAGGAGCGGGTGGTCGTTGCCGGACTCCTCCAGCTCCACGAGCGTCTGGGTGAACTGCTCGTACAGGTCCGTGAAGAGGTGGAAGCGCATGCCGACCGAGTGGCTGCCGCTGGTCAGGCCGAGGTTTTCCCGGATCTGGTGGTAGTCGTGGGTGCTCAGGTTGTCGACGATCGGCGGCAGGCATGCCTCGATCACGGCGTACAGCTCGGCCACGCCGTCCAGCAGCTCGACGGCGGTGGCGATGCCGCCTTGGCGCGCGCTGCGGGTCGCGATCTCGATGCGGTCGTTCATCTCCCGCACCAGGAGCTCGGGTATCTGGTGGAGCGCCCGGAACTGCGTGAAGTAGGTATCGCCGGCCAGGTGGTGCTCGTGGACCGCGTGCCGTAGGTGTTCCGAGGCGAGCAGCAGGTCCGTTGCGACGCCGGGCGCGGGGTGTGCCGCCTTGGACAGGTTCGTGCTCCACACGCGGGCGTCGTGATTCGCGATACGTGCGCAGTGCAGGATGCCGTATCCCGGGCTTTCGAGCGAGGACTCGGCGATCGTCGTCCGCACGTCCAGTCCGTCTTCCTCGACCAACTGGGTGAGCGTCTTGTCGAAACGCTGGAGCGCCGGCAGGAATTCGCCGTACCCGGGGGTCGTGTCGATGGGCCAGCGCGGTGCTTCACCGCTCCAGTCGCCGCTGATGCGGAGCGCGTCATGGCTGAGGCGGACCAGCACGCGGTGGAAGCTGCGCACCCAGTGCAGGTTTGTCACGCACTGGTCGATGTCGTGGTTGCCCAGGTGGTTGCCGGCCCGGTCGAGGAGGTCGGCGAGGTTGTAGAGCGCGATTTCGGCCGACTGGTAGAGGCCGACGAGCAGCGCCTCCTTGGTGGCCGGTTCGACCCGCATGACCTCGCGCGTGGCCTCGATGGCGCCGAGGCTCTGCAGTGAATAGTAGTGTTCGGCGATGACGCCGCGCTCGTTGTGCGTCGGCGGCAGCTCAGTGGTGGTCTGCTCAGTGGACAAGGGCTTCTCCTCGTATCAAGTGCGGCGCACCGCCACGTCGGCGGCCATGGACTCGCGCAGGCTCTTCGGCCGCAGATCGGTCCAGTTCTGCTCGACATGTCCCACGCAGTTCTGACGGCTGTCCGGGCCGAACGCGGTTTTCCAGCCCGCCGGAACTTCGGCGAAGGCAGGCCACAGAGAATGCTGTTCCTCGTCATTCACCAGAACGAAGAATTGGCCGCCCTCGTCGTCAAATGGATTCGTGCTCACATCTACTCCTCCACCCGCCGCAAGCGCGTTTTGAATTGATCACGGAAAACCCTAGCCAGGGGCGATAACTGATCGTTAACGTCGGCGCTAACGCCACGGGGTCAGCTCGCCTCCGGCGCCCACGAGCCGCCCCCGGCACGCGCCTCTGCCGCGCCGTGTCACCCTGTCTCCGATCCGGTGGCCGGCGTAGGTGCTGGGCGTTTTGTGGACTGGTATCTCTTCAGCGCCACGGCAGCTGACACGTTGCTCTCGCCCTCGGCCGAGGGCTGACACAACGGCTTGATGGCCGCGGTGCGGCACAGCGCGGCGGCAGGGTGGCACGCCACCTGCCGGCAGCTGGTGGACGCCATCTGGCCGCTGGCTCTGCGCCTCCGGCCCGCGGATCTGTGGATCTGTGGATCTGTGGATCTGTGGATCTGTGGATCTGTGGATCTGTGGATCGAAGCCCATCAGATCGGGCTCACCGCCGCACGGGCTGCCGGCGAACGCCAGGGCGAGAGCCGGGTGCTGACCTCCGGCGGAAGTGGATACCGCAACGCCGACCAGGCCGACGAGGCAGTCTCCTGGTACGAGCAGGCACTCCGGATTGCGGAGGAAGACGGAAATTCGCGGCAGCGGGCGCAAGCGCGCTCAACGGTCTGGGCGAGGCACACCTTCAAGCCGGGCAGCTACAGGAAGCACAGAACTTCCTCGGCCAGGCTCTCACCACACGGGAAGCCATCGGCTACGAGCGCGGCGTGGCCCTGTCCCGACTGGGCCTCGGTCTGGTCACGATGGCGAGGCGGGACCCGGCTCAAGCCGCTGAAAACCTGGCTCGCGCCCGTACCGGTCTGCTGGCCGTCGGGGACCCGTACGACGCCGCCCGCGCACTTGCGCTCCTCGGCGATGCCGTTTCCTCCGCGGGAGATTACGACAGTGGAACCCTGTGCGTCATGGACCTCGAGGGCATAGGCTGCCGGGCACGATTCATGCCCCGGGACAGGGACGGGAAGTTCCCCGCCCTGTTCGACGCCGTCCTCAAGGACACGGAGATCGAGGGCGTCCTCACCGGCATCCAGATGCCGAGAATGAACTCGATCATGGAAAGGTGGGTGCGGACCTGCAGACACGAACTCCTGGAACCGAACCTTGATCTGGAACCAGCGCCACCTCCTGTACGCCCTGCGAGAGTTCGAGCAGTTGTACAACTCCCACCGACCGCGCCAAGGCATCGCGAACGCCCGACCCCTACACCCACTGCCCACACCAATCGACGATCCCGACAAGCTAATGCCGCGTCAGGCAACGTTCGCCCTGGCGATGTCCTGGTGCAGGCACCGGAACGGTTACGTGTCCGCACCTGAACTTTGTCGGCCACTCTGGCCAGTGCGCGCTGAACGCTCCCATCGGGAACGGATCCCAATCGGCGCGTCACGGAGTACAGGCGCCGGTATCAGCCAAGGTGCCGGGCGAAGAACCGCAGCGTGCTGTCTATCTCGAATGCCGGGACCTCACCGTGCTTGCCGGGGTTGGCGTGCAGCGTCTTCTCGGTTGAGGCGAAGGCGTCGAACAGTGCCAGGCTCTGGGTCCGTGGCACTCGCTCATCGTCCCACTGCACGAGGAACTCCACCGGGACGGTAATCCGCGCGGCGGTCTCGGCTGACACCTCAGCACCGCCCAGGCCCAGCACCGCCGCCCGGACCCGGGACTCGGCGGCAATAAGCGGGACACCGATCACGCAGCCCAGCGACACACCCCAGTAGCCAACTGGGCCAATGCCAACATGACTGAGCTTCTGGACCGCGTTGAGGACTGCCTGCCATTCCGGCACAATCTGGCGGACAACGAGCGCCTGGAAGCTGGCGATCAGCGGGGCCAGTCCCTCACCGGCATCAAGCCGGGCCTCGTACTCGGTCGCGATCCGGGCGAACTCCTCATGTTCCGGCCGGTCACCGTGGCTAGGCGCATCGACCGCCACCACGGCGAAACCGCATTCGGCCACGAAACGGCGCGCACGGTCCACGATGCCGGGGGCCTTCTTGTTCTGACCGCCGCCGTGCCCCATTACGACCAGGGGGCGGGTCCCGTCAGCACCTAGTGGAGTCCATAGCACGCCAGGGATGTCGCCGAGAAGAAAGAGCTGTTCAAAGACGCCGCCGGACGACGTCTCAGAGGTAAAGCGCATAGCGTTTCGGGCCTTTCGGGATGCTTGCTGCGGGCGCTGTCTAGTGTGATGCGCCGCAAATCACGAGTCAGGCGACGTTGGCCTTGTCGACGACGGTGCGTAGGCGCCGGTCGTCGGCGTGGCGGTTTCGCCAGATGATGTAGCGGTGGATCATGCTGCCCTGTTCCTTGTGGCTGGCGTGGTCGGTACCGTCGAGGGTGAAGTAGCGCAGGGCGGTGAACTGGGCTGCGATGCGGTTGAGCCAGGAACTGTTGGTCGGGGTGTAGGCGATCTCGACGCTGTTTGCCGCGGCCCAGGTGCCGACCCGCTGGCACTTCTTCGTGGTCAGGTGCGGGGAGAAATTGTCACAGACGATCGCGATACGGACCTCGGGCGGATAGAGACTGCGCAGGTAGCGGCAGAACTCCAGGAACTGGGTGCGCCTCTTGACCGGCTTGATGTGGCCGTAGAGCTTGTCCTTGGCCAGGTCCAGGGCGGCGAACAGATGGCGTACTCCGCCGTAGCGGTTGTAGGTCGCCCCCGCCTGCGGCGCGGTTCGCGGTGGGGGTTCTTATGTTTGCCTCCGCGTTCGGCCCACTGCCGGCCCGGGTGAGGCATCAGGTTGAGCGGCCCGAACTCGTCCATGCAGAAGACGACTTCGGGCTCGCCTTCCTCAGGTATGACCTCGCCGTCGGCAATCGCGTAGAGGTGTTCGACGCGGGCCTTCTTGGCCGCATAGTCGGGATCGCAGGAGGTCTTCCAGGTCTTCAGGCGTTGAAAGGAGACGCCTTCCTCGCGGAGCAAGATGCGCAGGCCCTCGTGGCTGATGTCGTCGACCACCCCCTCGGCGGCCAGGAAGTCCGCGAGTTTGGTCAGGCTCCAGGTCGAAAACGGCAGGTCGTGCTCGGGCGGCTTGGACTTGGCGATTTTCTTGATCTCGCGCCGCTCGGGCAGGGTGAAGGTCCTGGGCCGGCCGCCCTTGTACTTCGGATACAGGGAGTCGAAGCCGTCGGCGTTGAAGTTGTGGATCACATCCCGGACCCGGTCCGCGCTGGTGAAGGTGACCTCGGCGATCTTCGCCACCGGCATGCCCTGGGCGGACAGCAGGACATCTGGGCGCGCCGCCAGGTCACCACCGCCCCGGTTCCCCGGCGGATGATCCGAAGCAGCCGTCTGCCTTCGTCATCGTCGATCTCGCGTACACGTACTCGTTCTGCCCGGACAGGGTGACGGCCACGCGCCGCCCGGCACAGCACCGGAACGGCGCGTCACATCACAACAGGGCAAACGTTTCCTGCTACGGCACTCAGCCACCTCGACATACGACGCCACGACCGCCTTGGCGGCATCCTCCACGAATACAGACATGCCGCGTGACCTGCACGGACGAGACATTCGGCAAGCGCACCACCCTCTCCTCGGTCACCCTCGGCCTCCTGGCATCCGTCATCGCCCGCAGCCAGGAGGCTGAGGATGCGCTGAGCCCGGAGGCCCGCAGGCCGTCGCAGCAGCAATCGCCGTATGGGGGGGCGCCGGTAGCCGAAGCGCACGCATCGACCGGCACCCTCGCATCCGACGATTTCTCGGTCTTCACTACTGACGCCGGCGGCTGTGGCGAAGTCGATTTCATCGACTACGGCGAAGGAGCACCCGGCGGCGGAGCCAACGACGACTACGCCCAAATTGGAACTCTTGCACTTCCTCCGCGGGCGGCGTCATGGCCTACGCTTGGGTGGACGGCACCTATCTCGGCTCAAAATACCTCAAGAGTAGCTACACTACGCTCTGGGGTCCGTTTGGGAACCTCCCAGACTTCAGCTACGCAGGCCTGAAGGTATGCCGTGTCGATGGATCAAATGGCGCGAACCCGCGCAATTATGACTCGGCGTCTCGCATGATCTCTGAGTGAGGACTAAAAAAGTCAGGGCCCCGGAGCTCTCCGGACTCGTCCGGAGAAGAACTGGTGAGGGGGCTGACGTAGAACGAGCACGGTTCCTGTGGATCACGGAGTTCCTACGCTTCAAGATCCGCAAGGTTGCCGCGTCAGGAAGGGGCGCCATCCTACTTCTTGATCTTGGCCACCACCTGGCGTGCCAACTGGACCCCCACGTCGCACTTCTTGCCGGTGAGCGCCTTGTTCTCCCTGCTGGGGTCGGCGATGTCGACCCGGAACTGGTCGAGGCCGACGTTGACGTCGACGAAGCACTCGGACGTGATCTCGTTGTACTGCGACGCGCCCTCGAAGCCCGAGAAGTCCTGCTTCTCTCCCTTGCTCAGGTCGTTGACCTGAGCGCCCACGCTGACGGTGAGGCTGACGATGGTCTTGTCCTGCATCCACCAGCAGCCGAGGACGTTCGGGTAGTCGGCCGGGAGCTGCCCCTTCGAATCCTGGATTCCAGCCGCGGCCAGGGCTGCCGGATCCAGCAGGCTGCAGTAGTCAAGTCCCTTCAACGTTGCCGTGGTCGAATCGCTTTCGTCCGCGGAACCCGTGTTAGAAGCGGCCGTGCTTCCGGGAAGACCTGATGATTTGGACGCCGATGTGGTGGATCCCGAAGACTTGGGCGAGGAGCCCGAACTCCCGCCACACGCTGCAGTCCCCGCCAACACGATCGCCATCGCCGCGGTCGCGGCCACTTGACGTTTGTGTATCTGCACGGGCCAAGGGTGTCACAGGTTCCTGTCGTTTCGCGCCCTCATGTGGGAACCGTTTGCGCAGCGTAGCCCCATTGCGAGCCGAAGAGGGCCGCTCTGGGTTGGCCCATGCTCGAGCTCTGATACGGCCTCGGCGGGGGGCGCGTCCTCGGAGCGGTGGAAAAGCTCGACGAGGGTTCCCGTAGTGGTTGATGTTACGCGGCCTCGGTGAGAGGTGCGGGGTCCTGAGGTGCGAAGTGGATCACTCCTGCAGGTGTGGGGTTGAGCTTGTCCTACGTTTCTAGCGCGGGTTCACGCCGGTCATTCGTAGGATCGATGAGCCCGAGGACTCCGGACTCGTCCGGGTTTGAGCTGGTGAGGGGGCTGACGTAGAACGAGCACGGTTCCTGTGGATCATGGAGTTCTCTACGCTTCAAGATCCGCAAAGTTGCCGTGCTCGTTGCGACCGCGTCCGACCACAACTCCCTTACCACGATAGCGGAGTGGGCCCACCGGTCCAGCCCCGAGACACTGCGCCGGCTCGGACTCCCCTTCCATCCGCTGACCGGCCGCTACCGCTGCCCCAGCGAGCGCATGCTGCGCGACGCCTTCGGGCAAGTGGACGCCTCGGCTCTGGCCCGAGCGGGCTTCGCCCACCTGGCTGCCCTGGCCGCTGCGGCGCCCTGCCCACGCACTCCCGACGGAATGAGCGAGCGCGAACAGTGTCGCCGCCACCGCGCCCTCAGCGATCCCGACCGGCCCGCCGGACCGAGACGATCGGCATTCGCGTGGACGGCACGTGCCTGCGCGGCAAGCCCCGACGGCAGCCAGGTCTTCGTCCTGACGGCCGTACGCCACAGCGACGCCGTCACCGCTGCCCTGCGGGAGATCGGTGCCAAGACCAACGAGATACCCGAGTTCCCCCGTTGCTGGAGCAGATCGACGACGCCGACCTGACCGGCTGCATGGTCACCGTGGGCGCTTTACACGGCCAGCGGCCCCATGCCGTCTATCTCGTCGAGGAGCGTCACACGCACTACCTCCTGTCCGTCAAGGACAACAGCCGAGCCTGGCCGGGCAGTTGAGGAAACTTCCCTGGACAAAGGTGCCGGTCCTGCACCGTTCCACCACGCGCGACCACTGACGGGAGGAGATCCGCGAGGTGAAGGCAGTCACGGTGGACGGACTGCTCTTCCCGCACGCCCGCCAGGTCGTCCAGATCCGCCGGAAGCGCCGGAAGATCGGCGCGAAGAAGTGGTCCACAGAAACCGTCTACGCGGTCACCGATCTGCCCGCCGAGCAGGCCAGCGCCGCCGAGGCCGGGACAACCCCGCACTGCACGATCCGTGCGCGCCCTGGTACTACGGCCGGCACAAGAGAAATCGAGCCGGAGGTACCGGCGCATCCACGGCGAACTCACCGTCATCGGTATCAAGGTCGCCGCCGGCACCGTGTGGAACATCGGCGGATCCTCGACACAACCGCACACCCCACCGCAGCCTGGGCCACCCAGGCCGCCCGCAATATGGCCATGGACCTCCAAGCCGCAGGCGCCTACTCAAGTTGGGTCCAGGTCGGTGTGCAGCAGGTGGTGGTCCGAGTACGGGGTCGGAAGCACACGGTGCTCGAGCGGGACGATGCCTCGCAGGAAAATGTAGTCAAACTTGCTCTGCCAGTCGGTGGTCGGCTTGCAGGTTCCGGTAGACGAGGGATGACACTGGGGGTCTGTGTCCGCGGCCAGTGCCCACATCCCGGTGAGCTCGGGAGCGTCCGGCACAGCGTTGAAGTCGCCGAGAACGATCGCGCGGTCGTGCCGGGCGACGGCTGCGGCGAGTATGTCGGTCTGGTCTGCTCGGACTGCCTCCTGACGTCGTTGAGCGAGGTGTGTGTTGAAGACCCGGACGGACCGGCCGCCCACACTGGTGGTCACTGCCATGTACCCACGGTCCTCGGATCCGCCGTCGGGGTATTCCACGTTGACCGGGTTCGTCATCGGCGCCGCCGAAAGGATCGCTTGGCCGAATGCCCCCGGACTCCACGGCGCTCCCCCGCAGCGGCCCCAATTCCGAAGAACCATCCCGTACTCGACGTGGTAAACCAGCCCGTAAAAGCGCTCCAGATAGTCCCGCATCCTCTCGACATCACGCACGCACGCTTCTTGTAGGCCGATCACCTGGGGCGCATACGTGGCGATCTCCGCTGCGCGGTCGACGTTGCTTTCCTCACAGGGGTTGCAGATGTTCCACGTCATGACCCGGTTCGGCACGACACCCCTGACGGCATCGACGGGCAGTGACCTGGCAAGGGGCGCGCCGCTTGGTGCGCTGGGGCCGACGAGCGCCATGCAGGCCACGATCACGGCGCCCGCAAACAACCGCGTGTCCCTTCCGAACACCATCGCCTCCTCAGAGTGGATACACGTGGCATCCGACGTCTCCATGCACGAGGTTATGGGACGGAGTTGTGAGCAACCTACGCGGTGTGCCGGATCTCATTGCGCTCGGACGAAGCCGCCGCCTCGCCCAGGTCGACCTGAACCGTACCGCCGCACGTGCACACCGGACGCCGTGCCATCCGTGCGGGCGGGAATGACCATCCGACCACGGAACGTGGCACAGGCGGCGTCCCGCCGCGGTGCGAAACTGCCGCCCACTCTCCATCCCGGCCCTTGTTTCACCTATCGAATATCGATAGATTCCCATCGCAACTCGATGGAAGGTGGGGTCATGGGAAAGCTGGCAGTGCGTGCGCTTCGCGCTGTGCTCGTGGTGGTGCTCGCCGGCACCGTGTTCGTACAGGCATTGATGGTGTGGGCGTTGGTCAGCGGGAGTGACCCGGAGGACGGGTCACTCCCGCTGACCCCGCTGCGTGTGATCACGATTCTGGGCATGGTGTCGGTCCAGGTCGCTCTGGTCTGCGTATGGCGGCTGGTGGCGATGGTGCGACGCGGAACCGTGTTCTCCCATGCCGCCTTCCGGTACGTGGACGGCGTGATCGGCGCGATCGTGGCGGCTGCCCTCGTGTGGTTCGCGGTCACGGTCATCAATGCGCCGGGCCAGCGGGACGACCCGGGCGTCACCGTCATCATGGGCGGGGTTGGCGTGGCCATCCTGGGGGTTGCGCTCATCGTGCTGCTGCTGCGGATGCTGCTCGCCCAGGCCGTCGCGCGCGACGTCGAAGCGTCGCAGATGCGGGCCGAGTTGGACGAGGTGATCTGATGCCGATCGCCGTCGACATCGACGTGATGCTGGCCAGGCGGAAGATGTCCGTGGGCGAGCTGGCGGACCGCGTAGGGATCACGCCCGCCAACCTGGCGGTACTCAAGAACGGGCGCGCCAAGGCGGTGCGCTTCGCGACGCTCGCCGCGCTCTGCGAGGTGCTCGAGTGCCAGCCGGGCGACCTGCTGCGCTGGGAAGCCGAGGACGCCCCAGGCGGATGACCTGCCCTTCCAAGATCATGGAGTTCTCGACGCCCCGTGATCCGAGTGGAAGACCGTGGCTGCCGACGCATCATCGCCGATCCCGCCTGCCTTTGACCAACTCCGCAAGCATCCCGGGGCCGTGCCCGAGGAGATCCCGGGCCTGCTGGAGCGACTGGCCGAGGTGCCCGACCCTCGCGATCCGCGCGGCGTACGGCACGCTCTGGTCGTCGTGCTCGCGCTGACCGCGTGCGCGGTCCTTACCGGAGCGACTTCCCTGCCGGCGGTGGGTGAGTGGATCACCGACGCCCCGCCGTCCGTCCTGGAGCGCCTTGGCGTACGACCCGATCCGCTGTCCCCGAAGCAGTGCCTGCCAGCGGAGGCGACGGTGCGGCGGCTGGGCCGCATCGACGGCGACGCTCTGGACCGGGCGGTGGGCCGCTGGCCGGCCGACCGGCGCGCTGGGGCCGACGGTCAACCGCACGCGGTGGCGGTCGACGGCAAGACCCTGCGCGGAGCAGCCAGGGCCACGGGCCGCAAGATCCATCTGCTCGCCGCCTGCGACCACCTCTCCGGCCTGGCCCTGGCCCAACTCGACGTAGGCGAGAAGACCAACGAGATCACCTGCTTCCAGCCTCTGCTGGAGACCCTCGCCGACCTGGCAGGCATGGTCGTGACCAGCGACGCCATGCACACCCAGCGCGAGCACGCCAGCTACCTGCTCGGCCGAGGCGCGCACTACATCGTGATCGCGAAAGGGAACCAGAACAAGCTCCACAAGCAGCTCAAGTCCCCTCCCTGGAATCAGATCCCCCTGCAGAGACGCACCCGCGACACCTGCCACAGCCGCGGCGAGATCCGCCGCATCAAGGTGTGCACGGTGAACAGCCTGCTCTTTGCCAGTGCCCGCCAGACCGTCCAGCTCAAGCGCCGCCGAGTGGACAGCAAGACCGGCAAGATCAGCATCAAGGCCGTCTACGCGGTCACCAGCCTCACTGCGGAACAGGCCACACCAGCCGAGCTCGCCCGGCTGATCCGCAGCCACTGGAAGATCGAAGTCCTGCGCCACGTCCGTGACGTGACGTTCGCCGAGGACGCCTCCCAGCTGCGAACCGGATCCGCGCCCCGCGCCATGGCGACCTGGCGCAACCTCGCCATCGGCGCCCTTCGCCTCGCCGGGAAGAGCAGCATCGCCGCCGGCGTCCTGCACAACGTCCGCGAGGCCAGCCGACCGCTCGCCCTCCTCGGACTCACATGATCACGAAACAGACGTCACGCGACGACGCCGAGGCCTCGCCCCAGGCCCAACTACGAATGTCGGCCCACATCCCACAGGCGGCCTTCACACCTCTTCTCTGGTACCAGCTGTCATTCGAGACCCTCTCTGCGAGTGTCGAGACACGGTGCGCACACGCGACCGTGCTCACCGGCCTCGCCATCCCCGTGCGTGGGAGCAGGTCTCCCGGTTGCAGGTGTCGTGTCGGTCGCAGGGGCCATCCCAACAGGTGCGGGGAGCAGTGACCGTGACGGGCCGGTTCGCTGGCATCGACGGCATAAATTGACGACAGCAGCCGGTCCATGCGACACCGTTCAGTAGGCGTGGATCGATGTTGCCTTGATCCTCCTGTAGGCACCCCATGTCGTGCACAACGTGGTGCTCGTCTTGTTGTACTGGGTACCGTGTGCCGCGATCTTCCAGCCCGGGTACGCGATGAAGCCGCCGCCCTTCTTGTACAGGCCGCCGTTGCCACCCATCGTGTAGCCCTCCAACAGATAGTGGTATCCGGCTGCGGAGCGCAGGTACACGCACCCGTCGGAGTGCTGATAGGTGCCGTAGAACGTCCCCGTGCGGGACGCGGCCGTCGTCGGCGCGGCCGCTGCCGGTACCGCGCCGCCGAACACGATCGCCAGAGCGCCCGCGGCCAGAGCCGCCTTCCTCTTCATCATTCTTCCTGCTTTCTCCGGTGCTCCGAGTCGATCACTGCCCCGTCGCGGGGCCCTGGCATCGAATCCTTCCTGGTCTCAGGAGGAATGTCCTTGACACTCAGCGCACTCGTATTGACCCACAACGCCCTGCCGGCCTTTTCCGATCTTGAGTGGTGGCGGTCGAACGCGGATGCCCGGTCGGGTGATCCTTGAAGGCTGCCTCTATTGCCTATGGTTCCCGTCGTCTTACGTCGCCATCGGCTGGTCACCCCAGGCACGCATCTGACCCGGCACCGCCGTCTGGTGCGCCGGAAGTGGCGCGAGACGGCGATCGGCCCCGGCCAGCCGTCATTGCCGGAAGAGATGTTCGCGCTCATTCAGCGTGTGGCGCGGGAGAACCCGACCTGGGGGTACGTCAGGTTTCAAGGTGAGCTCCGGCGGCTCGGGCATCGGGTCGCTGCCGCCACGATCCCACGCTTCCTGCGCCGCTCCGGCCTACCGCCCGCACCCCAGCGAGCATCCCAGCAGACCTGGCGCGCGTTCCTCCGCGCGCAGGCCCACACGCTGCTCGCCTGCGATTTCATCCACGTGGAGACGTCTTCCTCAGACGTCTCTATGTCTTCTTCGTCATGGAGATCGCCACCCGGCGCGTTCACGTCCTGGGCGTCACCGCCCACCCGACCGGCGCCTGGGTCACCCAGCTCGCTCGCGACCTGCTCATGGACCCGACAGGGCTGGGTGCTTCCGGTTCCTCATCCGGGACCGGGACAGCAAGTTCACCGCCGCGTTCCACGCCGTCTTCGCCGGCAACGGCACAGCCGTCATCCCAACGCCACCGCAAAGCCCACGGTCCAACGCAGTCGCCGAACGATGGATACGCACAGCCCGCACCAAGTGCACCAAGTGCACCGAAACGTCATGCCCTGCCCTCTGCCACGGTCAGGCTCCGCCAGGTACTTGGCGGACTGCTCAACGAGTACCACACCACGTCGCCCCGACTGCCTCACTAACTCCAGGGCAAGCCCGGCTTGGCAGCCTGATCGGAATATTGACACCCTTCCGGCGGGCGAGAGCGGAGAGCACGGCACGATCGGCCCATGAGAGCTGCGGGCCCTCGACCTACCGGCGATAAAGACACCCTTCAGGCGTCGAGGCGGGCCTGGGGCCTGGAGTGGTGCGTGGCTAGGCGTCCGCGATCCAGTTGCCGTGGAATCCCAGCGGTACCCGGCCGGGCAGGTGAATACGGGCCAGCGGGTGGCCTCCGAAGTCCTGGGCCGAGAGGATCACCAGGTCAGTCGCGCCGCGGTCGGGGTCGTTCACATACGACAGGACGTAGCCGTCGTCCTCGTCCCGCGCCCCGCGCCGCGGGACGAACACCGGCTCGCTGGCCGCCGCGCCCTTGGGGAAGCGGTGGAGCTGCCTGCTGCTCCGCAGCATGTCGTGCTTCACCAGGTAGTTGGTGAACTTCTCGTCCGGCGGCACCCCGTCAACGGTCTCGTACGCCCGCCACATCTCGGCCGCGCTCGCGGTGTAGGCGTAGCGGTGCCGACGCGAGACCAGAGACTCGTTGATGCGGGGGAACTCCTGCGGGCGGTCGTCCAGCCGGCTGCTGTGGACCCGGCCCGCGCGCAGGTCGATCGTCCAGCGGTCGAGGGTCGGGGCACCGGTCGCGGAAGGTCCGCCCATGCCGCGCCCGGCGGCGTAGAACGGCGCGGGGAACCCGGTGTACTCCACCACGACCGTGTCACCCTGGTCGTAGGCGTTGAGGGTGTGCGAGTAGAACACCGGGTCGATCTCGAACCAGCGCGTGGTGCCGCCGGTGCGCGGCAACAGCCCGATGCGCATGGAATGCCTGTCGTTCCACACATACGGCACGGTCGCGCCCGCCTCCGCGGCGGCACCGTCGAAAGTGATCGGCACGTCCACAATCACCACGTACTCCTCGGTGAGCGCGAAGTCGTGCATCATCGGCGCGTCCGCGACAGGGATCCGTGTGGTCCGCACTACCCGGCCGGTCCGGTCGATCATGATGTGCCGCACATGGTCCCATGTGGGGTAGTACGCGATCGCGTGCAGCTCGTCGGCCGTCGCGTCGTACTTGGTGTGCGCGGTGAACGCGCCGCCCAGCGTGGAGCGGAAGTCGTACGGGCGCACGGTGTTGAGTTCGCCGTCCAGCTCGTACGGCAGCGGCCCGCCCTCCTGCAACGCAAGGATACGGCCCTTGTACGGGATCACATGCGTGTTGCACGCGAAGTCGTCCGGCGGAGCCTGGCCCGGGTAGGTCTCCCCCAGCTTGGCCGTCACCTGCGAGGACCGCACCCAGCGGTTGCGATACCACTCGGCACGCCCGCCGCGCAGCCGGACGCCGTGCACCATTCCGTCACCCAGCATCCAGTGGTGGGCGCGGACATCCTCAAGGCCCAGCGCGTTAGGGCCGTTGCGCAAGTAGCGGCCGTCCAGGTCACGCGGGATGCGACCGGTCACCTTGAGATGAAAGGCCGTCAACTCCTCGGTGACCGGCTCGAACGCCCCTTCCAGGAACGGGGTCGCCCCGGTCGCGCCGCTCTTCCCGGCCACGGGGCTCGCCTGCGCCGCAGCCGTGAAGAAGCCGGGCCCGAGGCCGCTGCCGACCACGCCGCCCGCCGCCGCGACCGCGGCGCCCTTGAGAATTCTCCGCCGCGCCTGACTGGCCATCATGCTTCCCCGCTCCCTCATTGATGTCCGGCACCATCGGCCGGGCTCCTGGTGACGGGATCAACCCTCCTCCGCGGCGGCCCGCGAAACAGTTGGCCCAGGCCCCGAATCAGAGGTGATGCTGGCACCACCCCCAAAGCTGCGATGTCGTGGCGAGCCGCTGGAGGTAGCTCTTCCAGCCCGGCTGGCCGTCGCCTTTGGGCGGCTCCGCCGGCTATGGGCGCGTAATCGGGTACCGTCTCCACGGCCAGGCGGGCATCGCAGTACCTCGGCCAGGTCGAAGTCGGCCCGCGGCGTGAGGAAGTCCTGGCCGGTCAGTTACCGCCGGGGTTGGTGTTCCAGCCTTCGGTGAGTACGGAACTCGCGCCCGCCTCCCTGGCGAGGTCGATGTAGCGCTTGACCCGCTCAGTCGTGGCGCCGTGACGCGGTCCCTCGGTCCAGGTCCTGTGTCGCCGCTGCAGTTCCCACCAGACACCGACGTACGTGCCGGGCGAGATCCACGACGTGTCCGTGAGCGCGCACGGCTCGTTGAGGTTCTCGATCAGATGCGATTCGGCGAGATCGCCGGGTCGGCCGCCGATGACCAGCGTGCGCCATGGGGTGGAGAATTCACCCCTGAGGCGGGCCTTCGCGCCATCGGGAAGGCCGATCAGCTCGCTGGTGAGGGTGCCGGGCCGGTTACCGTCGGCGGCGAGGGTCATGCTCGGATAGTCGATCAGCGCCGCCTCGTGCACCACGATGTACTCACCACCCTGGGTGGCCAATGACAGCAGGGTCTGGGCGGTTTTCACGTCCGCCAGCCGGGCCCGCCGGTAGTAGCGTTCATCGGCCTTCCAGTCCGTGCCCGCCTCCAGCGACCAGCTCGTGGCGCTCGGTGGCAAGGAGAACTCGGTCCTCTCGGCGGTCACGGTGTAGCGGTCGAGCCCGGCTTGGGCCGACAGGCGGTAGCGGAAGCCGACGCCGTCGTCGAAGACCCGGACGATCAGGTCCAGCCTTGGCCCGGTCGCCGGTTGCACGGTCCGCAGTACGCCGCGTGGCTGGGCCAGGCGTGACCGGATCGATGCCGGTGATGGAGGGGCTGGTGATCTGACCAGCGTGGAGCGCGAGGAGCTCAGGCGACTGCGCAAGAAGAACCTCGAGCAGCAGAAGACCGTCGAGATCCCGAAAAAAGCCGCCCTGGGTTCAACCCGTCGGTGCAACAGCGGCCGCGAGTTGGATCGGCCTGGCTGGAGGCCGAGGAGGTCCGGCAGACACGAGAGCTTGCGGATACGGCCCTGCTCCACGAGATCACGGTGATCCACCTGTCCTCGAAAGGTGCCTACGGGGTACCGCGCGTGCACGCCGCACTGCGGAAGACTGGGCCGGGCCGTCAACCGCAAGCGGGTGGAGCAGCTCATGCGCGAACACGGCATCGCCGGCGTGACGCGCCGAAGACGCCGCTCGCTGACACGGCCCGACAAGCAGGCACGGCCGGCCCCGGACCCGCTCGGCCGCGACTTCACCGCGGCCCGGCCAGGCACCCGGCTGGTCGGGGACATCACCGACCTGCCCACGCGTGAGGGCTGGCTGTACCTGGCCTGCTGGTTGGACCTGGCCACGCGCGAGGTCGTCGGCTACGCGATGGCCGACCACCATCGCGCCGAGCTGGTGGTCGACGCTCTGCGGATGGCCCACGGCCGGGACAACCTGGAACCCGGCTGCATCATGCACAGCGACCACTTGAATCCGCCGAATACACCTCCGCCGAATTGCGTTCTGCGATACGCGCGTTGGGTCCTCGTCGGAGCACCGGCCGCCACCGGCTCGTGTTTTGACAACGCCGCGGCCGACAGCTTCTGGGCCGTACTCACGGAAGAGATCGGCACCCGGCTCTGGCCCGACCGGGCCACTGCACGGGCCGAGGTCTTCACCTTCGTCGAGACCTTCTACAACCGCCGCCGCCTGCGCAAGCACCCTCATTTCGGGTACCTCACACCCCACGAGACGCGACAGCGGCTCCCCAACGACCAAGCACTCGCACCCGGGGCGCGGTCGGGTACGTGACCAGGCCGGGATCGCAAGCCGGCGGCACATGACCGTCACCAGGAGCGGCTGAGCGCTCATGCGCCGAGGGACCGTCCTTCATCCCGACGGCCCCTCGGCCCGGATCAGCGAAAGAGCTGTTGGCGCCCGCCGTTCGTGGACTCCCGGGCGTGCAGCCAGTGCGGAGCCGTGTGCACCTCGAACGGCAGGGGCTCGTCCGAGCGGATGCGGGCCGCCAGGCACTTCACGGCCAGCGAGGCGATGGCGGTCTTGTCGGGGACCACGGACGTGAGGGACGGCGTGCTGTAGAGCGCCTCGTCGGAGCCGTCGATGCTCGCCACGGCGACATCGTCCGGGATGGTCAACCCCGCTTCGAACAGGGCGCGTTGGGCACCGACGGCCAGCAGGTCGCTGAAGCAGAAGACCGCGTCGGGGCGTACGCCGGCCGGCAGGGCGGCCAGCGCGCGCATCGCCAGCAGGCCATTGCGCCGGTCGAACTCCTTGATGGCGGGGGCGAGCCGGGGGTCGTAGATCACCCCGGCTTCGTGCAGGGCGAGTTGGAAGCCCTCCAGGCGCTGACGACTGGTCGCCGACGCCTGCTGGTCCACACCGATGGCGGCGATCCGCGTACGGCCGAGGGCGGCCAGGTGCGCGGTGGCGTCGCGCGCCGCCGCGACGTTGTCGATCAGGACGTGGTCGGCCCCCACCTGGTCGCGCTCGTAGCTGCGCTCCCCGAGCAGGACCAGCGGGAACTCGTTGGCCACGGCGGCGAGTTCATCGGGCGAGACACCCAGGGGCGACAGGATCACACCGTCCAGCAGGGACGCGCCGACGCCGGTCGCCAGGCGCAGTTCCTCCGTCGCGTCGCCCAGCGTCTCCTCGATCAGGACGGTCAGGCCCAGGTGCGCGGCCTCGGCCCGTACGTGCTGGGCGAGTTCGGCGAAGTACGGCGTGGCCAGATCCGGGACGGCGAGGCCGATCAGGCCGCTGTGCCCGGTGCGCAGGCGGCGGGCCGACGGGTTGGGCCGGTAGCCGAGCTCGTGCACGGCCTCCAGTACGCGCTTCCGCGTGGTCTCGGATACGCGGGGAGCATTGCGTACAACGTTGGACACGGTCTTGATCGAAACCCCCGCCCGCTCCGCCACGTCCTTGAGCGTCACCGCGGCCACTGGCCAACCTCCTCACCCGTATTTCTCCGCATTATGCATGGGCTTCGGCGGGCTGTCAGCTCCAGGGGGCTCGGAATCCCGTTCTGAACGGAGGGGTTGACCGTGGCGAGATATCGCGGTTACAACGTTGGAATCAATCGATAGCAAGCGATTGCCACCGAGGGCGTCACGCGGGCAGCCGACTGCTGTCCGTCGGGCGGGTCCGGGCTGCCCGCCCGCGCCCACGGCGCCGACGCTCACCGCACATCTCATGAGAGGGTCCGCATGCCTTCGCACCGCTCCACCACCCCACTGCGCACAGCCGTGGTCGGCACCGGGGGCGTCGCGCACTCCAGCCACCTGCCCGCGCCGCGGACGCTCGCCGACGCGGGCGAGGTGGAGATCGCCGCCGTCGACGTCGACATGGACGCGGTGCGCGCGCTCGCGGCGGGCGCCGGGATCCCGCACGCCTCGACGGACCTCGACGCGACCCTGGGCGAACTGCGGCCCGACCTCGTGGTGTTGTGCACACCCCCCGCTGTGCACCGCGACCAGGCGGTGACCGCGCTGAAGGCGGGCGCCTGGGTGTGGTGCGACAAGCCGCCGTGCCGGTCCCTCGCCGACTTCGATGCCGTCGAGACCGCCGAGAGGCCCGGGGACGCGGGACCGTACGCCTCCATCGTCTTCCAGTACCGGTTCGGCTCCGGCACGCGCCATGTGCGGCGGGCTGATGCGGGAGGAGGCGTTCGGCCGCCCGCTCGTCGCCCACTGCCAGACCCCCTGGTACCGGGGCGCCGCCCACTACTCCGTTCCGTGGCGCGGGCGGTGGGCGACCGAGGGCGGCGGGCCCGCCATGGGGCACGGCATCCACCAGACCGATCCGCTCCTGTGGCCACCGCGGTCAACAGTGTGCTGAGCCCCGACGAGGTGAGCCGGATCCGTATCGACTGCGAGCTCGCCACGATCGAACTGACCCACCTCTACGGCTATCGCAACGCGGACTGGCGGCTGGAGATCACCGTCGTCATGCAGAACAGCGGCCTGCCCGAGGCGGGCAACGCCGTGCTCACGCTGCCGCCCGACCTGCTCACCGACGCCGAGACCTACGCGGAGGCGATCCGGATCCCCTCCGATGTCCCCGAGGCCGAACAGGTGGCGGTCGCCCGCGCCCGCCGCTATCTGGCGACGCGCTGGTTCCCGGAGCTGCGCGACGCCACCGAGAGCGGGGACCCCAAGCCGCTGGCGGAGTTCCAGCGTGCCGCCGCCGATCTCGTACGCCCCCTGGTGGACGCCTGGGAGCGGCGCCGGCGCGACGGCACGCGGGCCGCCACGTCGGAGACCGCGGCCCACCTCGCCGCCCTGCGCGACAAGGACGAGCGGCACCTGGCCGAGGCCGAGGTCGCCGCGACCGGGCTCACCGCACACGGACGCTTCGGCATGTGCGGCCGCCTGGACGCCTATCCGGGGATCTGACGTCCCTCCGACTGCCCTGCGCAGCACTCCCCTTCACACCCTCTCCTCCCCTGGAAGGTCCCCATGCCCGAGCCTCCGAACGGCCGGCTCCCACGCCCGAGCCGCCGGGCCGTCCTGGCCGTTGCCACCGTCGGCCTCAGCACCGCCCTGACCGGCACGCTCTCCGCGTGCTCCGCCGCGAGCGGCGACACGTCCGGCATCACTCTCCGGTTCTCCTGGTGGGGCAACGACGACCGTGCCGCGCGCACCGAGAAGGCGGTCCGCCTCTTCGAGAAGGAACACCCCGGTGTCACCGTGCGCACATCGAACGGCGACTTCGGCTCGTATCTCCAGAAGCTGGCCACGCAGGCCGCCGGCGGCGGGGTACCCGACGTGGTACAGCTCGACTACCGGCAGATCTCCCAGTACGCGAGTGGCAAGGCGATCATGCCGCTGGACGGTGTCATCAAGGACCGGACGATCCGCACCTCCGACATGGACAAGGACTTCCTGCGCACCGGCACCTACAAGGGCGGGCAGTTCGCCCTGCCCATGGGGCGTGGCATCACCGGATACGCCTACGACTCCGCCGTCTACAAGAAGGCCGGAATCCCCACGCCCCGGCCCAGCTGGACCTGGCAGGACTGGGCGAAGGCCAACAAGAAGATCGCCGCCCTGGGGCTGAAGTCCCCCGACGGACGTCACTTCACCGGCGCCAACGACGGCGGCACGAACGAGGACGTCTTCGAGACCTGGCTGCGCAGCCGCGGCAAGAACCTCTACGCGGACCAGAGGAAACTCGGCTTCACCGAGGACGATCTGACCGCCTTCTGGTCGTTCCTCGACACGCTCCGCGAAGAGGGCGCCATCGCCCAGGCCCGGGACACCGTGCAGGCCAGGAGCACCGAGACCAGCCCCATCGGCCGCCGTCTCGCGGCCGCCGACTTCACCTGGGACGCGCCGTTCCCCGGGTACACGGCCCTGCTCGGCGAGGACATCCACTTCGCGCCCGTGCCCACGACCGACGGCCGGCAGGGCGCGTACTTCAAGCCGAGCATGCTCCTCGGCATCGGCTCGCAAAGCGAACACCCCGAGGAGGCGGCCCAGTTGATCGACTTCCTCCTGAACGACCCACGGGCAGGCGACATCCTCGGCTTCTCCCGGTCCACCCCGCCCAACCGCAGGATCGCCGCCCGCCTCGCCAAAACGCTCGAGGGACCGGAGCGGGAGATCTACGACTACGCGCAGACGATGGAGAAGTACGGCCTGGACATCCCGCCGACCGCACCGCCACCCGGCGACCTCGCGATCCAGACCGCGTTCAAACGGGGCTACCAACGCGTGATCTACGGCATGGCCACACCGCGGCAGGCCGCACGTGAACTCATCGACGAGGCGAACCGGGAGCTGGAGCCATGAGTACGGTCTCGACGACGAGGGCGCCCGTACGCGCCACCCGCACGACGCGGCCGAGCCCGCGGAAGAGCAAGCGGCGCCAGGTCCGTGAACGGCAGTGGCCCGCCTATGTGTTCCTGTCCCCGTGGATGATCGGCGCGGTCGTGCTGACCCTCGTGCCGATGGGCGTGTCCCTGTACCTGTCGTTCACGGACTACAACCTGTTCGACCCGCCGCACTGGGTGGGGCTGCGCAACTACCAGGAGATGCTGACCGAGGACCCCCGCTACTGGCGGTCGGTCGGCACCACGATGCTGTACGTCGCCGTGGCCGTCCCGCTGAAGCTGGGCCTCGCCCTCGGTGTGGCGATGCTGCTGAGGAACCTCAGCCGGGGCCGGGGCTTCTACCGCTCCGCGTTCTACGCACCGTCCCTGCTCGGCGCGAGCATGTCCATCGCCCTGGTGTGGAAGGCGCTGTTCACCGACGGCGGCACCGTCGCAGACATCCTGGACTCGGTCGGCATCCACACCGGCGGCTGGGTCGGCAACCCCGACCTCGCGGTGTACGGGATCGTCCTGTTGACGGTGTGGCAGTTCGGCGCGCCCATGGTGATCTTCCTGGCGGGCCTCCAGCAGATCTCGCCCGACCTCTACGAGGCCGCGGCGCTCGACGGCGCGGGCCGCTGGCGGCAGTTCGTGTCCATCACCGTGCCGATGCTGTCCCCGGTCGTCTTCTTCAACCTGGTCCTGGAGGTCATCAACTCCTTCCAGGTCTTCACCCCGGCCTTCGCCATCAGCGGCGGCGACGGCGGCCCCGCCGACTCCACGATGTTCTACACGCTGTACCTGTACGAGCGCGGCTTCACGGCCTCGCATATGGGATACGCGGCGGCGATGGCCTGGCTGCTGCTGATCGCCATCGGCGCGATCACCCTGATCCTGTTCCGGACCTCCCGGTCCTGGGTCTTCTACGCGGACGAGGAGGGCCGATGAACATCGCCACGAAGCGGTGGCTGCCGCACACGATCTCGGCCGTCGCGCTGCTCGTCCTGCTGTATCCGCTGGCCTGGCTGCTGGCCACCTCGCTGAAGCCGGCCGACGAGGTGATGACGAGCCTCGACCTGTGGCCCAGCCACCTGGAGTGGTCGAACTACACGACCGCCCTGGACGGGGTCTCGGGCGTCACCGTCACACGCCTGCTCGGCAACACCGTACTGATCGCGGGGGGCGCCGTCCTCGGCAACGTCCTGTCCTGCTCGCTGGCCGCCTACGCCTTCGCCCGGCTGCGCTTCCGCATGAGCAAGGTGATGTTCGCCTTCATGGTGGCCACGCTGATGCTGCCGCACCACGTCGTACTGATCCCGCAGTACATCATCTTCAACCGGCTTGGCCTGGTGGACAGTTACTGGCCGCTGATCCTGCCGAAGTTCCTGGCCACCGAGGCGTTCTTCGTCTTCCTCATCGTCCAGTTCATGCGCGGCCTGCCGCGTGAGCTGGAGGAGTCCGCGCGGATCGACGGCTGCGGTCCCTTCCGTACGTACTGGTCGATCACACTGCCGCTGGCCCGGCCCGCGCTGATCACCACGGCCATCTTCACGTTCATCTGGACGTGGAACGACTTCTTCACGCAGATGATCTATCTCTTCGCGCCGGAGAAGTACACCATCACCCTCGCCCTGAGCAGCTTCGTCGACCAGTCCAGCACCTCCGCGTACGGGCCCATGTTCGCCATGTCGGTGATCTCGGTGCTGCCGATCGTGCTGTTCTTCTTCGTCTTCCAGCGCTACCTGGTGCAGGGCATGGCCACGTCCGGACTGAAGGGGTGAGGCACACCATGGCCCACGCACGGAACACCATGGCCCACGCACCGATCGCGCCCCGGCGCGAGCGCCGGGAACCCGGGGAGGTCTTCGGCTCCGGCTTCACCCTCTTCGCCGACATGCTGCTCATCGGCCTGCTCACCAGCCTCGCCTGCCTGCCGGTCGTCACCGCCCCGGCCGCGTTCGCCGCGGCGTCCGCGACGCTCCGGCAGGCCGCGGGCAACGACGTGCAGGTCAGGGCCGGTACGTACGGCGCTCACCTCCGCGCCCACCTGTCCGCGCGGTCGGCGGCCCTCGGTCTGGTGCCGCCGCTGCTCGCGGTCGTCGTCCTGATCGATACCGCGCTGATGCGTGCCGCGCTGCCCGGTGCGGCCGTCGTGGCGCCCGCCCTCGCACTGCTCATCCTGGGCGCCACGGTCGTGGCGCTGCGGGCGGCCGCGCTGGCGGCACCGCACGTCCTGTCCGCACGGGAGGCGCTGCTCCGCTCGGCCGCGAACCCGCGCGGCAGTCTCCTGCTGGCCGGTGCCGTGATCCTCAGCGGGCTCCTGGCCTGGTCGATTCCGCTGCTGATCCCGCTGCTGCCGGGCCCACTGGCGTTCGCCGCCACGGTCGTGGACCTCCGCACCCCCGCGGACGCCCAGGAGCCCGCGGACGCCCAGGAGAACTGAACGGTAACGCGGCACCTTCCCATCCCCCACCCACGCACCACACCACCGGAGTTCACGCATGCCCCACCCGCACCTGGACGCCGCAGGCCATCCGAGGCCGCAGCTGATCCGCGATCCCGACTGGCGCGACCTCGGCGGTCCCTGGCAGTTCGCCCACGACGACGAGGACCGCGGTCGCGCCGACCGCTGGATGGACCCGGCGAACTCCGCACCGTTCACCGGCACCGTCACCGTGCCCTATCCGCCCGAGTCCGCGGCCTCGGGCGTGGCGGACACCGCCTTCCACTCCGTGCTCTGGTACCGGCGCACGATCGACGTGGCCCGGCCGGCCGCCCGGCGGCGGCTCCTGCTGCACTTCGGTGCGGTCGACCACCGGGCCGAGGTCTGGCTGGGCGGCCGCCTGGTGGGACGGCACGAGGGCGGGCACACCGGCTTCACCTGCGATCTGACCGACGCCATCGACCGGGACGGCGAGCAGACCGTCGTCGTCCGCGCCGAGGACCAGCCGCTCGACGCCGCACAGCCCCGCGGCAAGCAGGACTGGCGCCGGGATCCGCATGTCATCTGGTACCACCGCACCTCCGGGATCTGGCAGCCGGTGTGGCTGGAAGAGGTCCCGGCCGAGCACATCGCGCGCCTGCACTGGACCCCCGAGGTCGCCCACGCCCGCGTCCGCTGCCGGCTGCGGCTCGGCCACTGGCCGCAGCGCCCGCTCACCGTGACGGTCCGCCTCGCGCGGGGTGAGCGGGTGCTCGCCGAGCAGCGGACGCTGATCGAGGGCCAGGAGACGGAGTTCGATGTCGCGGTGCCCGCCCTGCGCCACGCGCAGGATCTCGACGGCCTGCTCTGGAGTCCGGAGCGTCCGCAACTCGTCGACGCTGTGGTGGAGTTGCGCGACGCGGCGGAGGACACACCGGTCGACCGTGCGACGTCCTACCTCGGCCTGCGCGACATCGGCTGGGACGACGGCGTCTTCCTCCTCAACCACAAGCCGTACTTCCTCCGGTTCGCTCTCCAGCAGGGCTACTGGCCCGCATCGCATCTGTCGGCCTCGGCCGAGGAATTGCGCCGCGACGTCGAACTGGCGAAGGAGATCGGCCTCAACGGGCTGCGTATCCACCAGAAGGTCGAGGACCCGCGCTTCCTGTACTGGGCCGACCGGCTCGGGCTGCTGCTGTGGGAGGAGATGCCGTCGGCGTACACCTTCGGCGCACAGACCGTCGAGCGCGTGGTCGCCGAGTGGACCGAAGCCATCTCCCGCGACCTCAGCCATCCCTCGATCGTCGCCTGGGTCCCGATCAACGAGTCCTGGTCCGTGCCGAACCCTGCGCTCGTCCCCGCGCAGCGCCACTTCATGGACGCCCTGTACCACCTGACCAAGGCCCTGGACCCGTCCCGCCCCGCCGTCTCCAACGACGGCTGGGAGATCTCCGCCGCCGATATCTGGGGTGTCCACGACTACACCCAGCGCGGGGACGTACTGCGCAAGCGCTACGGCCACGCCTCGCTGCGGCAGGGCGAGTTCGCCGAGCGGTGGCCCGGCGCCAAACGGCTCACCCTGGACGGCGTACGCCATCAAGGGCAGCCCGTCGTCCTCAGCGAGTTCGGCGGCGCGACCTTCGAGCCGGCCGAGGGCGCCGAGTGGTTCGGCTACGACACCGTGGCCACGAAGGAGGACTTCGCGGAACGCCTCGCCGACCTGGTGGCCGCCGCGGTGGACTCCGGGCTCGCGGGCTACTGCTACACCCAGTTCACCGACACGGAACAAGAGACCAACGGCCTGCTCACACCGGACCGGCAGCCGAAGATCCCCCTGGACGAACTGCGCGCGATTCTCACCCGAACCCGTACATAGCGTGTCTCACCGTCTGAGGGCTCGGGCAATTCCCTTCGTTCTTCCGCAGAGGAGAAACCGCAATGGCGCGATCCGAGCACGAGCACAGTCGTCGCCGAGTGCTCCAGGCATCCGCTCTCGCCTTCGCCACCGCACTGAGCCCGTGGGGCACGGCGGCCGGCTTCGCCCCATCGGCAGACACCCCCGATGAGGACGGCTACGATCTCTGGCTGCGCTACCGCCCCACCACCGATCCCCGGCGGCTCGCCGAGTACCGGAAGGCCCTGGCCGGTCTGGTACGTCAGGGCGAGGGCCCGGTCATGGGCAACGCCGAGTCGGAACTGCGTCGAGCCGCCCGGGGCCTCACCGGCAGCACACCGGCCCGGGTTCCCGCCGATCGTGCCTCGGTCGTCATCGGCACGGTGGACGAGTCACCGGTCGTGCGATCCCAGGTGAGCCCCGATCGGCTGGCCCGGATCGGTGAGCAGGGGTTCGTGATCGAGATGACCGGCCCGCCGGGCAGGCGGCGACTGGTCGTCGGAGCCCGCAGTGATCGGGGCGTACTGGCCGGGGTCTTCCATCTCATCCGTCTGCTCCAGCTCGAGCGGCCACTGCACAAGCTGTCCGTCGTGGAGAAGCCGGGCACCGCGCTGCGCATGATGAATCACTGGGACAACTTCGACGGGTCGATCGAGCGCGGCTACGCGGGCACTTCGCTCTTCGAGTGGGACAAGCTGCCGGACATCTCCGACCGGCTCGTCGACTACGCGCGGTCCATGGCATCGATCGGCATCAACGCCTCGGTGCTCAACAATGTGAACGCCGACGCCGACTTCATCACCGGCGAGATGCTGACCGCACTCAGACCCCTGGCGGCACTTCTCCACTCGTGGGGCATCTCCGTCTGGCTGTCCGTCAACTACGCCAGTCCGATGATCCTGACCGCAGACGACGCGGATCCGATCACGACGGCCGATCCCGCCGATCGACGGGTCCAGCGGTGGTGGCAGGACAAGAGCGCCGAAATCTTCACGAGCCTGCCCGGATTCGGCGGGTTCCTGGTGAAGGCGAACTCGGAGGGGCAGCCCGGCCCGCTGGATTACGGACGCACCCATGCCGAGGGCGCGAACATGCTGGCCCGCACGGTCGCCCCGCACGACGGGCAGATCGTGTGGCGCAGCTTCGTCCACGAGGATTTCAGCGACTGGGCGGAGTACCAGTACCGGGTGTTCGCCCCGCTGGACGGCAAGTTCGACGACAACGTCATCCTCCAGACCAAGTACGGACCGATCGACTTCCAGATCCGCGAGCCCGTACACCCCCTGTTCGGCGCGATGCGGCACACGAACCAGATGCTGGAACTCCAGCTCACACAGGAGTACACAGGCCACACGCTCCACACGACCTATCTGGCTCCGCTGTGGCGGGAGGTGCTGACCTTCCCGACGCAGGGGCCCGGCACCGGACCGACCGTCGCCGACATCCTCGCGGACGGCGACGGCCCTGCGCCGCGGGGAAGTGCGCCGCGGGGAAGTGCGCCGCGGGCGGGCATCGCCGGGGTCAGCAACTTCGGCAACGCCCGCAACTGGACCGGCTATCTGATGGGAGCGGCGAACACCTATGCCTTCGGCAGGATGTGCTGGGACCCGGACGCCGGTCCCCGGGACCTGGCCGCGGAGTGGGCCGGGCTGACCTTCGGCACCGACGGCGCGGTCACCGAGGTCGTGGCCGACATCCTCGTGCACTCGCGCCGGACGTACGAGGACTACACCTCGCCGCTGGGGATGGGCTATCTCACCGACCCCGGTGGCGACCATCTGGACCCGAGCCCGCTGGGCACCCTCTTCCAGTCACACCACTCCACGACCGAGGGCACCGGCTTCGACCGTACCGAGGCGACCGGCAGCGGCTTCACCGGGCTCTACCCACGGCCGTGGCAGCAGCACTACGAGTCCACGGCGACCTGTCCCGACGACCTGCTGCTGTTCATGCACTGGGTGCCGTACGACCATCGGCTGCGGTCGGGCAAGACGGTCATCCAGCACATCTACGATACGCACTTCACCGGGGCCGACCACATCGACCGGTTCCTCGCCGGATGGAGCAAACTGTCCGGGGAGGTCGACCCGCAGCGCCATGCCGCCGTCAAGGCGGGCTTCGAGGCCCAGCGGGAGCACGAGACGTTCTGGCGCGACACGGTGGTCGGATTCTTCTTCGACAAGAGCCGCGTCGTCGACGCGCGGCGGGAATGGCTGCAAGCGGCGCTGAACGGTTCGCGGGTGCTGTTCGGCGGCCGGCCGAACCTCCTGCCGGTCACCGTCACCAACGCCTCGGCACGGAACCGCGACCTGACGGTCGCACTGCGGCCACCGTCGGCGGACTGGCACACCGAACCCGCCGAACAGTCCGCCGCCGGGGCCGCCACCGCCGAGCTCGAACTGCCGGTCACACCCCCCTTGTCGGGCACCGTCGCCGCCCTGGACCTGGACGTGGCACCGAAGCTCACCCGGCTCGACGGCCGCCCGCCGTCCCTGGTCGTGGCCCCCGAGGGCAGGCGCTGCCTCGTGGCGCTCAACGCCGGTCCACGGAACGGGACTTCGATGCCCGGCTACGAGGCGCTGACCCCCGAGTCTGCCTGGTCGGCGTCGGCCGGCCACGGCTGGGTCGGCGCCGCCCCGTCGGCCAGGGACCGCGGTGGCGAGCCCTTGTTGCGCGACCACCTCTGGCACAACTCGTCCCGGGTGCTGCGCGTCGCCCTACCGGCCGGCAAGCACACCGGGTACGCGCTGGTCGGTGACACCGGGGCCACGGCCTCGCCGAGCCGGGTCGCGGTGGACGGCGCCACCATCGCCACCAGTCCCAAGCAGCCCGGCGGAACCTTCACCTGGCTGGAGCTCCCCCTCGACGGAGGTGCCACCGGCCGCACCACGGACATCACGTTCACGGGGGTGGGCGGCCCCTGGCGGCTGTCCGCGTTCGCCGTCACGGACCCCGGCGCCCCGGTGCCTTCCCTGGTCGTCATGAGGGCGGTGGCGGATCCGGTGTGGTGGACGGGCCGGGCCAACCTGGTCACGGTGCTGGTGCGCAACACCGGCACCAAGGACCGCGATGTCACCGCCCGCCTCGTCACCCCCGACGGCTGGTCCGGCACCGAGCGGACCGTGACGGTCACCGCCGGAGCCGAGCAAGAGCTGACCGTCACCGCGGCCCCGGTGCCCACCCCGGGATTCGCCACCGTCGAGATCCGGCTCACCAGCGGCGACGAGGAGATCGAGCGCGGCCGGTCGGTGTCCGTGGTCACCACGCCGCACCCCGATGACGCGGCCACGGCGTTCGACGCCGGCCCGCCGTCCAGCCCGCTGCTGACCGGATACACCAGGCTGTCCCCCGAGGACGGCTACACCGCCGTCCGCGGTTTCGGTTGGGTCGGCGACCGGCCGAACACCCGTGACCGGGGCAACGCCGACGATCTGCGCCGCGACATCGTCATGCAGCGGGGCAAGCCCATCGTCCTGCGCGTCCCGGTGCCGGCCGGCAAGCACACGGTGTGGGTGCTGACCGGCGACTCCCTCACCGATTCGGGTGTCACCACCATCTCCGAGGACGGCACGGTCCTCGGACGCTCCGGCTCCGACAGCCTGCCGAGCCGAGCCTTCGTCTGGTTCTCCTTCGCCCTCGATGGTGGAGCCAATGGGCGCACCGCCGACCTGGAGATCACCGGCTCGAAGCTGAACGGCCTCTGGCGCATCGCGGCCCTCGTCGTCGTCTGAGCCACCTCCGCGCCGTACACCCATCTGTTCTTCCGGGCGCGGCCCGCGACCCGGCATCTCCAGCGTCTCCGGTATCCGCAAAGGAGAGTTCCCGACATGACATCGAAGCCAGCACGATTCCCCTCGCTCCGGGGCAGACCCGGCGCTGCCCTCCTCGCCCTGCTCATGGTCCTCGGCCTCGGCGGTGCGCATCCCGGACCGGCCGCGGCCGATCCCGCCGATCCGCCCGGGACGTACCAGAACCCCGTGATGGACAACGTCGCGGACGCCTTCTCCGACCCGTCGATCATCCGCGGTAAGGACGGCTACTGGTACGCCTATGCGACCCAGACCAGCATGCGCCGGGACAACCAGGGAGGCCCCTGGGAGTCACAGCACTTCATGCCGATCACACGCTCGGCCGACCTCGTCAACTGGACCTACGTCGGTGACGTCTTCGGGCCCGACAACCACCCGGAGTGGCGCGACTTCGCGAGCACCTACTACTGGGCACCCGACATCCGCTACATCAATGGCACGTACTACCTCTACTACTCGGTCGCCGGCGGCGACAAGAACACCATCGCGCTGGCCACGTCGGCCCATCCGGCCGGCCCGTGGAAGGACATCGGTCACCCCGTGCTGCCGTACGGGACGACGGTCAATCAGATCGATCCGTCGGTGTTCGTCGACTCCGACGGCCAGAAGTACCTCTACTACGGCTCGTTCCGCGACGGCGGAATCCAGGCGGTGCGTCTGAACGAGGAGGGCACCGCGCCGGTCGGGGATCCGGTGCAGGTGGTCGGCGCCCGGCGCGGCGAGGCCGCGTACGCGGTGAAGCGCGACGGCTGGTACTACCTGTTCTACTCCGGCCTGGGCTGCTGTGCCCGGGACAAGGGCGCCTATCCGGTGTTCGTCGGGCGGGCCAAGAACCCCATGGGCCCGTTCAAGGACGCCGAGGGCGTCGGCCTGGCCGACCTGCACCCGGGCGGCACGATCGTCAACGCACCGAACGGCAACACGTGGGTCGCGACCGGCCATTCGGCGAACGTGGTCGACAAATCGGGCCAGGACTGGATCCTCACCAATGGATTCGACCGCCACGAGAGCGATCCCAACTGGGGCGGGCGGCCGACCATGATGGACCGGCTCGACTGGATCGACGGCTGGCCGACGGTCCGCGCGGGGGCCTGGACCAGCGAGGACCGGCAGACCGCGCCGACGGGCGCATGGGACGCGGGCAGCACCTTCGAGGACGGCCTCGTCCACTTCGACATCCCCGGACACGGCTCCTGGACCACGGGCTCGGATCCCGACTCGGGACGCTATGCCCGCAGCCGGACCCGGGCCGCGGTCCCGCAGCTGCTGCTGCCGCGCCGGGCCCCGGGCGGCGATGTGAGGATCGAGGCCGACGTCCGGCTGCGCGACGACGAAGGCCGGGCCGGCCTGGTCCTGGCGTCCGCGGGCCCGTCCGACCACGCCGTGGCCTGGCTGGATTCCACCGGCACGCTCTCCGTCGAGGTCACCCGGGACCGGAAGGTGGTGCGGAAGCGGACCGCTCGTCTGCACACGAACGCCGATCCGCGGACCTGGCACTCGCTCACGGCCGAGATCCGCGACGGGGCGGCGCATGTACAGGCCAGCTCGGCCATGCTCGACATGCCGCTGGCCGAACTGAAGGTGGACGTGCCCGAGGACTGGCGCCGTGGCGGTGCCGCCTCGACCCGCGGCTCCGGCGAGGTGGACAACGTCGGCGTGACCCGGCTCTACCCGCCGGTGACCGTCAAACAGCCGGACCCCCACATCGGAGCCCGGCTGCCGGAGTACGACGAGGACTTCGACGACAACCAGCTGGACGGCTGGACGTGGTTCGGCCCCGCCGACGGGAAGGTCACCGACGGCCAGTATGTGTGGCCGACGCAGGATGCCGACTTCTCCGGCAAGGGCACCATGGCATCGGCGCTGCTTCGTGACGCTCCGACCGGCACCTACACGGTCGAGACCAAGCTGCACTTCCCGATCACCGACGCCCCCGACGGGCGCAGCCAGGCCGGGATGATCGCCTTCCAGAGCCCGCAGGACTCGATCCATCTGGCCCCGACACGGACCGGCCCGTCACGGCAGGCTTTCCTGTGGATCGGCCGAGACCGTGACAGCTGGCCGGAGATGCAGCTGGGCCCGTCGGCCGACACCATGTGGCTGCGGCTGCGCCACACCGTCGATCCGAAGACCGGCGAACACACATTCCAGCCGGCCACGAGCCGGGACGGGAAGCACTACATCTGGGGTGGCGTCTGGCATCTGCCCGCCGGCTCCGACCCGCGCATCGGCCTCGTCTCCCTGGCCGGTAGGGGCGTGACCGCACGCTTCGACTACGTGCGCTTCTACTCCTGACGCCGCTCCACTCCACTCACCTGGACGGGCTCCTGTCAGGGACGCCGGAGCGGGTGTGAGGAACTCCGAAGGGTTTCCGACAGGGCGTGCAGGCGCACCGCCACCAAGATACGGAAGAGCGACGCCGAGTCCCGCCATGTGCTACCGAGCAGTTGGGGGATCCTGTCGAGCCGCTGGAGCACGGTGTTGCTGTGCACGCCCATCAGCCGCGCGGTGCGGGCGGGGCCGGCGTTGCAGTCCACGAAGTTGATAGAGGGTGGCGAGCAGATCGGTCCCCCGTTCGGCGTCCAGCGCCGGACGGGGCCGATGATGCGATCGATGAACTGCCGCATGCTGAGGGGGTCGTGAGCGAACAGGGTCGTGTACGGCAGATAGCCGTCGGCCGCGACCGCGGCCGCCTCGATGCTGTGCCGCTCGAAAAGTCATCGCTGCGTGTCATGCGCCCGAGGCGAGGGAAGCGCCGTTCACGGCAGCTGTCCACGCCGCCCGAGGACGCAGCCGAGGGCGGCGCTGGCGGCGGCTAACGTGCCGAATCCGAGCCGATAGGAGTCTGACCTGCGGCGTTACCGTCGCGGCCTGTCGCGTACGGCCCATGGCCGCACTCAGAACAGGGCGGCGATCCGGTCAACGGCTATCGCGACGAGACCCGCTCCCACGGCGGACGCCGCTCCGAGCGCTGCCCTGCTCTTGCCGGAAATCCCATCCGTGCAGGTCACGCCGCATGTTGGTATTCGTGGAGGATGCCGCCGAGACGATCGCGTCGACGTATGTCGGGGCGGGCCAACATGTCGGGATCGTCGATCGGCGGGGGCGACTGTGCCAGTTCGTAGCCGAACTGGACAGTTTGCTGACGGGCTGACGCGCCTCGCGCCGCATCTGCTTGAATGCGGCCCGGCCTGTCGTCCGTCACCGGGAGACCCGTATGCGTCGAACGCTCGCTGTGACCGCCCTCGCCGTCGGACTGCTGCTCGTCGGGTGTTCCGAGGAGTCGGAGCCGATCACCGGGGAGTGGGCCGCGGACGGGCCGCAGCCGCCGGGGTTCGCCGACTTCGCGGACCGGGCGATAATCCGCGTCGACAAGGACGGCAAGGCCGTACTCGGCACCTCGCCGATGAGGCTGTGCGGGAACGCGAAGGTGACAGCCAAGGACGAGGGCGACGACACCGAGTACCGCATCGCGTTCAGTTCCGCGTGCGTCACGGTCAACGTTCCAGTGAGCCTGGAGGTCGTGGTCGACGGGGACACCTTGGAGGCTACTCCCACGGGCCTCCAGGGCGGGAAGCCCTTCCGCTTCCGGCGGGCCGAATAGATGATTGATCCCAAAGGGGTAGCTGCATAGACACGAGGGTGCCCACTCTCAGTGTGTGACGACCGGGATAGACACCCTCGCAACTGCACTGTACGTGCAGGTCGATGACCTCTTGAAGGTCTCTGCCCTTGCCGGAAATCTCATCCGCTGGCTCTGACGTCGTCATTCGGCCCCGCCCGGACGGCTAGAGCCGGCCCCGATTCGTGAAGATCCGTGACGGCTTCAAGTGGCTCCTCCTGGTGACCGCCGCCTGGTCAAGGCCAGGCCCGAATGGGGCCGTTTCAAGCCGTCACTTCACATTTTGGGGCCGGCTGGGACGTCTTGGTGGGGCCGCTGAACAACGTCGAAGCCAGGTGAGGTGATCGAGCCTGGTGCTGACGGCGGCCGCGCGTGGGTCGCCGATGTCCGTCCGGACCGCAAGGGCCCGCCGCAGACGGGAGTGCGCCGCGGTGGGCCGCAAGCCTCAAGCGTTAGGCGTACGTAGGCGCAGCGCTGCCACAAGGCCCAGCGTGCCCGATCGTGGTACGCACCGCCGACCACCGGCACAATCAAGATTCGCCCCAGGTTCTCCCACACCCGTTCCAGCACGCTGCCACCACGGCAACCGGACCCACACGAAAGCAGGCGCATATGCGCAAGAGACGCACCGCCCTTACCGTCCTCGCCCTCTCGGCCGCTGCGCTGACAGGCACGACCACCGGCGCCGCCGCCACCGACAGCTTCTCAACGAGCCGTGCGGCCGCGGCTCCGTGCACCGTGCCCGACGCGTTCTGCGCCACCAGCGGCAGCGGCGACCAGCTCGTCCTGCACTGCGGCGAGTCCGCATTGGAGCCTTGGAGCGGCGTCGGATACTGGGACAACCGCCTTCCCGGAGGCGGCATAGTCAAGATGTTCGACTACTACGGCTCCGTGAACCATGTCGCGCCCGCCGACTCCGGTCCCACCGAGATCAACTGGAGTCTCGTCTGGGCGCTGCGCGCCTACTGCTGACACCTGCTCGACGCGCGGCGCGTGCGAGAGCACTGCGAAGTCAGCAGGAGCTGTGTCAGAAACCTGCGACATGGGCCGGAGGCGGCGCTGGAGCCTTCGAAACGCAGGGCGCCGCCTCACGGTGCGAGCCCGGTGGCTTCGACGTTGTCCAGCGGCCCCATCAAGACATCCCAGCCGGCCCCGAAATGTGAAGTGGCGGCTTGAAACGACCCCGTTCGGGCTTGGCCTTGACCAGGCGGCGGTCACCAGGAGGAGCCGCTTGAAGCCGTCACGGATCTTCGCGAATCGGGGCCGGCTCTAGCCGTCCGGGCGGGGCCGAATGACGACGTCAGAGCCACATCCGCCATGGTGGGGACCCGTGCCTGCGACGACGTCGCTGGGCCCGGCGGGCGCTTCATGGCCACGGACGACATGCACAGCCGGGACGAGCGCTGGCAGGGAGACGACTTCGCCTGCAAACCGCCCGCCACCGGAAAGCTCAAGACCCTCGCCAGACAACGCGCCGCCATCGACGTGGAGCATGTGCGGCGGGCGTGGCGGGCTCTCGCTCACTGGGCGGTGTAGCCGCCGTCGATGAAGAGGTCGGTGCCGGTGATGTAACTGGCTTCGTCGCTCGCGAGGAACAGTACGCCGTAGCTGACTTCCTCGGGGCGTGCTCCGCGCTTCATCGGTGTCGCGGCGGCGAACGCCTTGTTCGACTCCTCGCCCTCCTCTTCTGCCATGGGGGTCATCACGAGTCCTGGTGAGACTGCGTTGACGCGAATGTTGTCGGCGACATACTCGAGAGCCGCGGCTCGGGTCATCATGCGCACTGCGCCTTTGGACGCCTGGTACGAGAACGAACCAGCTGCTCCCACTGACCCATTGATCGAACAGGTGTTGACGATCGCGCCGCCGCCCGCCCGGCGCATGGCCGGAACAACGTGCTTGATCCCCAGGTAGACACCCTGCTGGTTACTGACTTCGGCGTTTCGGGGTCTGGATGTGTGTCGGGATCGGTGACGCGGTCCGGCCGGGGTGGTACGCCGGAGGCATGCGGTATCCGGA
>NZ_JBHWES010000097.1:0-35227 GCF_042734105.1 Streptomyces sp. NPDC059679 | reverse complement strand
ACGGCGGCTTCAAGAAGTCCGGCTACGGCAAGGACCTGTCCGCGTACGGGTTCGAGGACTACACCCGGATCAAGCACGTCATGACCTCGCTGGGCTGACGCCTGACGCCTGACGCCTGACGCCTGACGCCTGACGCCTGACGCCTGACGGTCCCGGGGCACGCCCTCCTCCGTGTCCCGGGACCGTACGTATCGTTGAACTGTGCGGCTGCGCGTACACACGCGCGACAGGGGAGGAGCGGCACGATGACCGTCGAGTTGACCGAACGGATCGAGATGGCCGAGAGCGGCGAGCCGAGCTTGGACGAGATGTTCGAGCTTTTGGAGCGGATGCCTGCCCCCGAGGGCTACAGGGTTGAGATCGTCGAGGGGGCCATCTGCATGACGCCGCAGCGTACGACGCACTGGGACATCATTCGCAGGGTGCTGCGCCAGCTGGAGGACCGCTTCGGCGAAGACGCGCGGATCACCTCGGATGTGCGGATCGACTTCCCCGGCTACCTCAACGGCTTCTGCCCCGACTTGGCGAAAATCGCCGAGGGAGCGGTGCCGGATGAGCACGGGAACCTCTCGTACCGCGACGTCGAGTTCGTGCTGGAGGTCATCTCCCGGGGGACGGGCAGGAACGACTACGGCTCCAAGAGGGACACCTACGCCGTGGCGGGCGTCCCGGTCTATCTGATCGCCGATCCCTACCAGCGGCAGTGCCACGTCTTCACGGAGCCGAAGGGCGATGAGTACCGCACCCAGCGGACCGTGGACTTCGGCGAACCGATCGACCTCACCGGTACGGTCGTCGACCTGGTCATCTCGACCGAGCAGTTCCCCCACGACTGACCCCCAGCAGCGCACACAGCGCCCCGATCCGGTTCGTCGTGATCGAGTCCACCCCCGCGCGCAGCAGTCGCGCCATCGACCGCCGGGTGTCGGCGGTCCACGCGGAGACCAGCAGCCCGTCGGCGTGGTTGCGGGCGACCAGCTCCGGGGAGACCAGCCCGAAGCGGTAGTTGAGCCAGCGGGGGCGCAGGTCGGCGAGCAGCGTCGGGCGGGGCGGGGTCAGCGTGGTCCAGGTCAGGGCGAGCTCGGCGTCCGGGTCCTCGCCGCGCACGGCGTACATGGCAGCCGGACCGCCGCAGTAGTAGACGCGGTCGGCCGCCCCGGACTCATGCACCTCGGTCACGGCGCAGTGCGCGGCTGAGGCGTCGGGGAGGTCGATCATGATGCGGGTCGAGTCGGCCGCGGCGAGGGCGTCCCGCAGAAAGGGCACACCGCCGTCGGTGAGCCGCCGCACCTCACCGCCGGTCAGCGCGGCGAGGGGGCGGTCGTGCCCCCACAGCCGCTTGAGGGTCGCGTCATGGAGCAGCATCGGGACGCCGTCCTGGGTCAGCCGCACATCGATCTCCACCGCATCGGCTCCCGCGAGCACCGCGGAGCGGACCGAGGCGAGGGTGTTCTCGCGGCATACGTACGGGTCGCCGCGGTGGGCGACCGCCGTGCACGCCGCCGCCGGCGCGGTCATCGGTCCGCGGCCGCCGTATAGGCGTCGATCTCGGCCGACAGCCGCGCCTTGCCCGCCGGATCCAGGAAGGACGCCTCGACCGCGTTCTTCGCGAGGGCCGCGACGCCCGCCGCGTCCAGGTCCAGCAGCCGGGCCGCCACCGCGTACTCGGTGTTGAGGTCCGTGCCGAACATCGGCGGGTCGTCGCTGTTGATGGTCACCAGCACCCCGGCCTCGACCATCTCCCGCAGCGGGTGCTCGTCCAGCGTGGCGACCGCGCGGGTGGCGATGTTGGAGGTGGGGCAGACCTCGAGCGGGATCCGGTGCTCGGCGAGGTGCGCGAGCAGCTTCGGGTCGCGGGTGGCGCTGGTGCCATGGCCGATGCGCTCCGCGCGCAGCTCGGTGAGCGCGTCCCAGATGGTCTCGGGGCCGGTCGTCTCGCCCGCGTGCGGGACGCTGCGCAGCCCGGCCGCGATGGCGCGGTCGAAGTACGGCTTGAACTGGGGGCGCGGCACGCCGATCTCAGGTCCGCCGAGACCGAAGCTGACCAGACCCGCCGGGCCCAGGTCACAGGCGATGCGGGCGGTCTCCTCGGCGGACTCCAGACCCGCCTCGCCGGGGATGTCGAAGCACCAGCGCAGCACGGTGCCCAGCTCGGCCTCCGCCGCCTTACGGGCGTCCTCGATCGCCTCGACGAAGGCGACATCGGGGATGCCGCGCCGCGTGGAGCTGTACGGGGTGACGGTCAGCTCGGCGTAGCGGATGTTCTGCCGGGCCATGTCGCGCGCTATCTCGTAGGTGAGCAGCCGTACGTCGTCGGCGTCGCGGATCAGGTCGACGACGGAGAGGTAGACATCGATGAAGTGCGCGAAGTCGCGGAAGACGAAGTAGTCCGCGAGGGCTTCGGGGTCGGCGGGGACCTTGGAGTCGGGGTGGCGGGCGGCGAGCTCGGCCACGATGCGCGGGGACGCCGAGCCGACGTGGTGCACATGCAGCTCCGCCTTGGGAAGGCCGGCGATGAAGGTGGTGAGATCGGTCAACGGATCCTCCGGGAGGCGGCCGGCTGCGACGGGCTCCGGTCATCGTAATCGGGTGTCGGGGAGGGGGCGGCACGGGTCGTGAACGGGCCTGGGCACAGACCGCCGGTAGGGGTCGGGCACAGGCCGTAGCATGGGCGGACATCACCTGGGGGAGAGCATGGCCGACCAGCCCGAGCAGTCCGACCAGCCGGAGCGTGCCGTACAGCCTGAGCGTTTTGTACCGCCCGAGCAGCCTGAGCGTGCCGTGCCGCCCGAGCAGCCTGAGCGTGCCGTGCCGCCCGAGCAGTCCGACCAGCCTGCTCAGCCCGCAGAGCCGAAGCGGCCCGAGCCGCGCGAGAGCGATCCGTGGGCCCCGCCGGAGCAGCGAGTGCTGCTGGACAAGTCGGCCGTGGGGCCCGCGGCGGCCGAGCCGCCGACGGCTGTCCCCCCGGCCGCCGCCCCGGCGCTCGGCGCGCCGCCGATACCGGGCCCGCCCCTCGTCCCGCCGCCGCCCGCGGTGCCCGGGCCGGGCCCGGCGATGGGGTCGGGGGCGGTGCCCCCGCCGCCTCAGGCGCCGACCGGCCCCGGCACGCCGAGCGCCTATCAGCCGCCGCCCGGGCTGTACGGGGCGGGGCCGTACGCGCCCACCGGCTACGGTCAACCCGGCTACGGTCAACCCGGCTATGGCCAGACCGGGTTCGGCCAGACCGGGTATGGCCAGTCGGGCTACGCTCAGCCCGGCTACGGCCAGCCCGGCTACGGCCAGCCCCCGTACGGAGCGCAGCCCGCCTACGGCTATCCGGGCTCGGGCTACCCGGGCCCGCCCTATGGGCCTGTCGCCTTCACCCCGGACAACGGCAACGGCACCGCCGCCCTGGTGCTGGGCATCGTCGGCACCGTCCTCTTCTTCAGCATCGTCTTCGGCGTGCTCGCGATCATCTTCGGGGTGCTCGGCCGAGCCAAGGCGCAGCGAGGCGAGGCCGACAATGGCGGACAGGCCCTGGCCGGACTCGTCCTCGGGGTGATCGCCGTGGTCGCGAGCGTCGTGATGATCTTCGTCTATATCGCGGAGGACGACGACCCGGACGACCCGTACGCCCACGGACCCGCCTACAGCGGCGCCGCCGTCGTGGTCGTGGACGCCCCGGACGACAGCCGCTGACGGGCCTCCATCAGCGCGAAGCCCAACAGATTCAGCCCGCGCCAGCGGGCCGGGTCCTGAGCCCGCTCGTCGTCCGCAGCCAGGCCGATCCCCCATATGCGGTCCATCGGGCTGGCCTCTACCAACACCCGCGCACCCGTCCCCAGCAGATACTCGCGCAGCAGCGGATCCGCGCCGAACTTGTGCACGCTGCCCTGGACCACCAGCTCGAAGCGGTGCCGCTCCCACTCCGCCTGGTCGAAGCCCCGCACCGAACGGCCCGCGTCCTTGGCCTGCTTGGGATGGGTCGCCTCCAACGCCCGCCGCTCGGCGTCCGCGTCGCCGAACAGCCGGGCCTTGCCCGCCATCATCCAATGCTCGGCCGTCGCATAACGGACACCGCCGACCACGAACTCCGAAGGCCACCACTGGCTGAAGCACCCGGGGCCCACACCACCGCCGCGCGGCGCGCGGTGGCCCCAGAACCACACGTACTTGAAGCGCTCGCCGCCCGCCGCCCGCTCGGTCAGCTCGGCCACCGAACGCGGCCCGCCGTCCGCCGAAACCGAAACCGTCTCCCCGTTCGTCTCCATGCTCGGATTTTCGCATCCGCCACTGACAGCGCGGAGAGAGAGCCGCCGCCGTGGGTGGGCCCGAGGACCGGTCAGCCCATAACATTGCACGGCACTTCATCAGGAGGGGAGACCACCCATGTCGTCTACCAACCCACAGCCCGGCCCGTACGACCCGAACCAGTACGGCACGCCCCAGCCGCCCAACCAGCCCCCGCAGTACCCCGCCGGCGGCTACCCGGCCGCGGGCCACCCCGCCGCGGGCTACCCCGCCGCGCCGCCCGTCCACCCGGGGGCCACCGGGATGCCCATGCAGCAGAGCAACGGCATGGGGACCGCCGCGCTGGTGTGCGGCATCATCGGGCTGGTGTGCGGGATCACCTACTTCCTGTGGGTCCTGGCCATCATCCTGGGCATCCTCGCGATCATCTTCGGCGCGGTCGGAAAGGGCAAGGTGAGCCGCGGCGAGGCCAACAACGGCGGCTCGGCCACTGCGGGCCTGGTCTGCGGAATCCTCGGCATGGTCATCCCGGCCATCTACCTGATGGCGCTCGACGCCGCGATCGACTCCGTCTTCTAGCCCGTTCGTTTTGGTGCCGGTACCGCCCCGACGGATCAGAGGTTCGCCGAAACGGGGCGGTCAGGCGACGGTGTGCGGTGACATGAGGAGCTGACGCCGGCTCCGGCTTCTCTCAGCGGCTCCGGTTTCTTCGCAGGAGCCCCCACACGGCCCACAGCAACAGGCCGGACAGACACCAGCTCCCGAACACGTCCAGCGGCCAGTGGTAGCCGCGCCGCACGAGCCCGATGCCCACGGCGAGGTTCAGCAGCGCCACCGCCCCGACGAGCGTGCGACGCGTGGGCGGACGCCGCAGATACGGGCGCAGCAGCAGGACGGCCGCGCCGTAGGCGACCGCGGCGGTGGCGGCGTGGCCCGAGGGGTAGAAGCCGGAGCCGTCCGCGAGAGGGCCGGGTGGGCCGGGGCGGTCGATCAGGGCCTTGACCGGCGCGACGAGGGCCGGAACCAGCGCCATCGCCACGGCGGCGGCCAGCGGCGGCAGCCACCAACGCGCCGCCCCCGCACGCCGCTCCCGCCACGCCACCCAGCCGAGCACGGCCGCGAGCACCGGCAGGGCCACGGCCATGTTGCCGAGGTCGGCGAAGAACTCGGCGGCGGGGGAGGGAAGGAGCGCGGGGCCGAGCCCCGAGGACGCGGTGAGTGCCTTGGCCAGCCGCTCGTCGAGCGAGCGCAGCGGGCCGTGGGCGGCCACCTGCCAGGTGCACAGCACGAACAGGGCCACCAGGGCGAGGACCGGAGTGAACGCAAAAAAGATCGGCGGCCCCGGAACAGGGGGGGTGGTTCCGGGGCCGCCGTGGTGACCGGAATACCGCGCGCCCCGGGGGGTTTGGGGCGGGCGGCCGTCCGATCGGTGAGGAGATCCGGAGCCGGAGGCTCCAGTGGTGTGCGCGAGGGCACAGCCGGGTCGGGGCTGGGGAAGCACCGGCTCGGCGCCGCTCGCAGTCCCCTGCGAGCGGGGTGTTTCTCTCATCTGCCACGACCGTACGGCAGCGAAGCCGCGCCCGACAGGCCGATCACCCAGCTGTCATCGCCCTCGCACATCTTCTTCACGCCGCCCATCGATCACTCACAGTCACAGCTGACCGAACGCCTCTTCGAGCACGTCCAGCCCCTCGTTCAGCAGCTCCTCGCCGATGACCAGGGGCGGCAGGAAGCGCAGCACATTCCCGTACGTACCGCAGGTCAGGACCAGCAGCCCCGCGGCGTGACAGGCCTTCGCCACCGCCGCAGTCGCCTCCGGGTTCGGGTCCTTGGAGCCGGACTTCACCAGCTCGATGGCGATCATGGCGCCGCGGCCGCGGAGGTCGCCGATGATGTCGTGCTTGTCCTGGAGCGCGGCGAGACGGGTCTTCATGATGTGCTCGATGCGCTGGGCCTTGGCGTTGAGATCGAGGTCGCGCATCGTCTGGATGGCGCCAAGGGCCGCGGCGCAGGCGACGGGGTTGCCGCCGTAGGTGCCGCCGAGGCCGCCGGCGTGGGCCGCGTCCATGATCTCGGCGCGGCCGGTGACGGCGGCGAGGGGGAGACCGCCGGCGATGCCCTTGGCGGTGGTGATGAGGTCGGGGACGAGGTTTTCGTGCTCGCTGGCGAACCACCTGCCGGTGCGGCAGAAGCCGGACTGGATCTCATCGGCGACGAAGACGATGCCGTTGGCGCGGGCGAAGTCGGCGATCTTGGGGAGGAAGCCCGGGGCGGGCTCGATGAAGCCGCCTTCGCCGAGGATGGGTTCGATGATGATGGCGGCGACGTTGTCGGGGCCGACCTGCTTGGTGATCATGTCGATGGCCTGGGCGGCGGCCTCGTCGGCGCAGTGCTCGGGGCCGGTGAGCCAGCGGTAGGGGTAGGCGACCGGGACGCGGTAGACCTCGGGCGCGAAGGGTCCGAAGCCGTGCTTGTACGGCATGTTCTTCGCGGTCAGCGCCATGGTGAGGTTGGTGCGGCCGTGGTAACCGTGGTCGAAGACGACGACGGCCTGGCGCTTGGTGTAGGCGCGGGCGATCTTGACGGCGTTCTCGACGGCTTCGGCGCCGGAATTGAAGAGGGCGGACTTCTTGGGGTGGTCGCCTGGGGTGAGGGCGGCCAGCTCCTCGCAGACCTGTACGTAGCCCTCGTAAGGGGTGACCATGAAGCAGGTGTGGGTGAAGTCGGCGAGCTGGGCGGTGGCACGGCGGACGACGGCCTCTGCGCTGGAGCCTACGGAAGTCACGGCGATGCCCGAGCCGAAGTCGATCAGAGAATTGCCGTCCACGTCCTCGATCACCCCGCCACCCGCCCGCGCGGCGAACACCGGCATGACGGTTCCCACACCACTGGCCACCGCCGCGGTCTTGCGCGCGAGCAGCTCCTGGGACTTCGGGCCGGGGATCGCGGTGACGATACGGCGCTCCTGCGGGAGGGAGGGGCCTCCGGACAGTTCGGTCATGGGGTGCTCCAGGTGGTCCAGGGGGAATAACGGCGCTTTTACTCGCAGGCTAGGCGGGGTGCGGTGGGTGTGGCATGTTCCGTTCGGGAGCAGTGGGCGTGGTGCGTTGTCCTTGGCGGACATAGCGCGGAGGGGATGAACGGGGCGTGGGAACGGCCGGGTCGCTGAACTCCCCGGCTGGGAACACTAGATTGGACGCTGTCGCGTCGGCGCGGTGACGCGAGGCGCGAGCACGGAGCACAGCCGGTCAGGGGGCAAGGGGCAGCAGATGGACACCGAGGGCACATTCGACTCACGCGGCACCCACCGCAACCCACCCCACCATCCGGCCACCCCACCCCCATTTCCTGCGCCCCTCCCCGCCCCGCCCGTCGGCCCTCCGCCCGCCGCCGGACCACCCTCGTACCCCCACCAGGCACCAGCGACCCCGCCCCAGCCGTCGGCCCCGCCGCCCGCGAGCCTAACGGCGGGCCTGCCGCCGATGCCGCAAAGCGTGCCAGGGACACCTTCTGGCGGGCGGCCGTCCTTGACCGACTGGCTGCGCACACCGCGGCCTGAGGCGGCGCCGGGGGTGTGGACGTACGGGTACAAGCCCAAGCCGCCGGAGGATCCGGAGCGGATTCCCGACCGACGGCTGGTCGCCGGGGCGCTCATCGCCGCCCTCTGCGGCTGGCTGGTGGGGGCGATGCTCTGGAATAACTACTTTGGCGGCTACTGGTTGTGGCCACTCGACCTGCTCACCCCCGACTCCTGGGCCGAAAACGGCGAGATGGCGTATGTCGTGGCGACATACGCCTACTATGCGATCTTTGCCTGCGCCATCGTCGTGATCTTCGGCCGAGTCGGCAATTGGGGCGAAGTCTGGCGCCGATATGTAGCCCCCCTCTTCCGCTGGGACGACTCCGACTCGCCCCCCACCCCCACCAACCCCCAAGCCGACCCCGCCCAGTGGCCCGAGCTGCGCGCCGCCGGGGCGCACAGTGCTGCGGATCGGTTGGCCGAGGAGGTGCGGGCGGGGCGGATGAGTGATGTGGATCATGCCCGGATCCAGCGGGCGTGGCAGGTGGTGCGGGCCGGTCGGGACTCGCTTGCCGCGTTCACCGACACCGTGCTGCGCCACGGCGCCGCCGCGCACGCGCACCCTTCGGGCGCGCGGGATCTGCCCGCCCGTACGGCGGAGCACGACCTGGTCGCCCACCAGGTCCGCATCGGCACCGCCGCCGACGACCTCCGCAACCCCTATCAGCACCGCGGCGTCGGCCTCGCCCTCGACCCCGACGTGCTCGGCACGTCCCTGCTGGCCGTCGGGCCGGCCGGGGCGGGGAAGACCGGGCGGCTGGTGCGGCCCGTGGTGGAGGCGCTGTGTCTGCAGGCGCTCGCGCGGCAGGTGGCGGTGGTGGCCGTGGGGACGGCGGGGTCGGGGCTCGGGGCGGATGACGCGTTCGACGTCGTGGTGAAGATCGGCCGCCCGGACTCCGCGTACGACCTCGACCTCTACGGTGGCACCAACGACCCCGACGAGGCCGCGGGCGTGCTCGCCGAGGCCCTGATCGGCGACATGGCCGCATCGCTGCCGGGCGGGGACAGCCGCCGGGCGGGGACCGCGCTCGCCCAGCTGCTCGGCCCGTACCGCGCCGCCCACGGCCGCTTCCCGTCCGTGCCCGAGCTGCGCGAGCTGCTGGACGGCTCGAAGGTCGCGGTCGGCGCGCTCCGCGAGGCGCTGGACGCGGCCGGGCAGTCGGCGCAGGCGCGCGAGCTGGACGCGCGGGTGCGGCAGGCCGGCACGCCCGGTGACGTGGGGGCGCTGCTCGCCGACCGGATCGCGCTGCTGGACCGGCCGGTGTTCGCCGAGTTCTTCAATACGAGCGGCGACCGGCGGCCCTTCTCGCTGCGCGCCCTCGAGCATCCGCTGCGGGTGCGGATCGATCTGCCCGAGCGTGGCCATGTCGAGGCGTCCCGGATGCTGGCTCGCCTGGTTCTCGCGCAGTTCACCGAGTGCGCCGTGGGCCGTGCGGACCGGTCGCTCTTCGCCTGTCTGGTGCTCGACGACGCCTCGCACACGATCACCCCCGAGGCGCTGCGCGGTATCCAGCGGCTGCGTTCGGCCAACGCGGGGGTCGTGCTGACCCTGCGCACCCTGGACGACGTGCCCGACGCGTTGCGCAGCGCGCTGCTCGGTGCGGTCGGCTGCCGGATGGCCTACGCCGGGGTGACGACCTGGGACGGGGCGCGGTTCGCCGAGGTGTGGGGCACGGCGTGGGTCGAGGCGCGGGACGTCACCGACCGCCAGATCATCGCGGAGGCTCCCTTCACCAAGGTGATGCACTTCATCCGGAAGGTGGTCACCGGCAAGGCCGTGACGATCCAGTCCGTGACCGTCCGGAAGGTCGAGCGCGAGCGCTGGTCGGCTTCGGAGCTCGCGCACACGGTCCCCGCGGGGCACGCCGTGCTGTCGGTGACCTCCGTACGGGGTGAGAGCGGGCCGCCGGTGCTGGTGGATCTTCGCGCCTGAGGCCGGTACGGGGCAGAGCATGCTGGCGGGTACCCACCCCCGCCAACATGTCCCGGCTGCCCCCGCGTGCAGCCGAAAATCGACGTTCTTCGATTCCCCGTATTCATCCATTGAGGCAGAATCGGTTGCAGCCGTTCATACGGGACGGCGAAGTCCCCGCGTCGACGTCGACCGAAGGTGCCATGCCTCCCACTCTCGCCTCACTGGTCCACCACACCGCGCTGAAGCTGTCCGTGCTCGCGGGTGAGGACCGGTTGGAGACGCCCGTGCGCTGGGCGCATGTCAGCGAGCTCGCCGATCCCGTGCCGTATATGGAGGGCGGTGAGCTGCTGCTGACCACCGCCATGAAGCTCGACGCCGAGGACCCGGAGGCGATGCTCCGTTACGTGCGGCGGCTGGCCGGTGCCGGGGTGGTGGGGCTCGGGTTCGCGGTCGGGGTCAACTATGACGAGGTGCCCGCCGCGCTCGTCGCCGCGGCGAAGAAGGAGGGCTTGCCGCTGCTGGAAGTGCCGCGGCGCACGCCCTTCATCGCCATCAGCAAGGCCGTGTCCGCGGCCATCGCCGCCGACCAGTACCGCTCGGTGACCGCCGGGTTCGAGGCGCAGCGCGAGCTGACACGGGCCGCGATCGGCGCCGAGGGGCCCGCCGTGCTGCTCGCCCGGCTCGCGGCGCATCTCGACGGCTGGGCGGCGCTGTACGACGCCTCCGGCGCGGTGGTCGCCGCCGCCCCCGACTGGGCGGCCCGGCGGGCCGCCAGGCTCACCGCCGATGTGGAGCGGCTGCTTGCCCGGCCGGCCCCCGCCAGCGCCGTCCTCGGCGGCGGAGGTGGCGGAGGAGTCGGAGGCGCCGGAGGAGGCCCTGGGGGAGAAGGCGGGGACGGTGACGGGACAGGCGGTGCCGATGGTGCGGATACGGCCGGTGAGGCGGCCACGGACCGGGTGGAGCTGCAGTCGCTGGGCACCGGCCGCCGCACCCGTGGCGTTCTCGCGGTCGGTACGGGCGCGCCCCTCGGCACCGCCGAGCGCTACGCCGTGCATTCGGCGGTGGCGCTGCTGACCCTCACCACCGAGCGTTCCCGCGCGCTGCACGAGGCCGAGCAGCGGCTCGGCGCCGCCGTGCTGCGGATGCTGCTCGCGGGCGAGCCCGACCATGCGCGGGCGGTCGCGGGGCAGCTGTACGGCGGTCTGCTCGACGCGCCGTTCCGGATGCTCGTCGCCGAGGGCGCTCCCGGCAGCGGGCCGCAGCAGCCGGGCGCGACAGCCGCCGCCGGCGGCGGCATACCGGAGACGTCGGCGGAGAGCCTGTCGGACACCGCCCCGGACAGCACGAACGCAGGCGGTACGGCGGCCCGTACGGCCCCGGCCGCCGAGGCGGCCCCCGCCGATACCCGCCTCGGCTCGCTCGCCGACGCCATGGAGACGGCCGCCGCCCGCACCGGCGAGGCCGTGCTGGTGGTGCCCGACGGCGGGCGCCTTGTCGTGCTGGCTCCGGACGGCGGCGCCGCGGTCTCCGTCTGCGCCGAGTACGCCAAGGCGGTCGAGAGCCGCCGCGGTGCCGCGGTCCGCCCACGTGACCGCAGCGCCGTGCCCCCGGGCGACGACCTCGACGACCTCCTGATCGGGTTGTCCGCCCCGGCGGGTCCGACGGCCGCCGCGGCCGCCTACCGCCAGGCTGAGCAGGCGCTCTCGGTGGCCAGGCGGCGCGGCCGGATGCTGGTCGAGCACGAGGAGGTCGCGGCGGGCTCCGTGCTGCCGCTGCTGGCCGACGACGCCGTACGGGCCTTCGCCGACGGCATGCTGCGGGCGCTGCGGGAGCACGACGCGACGGGCCGCGGCGACCTGGTGGCCTCCCTGCGGGCCTGGCTGTCCCGGCACGGCCAGTGGGACGCGGCAGCCGCCGACCTCGGCGTGCACCGGCACACCCTCCGCTACCGGATGCGCCGCGTCGAGGAGATCCTGGGGCGGTCGCTGGACGACGCCGATGTGCGCATGGAGCTGTGGCTGGCCCTGAAGGCGACCGCGCAAGGGACCCAGCACGGCTGAGGCGCAACGCGGGCGTCAACCCCGTACGCCCGGCCACCCCACCAATGCGGCGCGAGGCGGCGGCCGACTGCTACGCACCGGACAAACAGCTTCCGGCCGTCCCGCGCCTACGGTGGAGGTGGAGACACCTCCGCACCATCACCCCACCACTTCCGGAAGGGTCGGGATCCGCCGTGCCAGACACAAACGAAGCCGTCACCCATGCGTTCTGGCTCGCCGGCCGCGAGGCCACGGGCGAGAACACCTTCGAGGTCACGTCCCCCTGGGACGGGCGCATCGTCGGCGCGGTGAGCATTCCCACCGAGGCCCAGGTCGAGGAGGCCGTCGCGGCCGCCGCGGCCGTCGAGGACGAGTTCGCCGCCACCCCCGCGTACGTGCGGGCCGCCGCCCTCGACCACGTCTCGCGGCGGCTGGGCGAGCGCGGCGAGGAGATCGCGCGGCTCATCTCCGCCGAGAACGGCAAGCCCATGAAGTGGGCGCGCGGTGAGGTCGGCCGGGCCGTGTCCGTGTTCCGGTTCGCCGCCGAGGAGGCCCGCCGGTTCAACGGCGGGGAGGCGCAGCGGCTGGACACCGACCCGGGCGGCACCGGGCGGCTGGCGCTGACGCGCCGCTTCCCGCGCGGGGTCGTGCTGGGCATCGCGCCGTTCAACTTCCCGCTGAACCTGTGCGCCCACAAGGTCGCCCCGGCGCTGGCCGTCGGCGCGCCGATCATCCTCAAGCCGGCCCCGGCCACGCCGCTGTCCGCGCTGCTCCTCGGCGAGCTGCTGGCCGAGACCGATCTGCCGGCGGGCTCCTGGAGCGTGCTGCCGGTGCCCAACGACCGGATGCCCGCGCTGGTCCAGGACGAGCGGCTGCCGGTCATCTCCTTCACCGGCTCCGACAAGGTCGGCTACGCCATCAAGCGGTCCGTGCCGCTCAAGCACTGCACGCTGGAGCTCGGCGGCAACGGCGCGGCCGTCGTGCTGGGGGACTACTCCTCCGAGGCCGACCTGGACTGGGCCGCGGCCCGCATCGGGACCTTCTCCAACTACCAGGGCGGGCAGTCCTGCATCTCCGTGCAGCGGGTGATCGCGGACGCCTCCGTCTACGAGCGGCTGGTACCGAAGATCGTCGCGGCCGTCGAGGCCCAGGTCACCGGGGACCCCTCCGACGATGCGACCGACGTCGGCCCGCTGGTCAGCGAGGACGCCGCGAAGCGCGTCGAGGCCTGGGTGGAGGAGGCCGTCCAGGGCGGGGCGCGGCTGCTGACGGGCGGCAAGCGTGAGGGCGCGGCCTACGCCCCGACGGTGCTCGCCGATGTGCCCGCCGACGCCGCGGTCTCCTGCGAGGAGGTCTTCGGGCCGGTGCTCATCGTCCGCGAGGCGGCGGGCGAGGACGAGGTCTTCGCCGCGGTCAACGACTCCAAGTACGGGCTCCAGGCGGGCGTCTTCACCCGCGATGTGCGGACCGCCTTCCGCGCCCACCGCGCGCTGGAAGTCGGCGGTGTGATCGTGGGCGACGTCCCGTCGTACCGCGCCGACCAGATGCCGTACGGCGGCACCAAGAAGTCCGGTGAGGGCCGTGAGGGCGTGCGCTACGCGATGGAGGACTACACCTACGAGCGGGTCCTCGTCCTCACCGGCCTCGACCTGTGAGCCTCGCCTGACGCGCTGATGCGCCTGACCCCGATCCGGCCTCATGATGAGCGCCCACGCGGAGGGTGACGTAGGTCCTCCGCGTGGGCGCGTGGCCCGTCATACCGGGCCGGGCCCGTCGTATCGGGCCGGGCCCGTCCTATGGCGGCTCCGGACCCTCAACCGGAGAAGCCGAGACGAGCCAGTCTCAGTGCCCCGCGCAGCGTGATGTGCAGGTCATGCACGCCCGACGGGGGAGTGGGCAGGGTGGCGCCCACGGTGGTGTAGCGGTACGGGTCGCCGGTCGGCGGGATGGCGACCGAGGCGAGCGTGGTGCCGTCGGACAGATGCAGCTCGACCGCAGCCGCATCAGCCGCCCCCGCCCCCGTACCCTCCGGGTCCTGCGCGCGTGCCGCCTCCACGGTGACCGTCCGCGCGCCCGCCCCGAAGTCGCAGGCGCGGAAGAGGAGCCGGCCGATCGTGTCGTCCGCGCCGGCCACCGCGTCGCCGCGCACCTTGCTCAGGTCCACCAGCCTGATCCCGTCGGCCGAGTCGAAGTCCGCCGCCGCAAGGCCCCGCTCCAGCACCGGGCGCGGGGCGGGCGGCGGGCCGTCGACGGCGATGGTGGCGGTGCGCCGGATGTCCGCGCTGGAGGCGCCGGCGTGGATCTCGTACGTGCCCGGGTCGACGGTCCAGCGGCCGTGTGCCACATCCCAGAAGCTCAGCGCCTCGTCGACCGGGACGGTGAAGAACAGCCGCGCCGTCTCGCCCTGGCGCAGCGGGACCCGGCGGTGGGCGATGAGCCGGCGGTGCGGGCGCGGGACCCGCGCCCCCGGGGCGCTGACGTAGATCTGCGCCACCTCGTCGCCGTCGCACGGGCCGACGTTGGTGACCTCGCACTCCACCGTGAGCACGGCCCCCTCACCCTCACTCGCGGTCCGCTGCACCGACAGGTCCCCGTACGCGAAGCGGGTGTACGACAGGCCGTGCCCGAACGGGAACAGCGGTGCGCCGTCGAAGTACAGATAGGTGGCGCGGGACGCGATGATGTCGTAGTCGAGCAGGTCCGGCAGCTCCTCCTCGCCGGCGTACCAGGTCTGCGGCAGCCGGCCGGCCGGTGAGACATCGCCGAACAGCACCCGGGCGAGCCCGGTCCCCGCCGCCTGGCCGCCGTGCGCGGACCACAGCAGCGCGGGCAGTACATCGGCGGCCTCGCCCACCGCGTACGGATAGCCGGCGACCAGCACCAGGGCGGTGCGCGGATTGGCGGCGTGGGCGGCGCGCCACAGCCGGTCCTGCTGGGCGGGCAGCGCGAGGGTGGTGCGGTCCTCGGTCTCGCGGCCGTTGATATGCGGGTCGTTGCCCGCCAGGACCAGCACGGTGGTGGCCTCCGCGGCGGCCCGTGCGACCGCGTCCTCGCCGCGTTCGACGACCTCCAGTGTGAAGACCTCCGCCTCCGCCTGCGCCTTTGCCACCTCCGCTGATCCGTCCGGCACGGCAACCTTCAGGCCCTCGGCGGCGACACAGACGTACCCGCCCGTTCCCCTGTGCCGGAGGAGATGTCCGTCGCCGTGCCGCTCCAGCGTGAACGTCTCCTGGACCACCCAGCCCCCGGGCTGCTCGGCCGCGGCCCGTACGAACCCGTCCTCGACCACGGTCAGATAGCGCCCCGACGGCGCGCGCAGCGTGAGCACGCCGCCGCCCCAGTCGGCGAGGGCCAGATCGGTGGGCGCGGGACCGACGGTCAGCGGCGGCAGGTCGGTGCGCCCGGCCGTGTGCGCCGGGTTGAGCGAGCCCTCCAGCGCCCGTTCCCCGACCTCCGCGTCCGGGACCCGCACCCACCCCGCCGCGGCGCGCAGCCGCACGGTGTCCGTCCCCTCCACGAACACCACGCGCTCCGCGCCGAGCCGTCTCCCCAGCGCCTCGCGCGGTGTGCTGCGGCGGATCAGGCTGCCGCTGTACCAGTCGAGCTTGCACTCGTCCGCGAGCGGGCCGACCACCGCGACGGTGCCCGCCGTGGCGTCGGACAGCGGCAGCAGCCCGTCGTTCTTGAGCAGGACGACGGCCTGTTCGGCGGCCTCCAGGGCGAGTGCCCGGTGCCCCGGCGTATCGAACCCGGCCTTCCCCGCCGGCTCTGTGGGCGGGTCGAACTCCCCCAGCGCGCAGCGCATGGCGAGCAGCCGCCGCACCGCCACCTCGACGACCGACGCGTCGATCAGCCCGCGCCGCAGCGCGCCCCGCACCCGCTCGACGGTCTTCGACGCGTCCTGGTCGTGGTCGGTGAAGCTGTCCACCCCGGCCAGCAGGGCCGCGGCCACCGCCTCCTCATGGGTGTCGAAGTAGTGCTCGGAGTCCACCAGGTTGGAGGGCGCGCCCGCGTCGGAGCACACCACCAGCTCCTGCTCGGTCCAGGTGCGCAAGTGCTCCCGCAGATACGGGGAGACGTGGTTGGGCCGCCCGTTGACCAGGTTGTACGCGGGCATCACACCCGCCACCGAGCCCGCCCGCACCGCCCCGCGGAAGGCCGCGAGGTCGTACTCGTGCAGTACGCGCGGCCGTACCGAGGAGGAGGTGGTGTCCCGGTGGGTCTCGTTGTTGTGCGCCAGCCAGTGTTTGAGGACGGGCGCGGTGCGCCAGCGGGCCGGGTCGTCGCCGCGCAGTCCGCGCGTGTACGCGGCGGCCAGCGTCGAGGTGAGGTACGGGTCCTCGGCGTAGCCCTCCTCGTTGCGGCCCCAGCGCGGGTCGCGCAGCAGATTCACCACCGGCGCCCACACATTGAGCCCCACCCGTTCGTCGCGGGCGCGCATGGCCCGTACCTCGGTGCCCACCGCCTCGCCGATCCGCCGCAGCAGTTCGGGGTGCCAGGTCGCGCCGAGCCCCACCGCCTGCGGGAAGACCGTCGCGGGCCCCATCCAGGCCACGCCGTGCAGCGCCTCCTGGCCGGTGCGGAAGGCCGCCAGGCCCAGCCGCTCCACCGCGGGCGCGAACTGGTGCAGCATCGCGATCCGCTCGTCGAGGGTGAGCCGCGCCAGCAGGTCCGCCACCCGCTCGCCGTCGGGCAGCCGCGGATCACGGAAGGGCGTACTCGTCGACTCGCTGGTGGCCTGGCAGCCGCTCACGCGCGGATCCCCTCACGGTCGTGTCAGTGGGGTCGGGGTGTCAATGTCATTCGAAGCGCTTCGATGCTGGTGTGGTGTCACCCGGATGTCAAGGCTCGAAGTGGCAACAACCCCATGACGTCATGAAGTTGCGGGAATAGTCATGATGAAGCAGACCGCCTCAGAGCTCCGCAGATCCTCTCGGACTGCGTTGATATGCGGCTCCGCCGCGCGGCCAACGAATCTATTGGGTACCGGTCTTGCGCGACCTCACCCCCCGACCTAACCTCAGCGCAACATTGAAGCGCTTCGACCATCGGTCACACGGCGGGTACGCCACGAAGGGTTGACGCAATGCCGAACTCCCAGGCTTCGGCCTCCACTTCCACTCCGAGCCGGAGAACCGTCCTGTCCTCCGCGGCCGTCGCCGCGGTGGCCGTCGCGGGAGGGGTCCCGCTGCTGTCCGCGTGCTCCACCGAGGAGTCCACCGGCAAGGGCGGTACGACATCCGGCAAGGACCTGAAGAAGCTGCTGCCGACCCATGCGGCCTCCCAGGTGGTGAAGCCCGACATCCCGAGCGTGAACGGCTCGAGCCCCGGCTTCACCCAGGCCAGGCCCACCGCCGAGCTGGTCGCCTCCGTCAAGGGCAAACCGGGCAAGGGCGGCAGCTACACCGTCTTCGAACCGCTCTGGGGCACCCCGCCGCCCAAGAACAGCGCCTACTACAAGGCCGTCAACGAGGCCCTGGGCGCGCAGATCACCTTCCAGCCGCAGGACGGCAACACGTACGGCGAAAAGCTCAGCGCCGTCCTGGCCTCCGGGGACATCGCGGACATCGTGATGATCCCGCAGTGGGAGATGGGCGGAAAGCTGATGGGCGCCATCAGCGCCAAGTTCGCCGACCTGGGCCCGTATCTGTCCGGCGACAAGGTCAAGAAGTACCCCAACCTCGCCGCCATCCCCACCGCCGCCTGGCAGATGTCGGTCTTCGGCGGCAAGCTCCGCGGTCTGCCCATGCCCGCACGCCCGCTCGGCGGTGTGATCCCCTTCTACCGGGAGGACATCTTCAAGAAGGAGGGCTACGAGGTCCCCAAGAGCGCCGATGAATTCCTCGCCCTCGCCAAGGAGATCACCCGGCCCAAGAGCAAGGTGTGGGCGTGCGAGGACATGTGGTGGTCGGCGCAGATCATCTTCGGCTGCCCGGGGGAGAAGCCGTTCTACTGGGTGGAGAAGGACGGCAAGCTCGTCCACAAGGTCGAACTGGACAACTATCTCGAGGCCCTGGAGTGGTGCCGCAAGCTCTTCAAGAGCGGCTATGTCCACCCCGACGCGGTCGCGGGCAAGGCCAACGACTCGCTCACCCGCTTCACCTCCGGCCAGTCGCTCATCATGAACGACGGCGACGCCAAGTGGTACGGCGCCACTTTCGAACAGGCCGATCCCAACCCCGACTTCAAGATCCAGGGGATGGACTTCTTCGGCGCCGACGGCGGCGACCCCACCCTCTACCTGGGCCCGCCCGCCAACATCTGGTCCTTCCTCAACAAGAAGCTCTCCAAGGACCGGATCGAGGAGATCCTGGCCGTCGCCAACTTCATCGCCGCGCCCTACGGCACCAAGGAGCAGCGTCTGATCGACTACGGCGTCGAGGGCGTGCACCACACCATGAAGCACGGCGCCCCGGTGAAGAACTCCAAGGGCGTCACCGAGGTCCAGGACACCTACCGCTTCATCGTCTCGCCCGAGGCCACCGTCGCCTACCCGGACTTCCCGCAGATGGTGAAGGACTACTGCGGCTGGATGCAGCGCATGGGCAGGTTCGCCAAGAAGCCCGTGTTCTACGGCATGCAGATCCAGGAGCCCAACCGCTACGCCTCCCTCTACACCCCCTTCGAGGACCTGGCCAAGGACGTCGTACGCGGCCGCAAGTCCATCCGCGACGCCCAGAGCGCCATCAGCGACTGGCGCAGCGGCGGCGGTGACAAGCTCCGCGACTGGTACGCGAAGCTCCTCGACAAGAACGGCAGCGGCGCCTGATGGCACTGGACACCGGCAGCCGGGCCGGTAAACCGCGCCGCGCGAGATCCGCGCGGCGCGGCGGCCCCGCCGCGTCCGGGCCGCCGACCGCCCCGCCGCCCGCCGTGCCGGACGGCGGCATCCGGTGGTGGCAGCGGCTGCGCCGGGACCGCACCCTGCTGCTGATGGTGGCGCCCGCCGTCGGCCTGCTCGCGCTGTTCAACTACGTCCCGCTGATCTGGACCACGGTCGCCTTCAAGGACTACGACCCGTTCACCCAGGGGCTGTGGACCAGCCCCTGGGTCGGCCTCGACAACTTCACCCTCCTCTTCGACGACAGCCGCTTCTGGGACGCCTTCGCCAACACCCTCGGCATCACCTTCATCCAGCTGGTGCTCTTCTTCCCCCTCACCATCGCGCTCGCCCTGCTGGTCAACAGCGTGCTCAGCCAGCGGATCCGAGGGCTGGTGCAGTCGATCCTCTACCTGCCGCACTTCTTCTCCTGGGTGCTGGTCATCACGGTCTTCCAGCAGATGCTGGGCGGCGCCGGGCTGCTCGCCCAGCAGCTGCGCCAACACGGGTACGAGGGCTTCGACCTGATGACCGACCCCGGCGTCTTCAAGTTCCTGGTCACCGCGCAACTGGTGTGGAAGGACGGCGGCTGGGGCGTCATCGTCTTCCTCGCTGCCCTCTCCGCCGTCAGCCAGGACCTGTACGAGGCGGCGGCGGTGGACGGGGCGAACCGCTGGCGGCGGATGTGGCATGTCACGCTGCCCGCGCTGCGCCCGGTGATCGCTCTGCTGCTGGTGTTGCGCGTCGGCGACTCGCTCACCGTGGGCTTCGAACAGATCCTGCTGCAGCGCGACGCGGTGGGGCCGGGCGCCTCCGAGGTCTTCGACACCTATGTGTGGTGGGTCGGCATCGCCAACACCGACTACGGGATCGCCGCCGCGGGCGGCCTGATCAAGGGCGCCTTCAGCCTGGTGCTCGTCCTGATCGCCAACAAAGTCGCCCACATGCTCGGCGAGCAGGGGGTCTACCAGAAATGACAGCGATATGACGGTGACCGCGCAGAGGGCCGCCGCGCCGCCCGCCCCGGCCGCCCCGCCACGCCGCGACAGCAGACGCCCGGTGTGGGAGGAGGAGCCGAGCAAGGCCGGCCAGGGGGTCAAGGGCGCCACCCTGGCCGGGGTCTGCCTGGCGATCCTCGGGCCGCTGTGGGTGGTGGTGGTCACCAGCCTCTCCGACCAGAAGGCCATCACCGACGCCGGCGGGCTGGTCATCGTGCCCAAGACGATCACCTTCCGGGCGTACTCCGAACTGCTCGGCGGCGGCACGGTCACCCGCGCGGCGATCGTCAGCCTCGCCCTGACGGCCGTGGGCACGGTGATCAGTACGGTGGTCTCGATCCTGTGCGCGTACGGACTGTCGCGCCGCGGGTCATTCCTGCACCGGCCGATCCTGATGGTGCTGCTCGTCACCATGTTCTTCAACGCCGGTCTGATCCCGACCTATCTGCTGGTCACCGGGGTCGGCCTGGAGGGCAGCTACTGGTCGATGATCCTGCCCAGCGCCATCTCGGTCTTCAACATCCTGGTGCTGCGCTCCTTCTTCCAGACCACCGCGCCCGAGCTTATCGACAGCGCCCGGATCGACGGCGCGGGGGAGTGGCGGATCCTGCTGCAGATCGTGATGCCGCTGTCCAAGGCGGTCATCGCGGTCGTCTCCCTCTTCTACGCGGTCGGCTACTGGAGCCAGTGGTTCAACGCGATGCTCTACCTCAACGACCAGGACATGTGGCCGCTCCAGATGATCCTGCGCCAGCTGGTCATCAAGCAGCAGGCGCCGCAGGGCATGTCCCAGATGATCTCCAGCAGCCAGGTCCCGGGTCTGGCGGTCCAGATGGCCGTCATGGTGCTCGCGCTGATCCCGGTCGTGGTGCTCTACCCCTTCGTCCAGAAGCACTTCACCAAGGGCATGCTCACCGGCGCCATCAAGGGCTAGCCCCGCGCCACTTTCCTTTGCCGGCCGACCCGAAGCGAGAGAGCGATGCCCGAGCTGAGCGATGTCACCCGCGGCCGCATCCTCTACGGCGGCGACTACAACCCCGAGCAGTGGCCGCGGAGCGTCTGGCGCGAGGACGTACGGCTGATGGGCGAGGCCCAGGTCAATCCGGTCAACTGGCGCGGCGTCAACCACCCGAAGCCGCCCGGGCTGATGCGCCTGTGGTCGCCGCAGGCCGTGGCGCGCGGCGCGGACGCCGTCTGCTTCTTCCAGTGGCGGCAGTCGCGGCAGGGCAGCGAGAAGTTCCACTCCGGGATGGTGCGGGACGGCCGCCCCTCCGCACGCCTCGACTACCCCCAGCTCGTACGCGCCTGGCACCGGGCCCTGTGGGAGCAGGACCTCACCACCGACTTCGCCCATCCGCACGCCGACCTCACCGACTACGCCCTGGTCGCCGTCCCCCGGCTGTATCTGCTCACCGACGAGTCGCTGGACAACCTGGCCGGCTATGTACGCGGCGGCTCCACCCTGGTCTGCGGCTTCTTCACCGGCGTCGCCGACGAGGACGACCGGGACCCTGCCCGCCCCCGCCGCGCTGCGCGCCCTGCCGGCCCGCGCCGCCGACCAGGCGGGGCTGCGGGCACCGCTGCCCGGCCTCCCCGAGGGCGTGGAGGCCGTGTTCCGCGGCGAGCACCTGTTCCTCCTCAACCACGGCCGCACCCCCGCGGCCGTCCCCTCCCGTCCGCGCGGACCGATCTGCTCACCGGCCGCGTGCACGACACCGAGGTCGGCCTCGACCGCTCCGCGGCCGTGGTCCTGGCCCCGCTCGATTCCCCCCACCCGAAGGGAGCAGCACCGTGCACCGAAAGGCTCGAAAGCTCTTCCTGACCCCGCTGTTCGCGCTCCTCGCGCTCATTGGCTTCGCCGCCGCCCCCGCCCACGCCGCCACCTGGTCCTCCTCGGACCAGTGGGGCAACTGGTCCAACGGCGGCTACACGCTCTACAACAACATCTGGGGCTCCGGCGCCGGAGCCCAGACCATCTGGGCCAACTCGTACACCGACTGGGGCGTCTGGGCCAACCACCCCAATACCGGCGGCATCAAGTCCTACCCCAACGCCAAGCGGGTCGTCGGCAAGAAGGTCAGCGCCATAGGCAGCCTGAACAGCAGCTACAACGTCACCGTGCCGTCCTCGGGCGCGTACAACACCTCGTACGACATCTGGGACACCAACTACGACTACGAGATCATGCTCTGGATGAACAAGACCGGCCCGGTGGGTCCGCTCGGCACCTCCCAGGGCAGCCTCACCCTCGGCGGCCACAGCTGGACCGTCTACAAGGGCAGCAACGGCGCCAATGAGGTCTTCTCCTTCATCCGCACCTCAAACTCCAGCTCCGGCTCCGTGGACATCAAGGCCATCGTGAACTGGATCAAGAACACCAAGGGCTGGTTCGGCGATGTGACCATCGGCGACGTCCAGTTCGGCTACGAGATCACCTCCTCGGCCGGCGGTCTGGACTTCAAGACCAACAGCTTCAACGTCTCCTTCAGCTGATCCCACTGCCCGACCGTGTGCCGCCGTTCCCCCAGGGGCGGCGGCACACGCCGTACCCCACCGGTTGTGCCCCCGGCGCCGCGCGTACTCCCCGGGTTGCGGCGCGGGCCCGCTCGCTCCGCCGCGCGGAGGAAGGGCCCGTACCCGAGGCGGCCCTAGGCTGGGCGCATGGTCCTCCAAGGCTCTGCCGCCCGTGTCCGGCCGCCGCGCGGCCAGTGGGCGGACGCGGCCCTGGTCGGCGGTGTCTTCGCGCTGGCGGTCGGCGGCGGCATGGGACCGCTGGTGGGCGAGCGCGCGGAGCCCTGGCCGGGCACCGTCCTCGACCTGGCGATGATCACCGCCGCCTGCGGCGCGCTCTGGTTCCGCCGCCGCCGTCCCGTGGCCGTCGCCCTCGGCGTGCTGGCCGCCACCGCCGCGTACTACCTCACCAGCGTCTACGACGGCCCCCTCCTCGTCGCGTTCGTGGTCGCGCTGTACGCGGTCGCGGCCCAGGGGCTGCTGCGAGCGGCCGTCGCCATCGCCGCGCTCAGCGTCGTCGCCGTCGGCGTCGGCACGCTGGCGGGCAACGAGGACGTCAACGGGGTCGCCCTCTTCATGCTCACCGGCTGGCTGGTCGCGGTGGTCGCGCTCGGATGGCTGCGCCACAGCCGCCAGGCGTACGTCCACGAGGTGGAGCGGCGCGCGGCCGGCGAAGAACGGCTGCGCATCGCCCGGGAGCTGCACGATGTCATCGGCCACCACATCTCCCTCATCAGCGTCCAGTCCACGGCCGCCCTGCACCGGCTCGAGAAGGACCCGGAGCAGGCCGGGACGGCCCTCGCCGCGATCAAGTCGTCCAGCCGCGAGGCACTGCGCGAACTGCGGGCGACCCTCGGGGTGCTGCGGCAGATCGACGAGGAGGCGCCCACGGCGCCGCCGCCGGGCCTGGCCCGGATCGGCGAACTCGTCGAGTCGGCGCGGTCGGCCGGGTTCGACGTACGCGCGCACACCAGCGGCGAGCCGCAGCCGCTGCCCACCGAGGTGGAGCTCGCCGCCTACCGCATCGTCCAGGAATCACTCACCAATGTGGCCCGGCACTCCCGGGCCACCGCCGTCACCGTCCGTGTCTCATACGCGCCCCGCGAGGTCCGGATCGAGATCACGGACAACGGACGGGGCCCGGCCCGCACCGTGTCCGGCAGCGGCATCAGCGGCATGCGCGAGCGCGCACGCGCACTGGGCGGCGAACTGATCACGAGTCCCGGCCGGGACGGCGGATTCGCCGTACGGGCGCGGCTGCCGCACGGGAACGGAGCGCCCCGACAATCATGATCAAGGTTTTGCTCGCGGACGACCAGCGGCTGGTGCGGGCCGGATTCCGGTCGATCCTGGAGGACGAGGACGACATCACGGTGGTGGCCGAGGCGGGCGACGGCGACGAGGCCGTCGCGGCCTGCCGCGAGACGCACCCCGACGTGGCGCTGCTGGACATCCGGATGCCCGGGACCGACGGTCTTCAGGCGGCCGGGCGGATCACCGCCGACCCCCGCCTGGAGAGCGTCAAGGTCGTCATCCTGACCACCTTCGACCTGGACGACTACATCTACGGCGCGCTGCGCGCCGGCACCACCGGCTTCCTGGTCAAGGACACCGAACCGGAGGAGCTGATCCACGCCGTACGGGTGGCGCACCGCGGCGACGCGCTGATCAGCCCCTCCGTCACGCGCCGGCTCATCGCGGAGTTCGCCGGACGGGTCCAGGCCCCCGACCCCGGCCCGCGGCTGCGCGCCCTCACCGACCGCGAGCGGGAGGTGATGCGGCTGGTGGCCGCCGGGCTGACGAACGACGAGATCGCCGCCCGGCTGGTGCTCAGCCCGGCCACCGCCAAGACCCACGTCAGCCGCATCATGACCAAGCTGGACGTCCGGGACCGCTCCCAACTGGTGGTGCTGGCCTACGAGTCGGGCATGGTCAGCCCCCGCTGGCTGACGCGCTAAGCGGCCCCGCGGTCGCCCAGCCACACGACCGGGGGAGTACGTCGGCCGGGTGCCCGCCAACCGCTGGGGTACCGCGAGTGTCCGCCGTGGGCTGACGCCCCGGGGCGGACCGGGCCCGGATGCTTCGGGGCATGAAGTCTCCGCCACGCGACACGTCCGCGACCACCGAACCCGACGCGGGCCGACCCCCGGGCCGTACGGGCGCCTTCGGGCGCCTCGCTGCCTGGTCCCAGAGCCACCGCTGGAGCGCCCTGCTGCTGTGGATCCTCGTGGTGGCCGGGATCACCGTCGGATCGCAGGCCGCGGGCAGCGCGTACCGCAATGACTTCGCCCTGCCCGGCACCGACTCGCAGACCGCCACCGACCTGCTGACCGAGCACGGCTCCCGGCAGGCGGGAGACAGCGTGCAGATCGTCTTCAAGGACGAGGGCGGGCTGCGCGCCGAGCGCGGCTCCATCGAGAAGACGCTCGACCGGGTCCGCGGCCTGCCCTCCGTCACCGAGGTGCGCGGCCCGTACGCGGACGCCTCCGCGCTCTCCCGGGACGGCACCGTCGGCTACGCGACCGTGACCCTCGACGGCAAGGCGGAGGAGGTACCCAAGCGGGACATCACCAGGATCATCGACACCGCCAAGGCCGCCGAAGGACAGGGCCTCGAGGTCGCGCTCGGCGGCGAGGCGGTGCGCGGCGCCGAGGAGGAGGCGGGCGGTGCCGCGGAGGGCGCGGGCATGCTCGCCGCGCTGGTCATCCTGGTCCTGCTGTTCGGCTCGCTGATGGCGGCGGCGCTGCCGCTGGTCACCGCCCTGTTCGCGGTGGGCGGCGCCATCGGTCTGATCGCCCTGGCCTCACACCTGTTCACGGTCGCCGACTTCACCCCGCCCGTCATGATGCTCGTCGGGATCGGAGTGGGCGTGGACTACGCGCTCCTGATCTTCTACCGCTACCGGCACGAACTCATCCGCGGCGCCGACCCGCACACCGCCACCCGTACCGCGCTGGACGCCGCCGGACGCACGGTCTTCTTCGCCGGCTGCACCGTGATCATCGCGCTGCTCGGCCTGGTCGCCCTGGGCCTGGGCGCGCTGCAGGGCGTGGCGCTCGCCGTCGCGCTGACCGTGCTCGTCACCATGGCGGCCTCCCTGATCCTGCTGCCCGCGCTGCTGGCCGTAGTCGGCGGGCGCGTCCAGCGCCAGGTGCTGCGGCGCGCCGACCGGGCGCGGGCCAAGGGGAAGGAGGAGGGCCGGCGCTGGCGGGCCCTGGCCTCCGCCGTGCAGCGGCGCCCGCTGTCCGCGCTGCTGGCGGCCGTCGTGGCGCTGCTCGCGCTGTCCGCCCCGGCCCTGAGCCTGCGCCTGGGCTTCGCCGACGCGGGCAACGATCCGACCACGTCCACCAGCCGCCGGGCCTACGACCTGCTCGCCGAGGGCTTCGGACCCGGGTTCAACGGCCCCCTGGTCGTGGTGAGCCGGGGTGACGCGGCGGCCGCCAGGGAGCTGCGGACCACGCTCGCCCGTACGGACGGCATCGCCGCCACCACACCGCCGCTGCCCTCCGAGGACGGCGCCGTCTCCACCGTCCTCGCCTTCCCCCGTACCTCCCCGCAGGACGAGGGCACCGCCGATCTCGTGCACACGCTGCGCGACCGCGTCCTGCCGCGGCTCGGCGAACGCACCGGCGCCGACTACCTGGTGGGCGGGTCCACGGCCGCCGCGCAGGACTTCGCCGACTCCGTCGCGGACCGGATGCCGCTGTTCGTCGCCGTCGTCGTCGGCCTCTCCACGCTGCTGCTCATGGCGGTCTTCCGCTCCCTGCTGATCCCGCTGAAGGCCGCGCTGCTCAACCTGCTGTCCATCGCCGCCGCGCTGGGCGTGATCACGCTGGTCTTCCAGCACGGCTGGTTCGGGGTACAGCCCGGCCCGATCGAGGCGTTCATCCCGGTGATGATCTTCGCGATCGTCTTCGGCCTCTCCATGGACTACGAGGTGTTCCTCGTCTCCCGTATGCATGAGGAGTGGGAGCGGACGAAGGACCACTCCCACGCGGTCCGTGAGGGTCTTGCGGCCACCGGCAAGGTGATCACGGCGGCCGGCGCCATCATGATCGTGGTGTTCGCCGCCTTCGTGCTCAGTCCGAGCCGTATGCTCCAGCAGTTCGGCCTGGGGCTCGCGGTGGCCGTCCTGCTGGACGCCGTGGTGATCCGCTGCCTGATCGTGCCGGCCGTCATGCGGCTGCTCGGCAGGCGCGCCTGGTGGCTGCCCGCGCCCCTCGCCCGGCTGCTGCCGAAGGTGGCGCTGGAGCGGCCGGACGCCGGCTGAGGCGACCTGAGGCAGCCTGAGCCGACCTGAGGCAGCCTGAGCCGACCTGAGGCGAGCGGCACCGGCCGGCGCGCCCGGACAGCCCCGGGCGCCCGGCCGGCCACGGGCCGTCAGGGCTCCCGTACCGGCAGCCTCGCGTCGTCCCTCAGGAACAGCGGGATCCGGTCCAGCGGGGCGGGCACGGTCACCGTCGTACCGCCCTCCCAGCTCTCACCCGTCCAGGCGTCCGTCCAGCGCGCCCCCGCCGGGAGATAGGCGGTCCGCTCGGTCGCGCCCGCCTCCAGGACCGGGGCGACCAGCAGATCGGGCCCCAGCAGAAAGGCGTCCGCGACGCCCCAGGCCGCCTCGTCGCCGGGGAACTCGAGGAAGAGCGGGCGCATGGGCGGCAGTCCCTCCTCATGGGCGGCGCGCATCTGCGCCAGTACGTACGGCTTGAGCCGTTCGCGCAGCCGCAGATACGAGCCGAGGATGCGCTCGGCCTCCTCCCCGTACGACCACACCTCGTTCGGGCCGCCGGTCATCCCGGGACCCAGCGGCAGCCCCGGGTCGCGGAAGCCGTGCAGCCGCATGATCGGCGACAGCGCGCCGAACTGGAACCAGCGGATCAGCACCTCGCGGTACGCCGGATCGTCCGGGTCGCCGCCGTGGAAGCCGCCGATGTCGGTGTTCCACCACGGGATGCCGGAGAGGGCGACGTTCAGCCCGGCGGCGATCTGGCGGCGCAGGGTCGCGAAGTCCGTGCCGATGTCGCCGGACCACAGGGCGGCCCCGTGACGCTGACTGCCCGCCCACGCCGAGCGGTTGAGGGTCACCACCTCCTCCTCGCCCGCCGCGCGCATGCCCTCGTGGACGGCGCGGGCGTTCTCGCGCGGGTAGAGGTTGCCGACCTCCAGGCCAGGACCCGCGTGGTAGCGCAGATTCGCCGGGAAGCCGGGCTTGAGCTCCGGCTCGCAGGCGTCCAGCCAGAAGGCGCGGATCCCGTACGGCTCCAGGTAGTTGGCCCGCACCCGCGACCACATGAACTCCCGGGCCTCGGGATGAGTCGCGTCGTAGAAGGCGACGTGGATCCGCTCTCCCTCGCGCACATCGGGCCAGTCGGCGTGCGCCGTGGGCCCGTACTCGGTGCCGACCAGGAAGCCCCGCTGCTCCATCGTGGCGTGGTTCTCGCTCAGCGGGGAGACCGAGGGCCACACCGAGACCACCAGCTTGATGCCCAGCTCGGCCAGCTCCCGCGTCATCGCCGCCGGGTCGGGCCATGCCACCGGGTCGAACTTCCAGTCGCCCAGATGTGTCCAGTGGAAGAAGTCGCAGATGATCGCGTCGATCGGCAGCCCGCGCCGCTTGTGCTCGCGGGCCACGGTCAGCAGCTCCTCCTGGTTGCGGTAGCGCAGTTTGCACTGCCAGAACCCGGCCGCCCACTCCGGCAGCATCGGCGCGCGGCCGGTCACCGCGGAGTAGCGGCGCTGCGCTGCCGCCGGGTCCCCCGCCGTGATCCAGTAGTCGATCTGGCGCGCGCTGTCGGCGACCCAGCGGGTGCCGGTCGCGGCCAGCTCGACCCGCCCGATGGCCGGGTTGTTCCACAGCAGGGTGTAGCCGCGGCTGGAGGTGAGGACCGGGATCGTCACTTCGGAGTTGCGCTGCACCAGGTCGAGCACGGCGCCCTTCTGGTCCAGCAGACCGTGCTGGTGCTGGCCGAGGCCGTAGAGCCGCTCGCCCTCGTACGCTTTGAAGCGCTGCTCGATGCGGTGGTAGCCGTTGCCCGTGGCGGTGCGCAGCCGCGGCCCCGGCCACCAGAAGTGGGCGCGCTGCTCGGCCAGCAGCTCCCGGCCGTCCTCGGTGGCCTGGAACCGGATCATGCCGTCCGCGCCGATCCGCGCGGTGATCGCGCCGCAGGTCAGCGACGCCTCCCCGGCCTCGATCGCGACGCTCGCGGCCGCCTTCGGCGGACCGTCGAGGAGCGCGCCTGGCAGGTCCTCCAGCAGCGGCCCGCCGAGCCGGGCACGGACCCGGATCGCGTCGGGCCCCCACGGCTCCAGACGTACGGTCTCCTGCCGCCCGCTCCACTCCAGCGCGCCGTCGCGCTCGCTGAAGGTGCCGATGGTGGGGGAGGACTGGGCGAGCGACGCTGAGGCGGTGGCCGGCGGTGATGGGTTCACGGGCGCTCCTCGGGGTGCGGCGGTGGACGTACGGGGGGTGAGCTTTACGGGCGTATCGCTTCGGGGACGTACGGCTCGGCGGCGCTGCGAGGGCGGGACTTCAGGGGTTGGGGCGGGGCTTCGGTGCGGGAGTTCGGGCGAGGTCGCTGCGGGTTTCGGTAAGAGAGGGCGCGCGGACGGGTGCCGCGGGCCGGGGCCGGGGCCGGGGCCAGGGCCGGGTCAGGGCGCGGCGCTCGGCGCCGGGCCCGAACTCGCCCGCACGGTCAACTGGGGCTCAAGCAGTGCCACCTCGTCCGAGCCGTGCCCCTCCAGCTTGGCCACCACCAGCTCCACCGCCCGCCGCCCCATCTCATGCGCGGGGATCGCGACCGAGGTCAGCCGCACCGAGGCCCCGGTGGCCACCGGGTCGGGGCAGATCGCCACCACAGAGACGTCCTCGGGCACCGCGCGGCCCTGCTGGCGCAGCAGGCTCAGCAGCGGGTCGATGGCGGCCTCGTTCTGCACCACGAAGCCCGTGGTGCCGGGGCGCTCGTCGAAGATCCGGGCCAGCGCCCCGGCCATGGACTCATAACTGCCCTCGCACGGCCGGTGCAGCACGCGCAGCCCCAGTTCGCGGGCGCGGCCGCGCAGCCCCTCCAGAGTCCGTACGGCGAAGCCGGTGTGGCGCTCGTACACCGCCGCCGCCTCGCCGACCACGGCGATCTCACGGTGGCCGAGCCCTGCCAGATGTTCGGCGCACAGCGCGCCGGTCGCCGTGAAGTCCAGGTCGACGCAGGTCAGTCCGACGGTGTCGGCGGGCAGCCCGATCAGTACGGTGGGCTGGCGGGCGTCCCGCAGCAGCGGCAGCCGTTCGTCCTCCAGCTCCACATCCATCAGGATCATGGCGTCGGCGAGACCGCTGCCGGTGACCCGGCGCACGGCCGCCGGGCCCTCCTCGCCGGTCAGCAGCAGCACGTCATAGCCATGGGTGCGGGCGCTGGTGGCCACCGCGATGGCGATCTCCATCATCACGGGCACATACATATCGGTCCGCAGCGGCACCATCAGCGCGATGATGTTGGAGCGGCTGCTGGCGAGGGCGCGGGCGCCGGCGTTCGGGTGGTAGCCGAGCTCCTTGATGCTCTGCTCGACCCGCTCGCGGGTGGGGCCGGAGATCGAGCGCTTGCCGCTGAGGACATAACTCACCGTGCTGGCGGAGACTCCGGCGTGCCGGGCGACCTCGGCGAGGGTGACCATGCGGGACTCCGTCCGGGTCATTGAAGCGCTTCGACTGGGTTGCCGAACGGCTCTTTGCTGGCTGCGCGGATCGACAGTAGACCCGTCTGCGTTCAGTGTCCAGATAGTCGAAGCGCTTCAACTGGCTTTTTCCCTCGGCTGTTCCACCTCCTGGGGTCACACGCTTTGCCGCCCCGCCGGACCGGAGGCACACTGGCACCGTACGTGCCGGTAATGTCACGAGATTGTCCATTCGCGGCAAGGGAGCACCCATGACCGCATCATCCGTCAGGCCCGTGTCCGAGCGCGAAGCGCGCCGGGTCGCCGAGGCAGCCCGCGAGCAGGTATGGCACAAGCCGAGCTTCGCCAAGGAACTGTTCCTCGGCCGCTTCCGGCTTGATCTGATCCACCCCCATCCCGCCCCCGCCCCGGATGACGTACGGCGCGGTGAGAAGTTCCTCGAGAAGCTGAACTCGTTCTGCGAGACCGGTATCGACGCCGCCCGCATCGAGCGCGAGGCCAAGATCCCCGACGAGACGATCGAGGGCCTCAAGGAGCTCGGCGCGCTCGGCATGAAGATCGACCCCAAGTACGGCGGCGCCGGCCTCACCCAGGTCTACTACAACAAGGCCCTGGCCCTCGTCAGCTCGGTGAGCCCGGCCATCGGCGCGCTGCTCTCGGCCCACCAGTCCATCGGAGTGCCCCAGCCGCTCAAGCTGTTCGGCACTCAGGAGCAGAAGGACACCTTCCTGCCCCGCTGCGCCCGCACCGACATCTCGGCCTTCCTGCTCACCGAGCCGGACGTGGGCTCCGACCCGGCCCGGCTCGCCACCACCGCCGTACCCGAAGGCGACGGCTACATCCTCGACGGAGTGAAGCTGTGGACGACCAACGGGGTGGTCGCCGACCTCCTCGTGGTCATGGCCCGCGTCCCCGCGTCCGAGGGCCACAAGGGCGGTATCACCGCCTTCATCGTCGAGACGGCCTCCGAAGGCGTCACCGTCGAGAACCGCAACGCCTTCATGGGCCTGCGCGGCCTGGAGAACGGAGTGACCCGCTTCCACCGGGTCCGCGTCCCCGCCGCCAACCGCATCGGCCCGGAGGGCGCCGGGCTCAAGATCGCCCTGACCACCCTCAACACCGGCCGGCTCTCGCTGCCCGCGATGTGCGCGGGCTCCGGGAAGTGGTGTCTGAAGATCGCCCGCGAATGGTCCGCGGCCCGCGAGCAGTGGGGCAAACCGATCGCCCGGCACGAGGCCGTCGGCGCCAAGATCTCCTTCATCGCGGCGACCACCTTCGCCCTGGAGGCCGTCATCGACCTCGCCTCCCAGATGGCCGACGAGGACCGCAACGACATCCGTATCGAAGCGGCGCTGGCCAAGCTGTACGGCAGCGAGATGGCCTGGCTGATGGCCGACGAGCTGGTCCAGATCCGCGGCGGCCGCGGCTTCGAGACCGCCGCCTCGCTCGCCGCCCGCGGCGAGCGGGCCGTCCCGGCCGAGCAGATGCTCCGCGACCTGCGCATCAACCGCATCTTCGAGGGCTCGACGGAGATCATGCACCTGCTGATCGCCCGCGAGGCCGTGGACGCCCATCTGTCCGTGGCGGGCGACCTCATCGACCCGGACAAGTCCCTGTCCGACAAGGGCAAGGCGGCCGCCAAGGCCGGCGGCTTCTACGCCCGCTGGCTGCCGGGCCTGGTCACCGGCCCAGGCCAGCTCCCGCGGGCCTACGCGGAATTCCGCCCCCCCGGTCACTGCGACCTCTCCCCGCATCTGCGCTACGTCGAGCGCTCGGCGCGCAAGCTCGCCCGCTCCACGTTCTACGCCATGTCCCGCTGGCAGGGCCGGATGGAGACCAAACAGGGCTTCCTCGGCCGCATCGTCGACATCGGCGCGGAGCTGTTCGCCATGAGCGCCGCCTGCGTACGGGCCGAGATGCTGCGCACCACGGGCGACCACGGCGCCGAGGCGTACCAGCTGGCCGATGTCTTCTGCCGACAGGCCCGGATCCGGGCCGAGGAGCTTTTCGCCCGGCTGTGGACCAACACCGACGAGCTCGACCGCAAGGTCGTCTCGGGCGTGCTGGCGGGCTCGTACACCTGGCTGGAGGAGGGCGTGCTCGACCCCAGCGGCGACGGCCCCTGGATCGCCGACGCGACCCCCGGCCCGGCCACGAAAGAAAACGTCCACAGGCGCATTTCCCGCACCTGAGGAGGCCCCGTGGTTGCGCCTGGGTCTCCCCATCCGGGCGCAACCATGAATTGAGTAACCACGAAGGCGAGCAACCAGGTCCGCGAGAGCGGCGCCGGTTTAGGCGCAAAGAGGGGCACGGGCAACAATGGGGCAATGACGGATTCCCTCGCTGACCCGCACCTCCGCTTTCCGGCGGCTACAGCCGCCACCGGAGGCCCGCGCGACATCGTGATCCTGGGCTCCACCGGATCGATCGGCACCCAGGCCATCGACGTGGTGCTGCGCAACCCCGACCGCTTCCGGGTGACCGGACTGTCCGCCGCCGGCGGGCGGCCCGGGCTGCTCGCCGAGCAGGCCCACCGGCTCGGGGTGCGGGTGGTCGCGGTGGCCCGGCCGGAGGCCGTGGCCGAGGTGCGCGAGGCGCTGGCCGCGCGGTACGGGGCGGGGGAGCCGCTGCCGGAGATCGTCGCGGGGCCGGACGCGGCCACCGAGCTGGCCGGCTCCGAGTGCGACACCGTGCTCAACGGCATCACCGGCTCCATCGGCCTGGCGCCCACCCTTGCCGCGCTCGAGGCCGGCCGGGTGCTCGCGCTGGCCAACAAGGAGTCGCTGATCGTCGGCGGGCCGCTGGTCAAGGCCCTGGCCAAGCCCGGGCAGATCGTGCCGGTCGACTCCGAGCACTCCGCCCTCTTCCAGGCGCTGCTCGGCGGCTCCCGGCAGGAGGTCCGCAAGCTGGTGGTCACCGCGTCCGGCGGGCCGTTCCGGGGGCGTACGAAGCAGGAGCTGACCGAGGTCACGCCCGAGCAGGCGCTGGCCCACCCCACCTGGGACATGGGCCCGGTGATCACGATCAACTCCGCGACCTTGGTCAACAAGGGTCTTGAGGTCATCGAGGCGCATCTGCTCTATGACATTCCCTTCGATCGGATTGAGGTTGTGGTCCACCCGCAGTCGTATATCCACTCGATGGTCGAATTCATTGACGGTTCCACCCTGGCGCAGGCGAGTCCGCCCGATATGCGGATGCCGATCGCGCTCGGTCTCGGCTGGCCGGACCGGGTGCCGGACGCCGCGCCCGGCTGCGACTGGACCAAGGCGCACACCTGGGAGTTCTTCCCGCTGGACAACGACGCTTTCCCCTCGATCGGCCTCTCCCGCCACGTCGGCGCGCTCGGCGGCACCGTGCCCGCCGTTTTCAACGCGGCGAACGAGGAGTGTGTGGACGCCTTCCTGGCCCGGAAGCTGCCGTTCAACGGAATCGTCGATACGGTCGCCCAAGTGGTGGCCGAACACGGCACCCCCACCGCGGGAACCCGGCTCACGGTCGAGGACGTCCTCCAGGCCGAGGCATGGGCCCGCGCCCGCGCCCGTGAACTGGCCGCCCGCGCGGCCGAAGCGACTCCGGAGGCTCGCGCATGACGGCACTGATGACGGTCCTTGGCATCGTCGTATTCGTTGTCGGACTGCTCTTCTCGATCGCCTGGCATGAGCTCGGACATCTCTCCACGGCCAAGCTCTTCGGCATCCGGGTGCCGCAGTACATGGTGGGCTTCGGGCCGACGATCTTCTCCCGTAAGAAGGGAGACACGGAGTACGGCGTCAAGGCGGTCCCGTTCGGCGGCTACATCCGCATGATCGGGATGTTCCCGCCCGGCGACGACGGGAAGATAGCGGCACGTTCCACCTCGCCGTGGCGCGGCATGATCGAGGATGCCCGGTCGGCCGCGTACGAGGAGCTACAGCCGGGCGACGAGACCCGGATGTTCTATACGCGCAAGCCGTGGAAGCGCGTGATCGTGATGTTCGCCGGGCCGTTCATGAACCTGGTGCTCGCTGTGGCGATCTTCCTCGGCGTGATGATGGCCTTCGGCGTCAACACCCAGACCACCACCGTGGGCACCGTCCAGAAGTGTGTGGTCGCGGCCTCGGCCTCGACCGACAAGTGTCCGAAGGACGCCAAGGACTCGCCGGCCAACGCCGCGGGGCTGCGGTCCCGCGACAAGATCGTCGCCTTCAATGGCGAGCCGACCTCGGACTGGAACAGCCTCCAGCAGCACATCCGCAAGACCGTCGGCCCCGCGACGATCACCGTCGAGCGCGATGGCGTCCGCAAGGATCTGCATGCGGTGCTCATCAAGAACCAGGTCGCCAAGTCGGACGGTAACGGCGGCTATGTGGAGGGGCAGTACGTCTCCGCGGGCTTCCTCGGCTTCACTCCGGCCAGTGGTGTGGTCAAGCAGTCCTTCGGCCAGTCGGTGGACCGGATGGGCAATATGGTCCAGGACGGCATCGACTCGCTGATCGCCCTGCCCTCGAAGGTCCCCGACCTGTGGAACGCGGCCTTCGGCGACGGTGAGCGCAAGGCGGACTCCCCGATGGGCGTCGTCGGCGCGGCGCGGGTCGGCGGGGAGGTCGCCAGCCTCGACATCCCGGCCTCCCAGCGGGTCGCCACCATGCTGTTCCTGGTGGCCGGCTTCAACCTCTCGCTCTTCCTGTTCAACATGCTGCCGCTGCTGCCGCTGGACGGCGGGCATATCGCGGGTGCGGTGTGGGAGTCCGTACGGCGCCACACCGCCCGGCTGGTCCGGCGGCCCGACCCGGGGCCGTTCGACGTGGCCAAGATGATGCCGGTCGCCTATGTGATCGCCGGAGTGTTCATCTGCTTCACCCTGTTGGTGCTGGTGGCCGATGTGGTGAATCCGGTGAAAATCTCCTGATGATGCGAAATGCCCCGAAGTTCACCATTCGATGGACTTCGGGGCCGGAATGTGCTTGGCCCGGGCGCGGTGCCGTAACCTCGGACACCGGAGCCCGCCGATCTCGGGACCTTCATTCATGACCTTGGGGTTGCTCGCCAAATGACAGCGATTTCGCTTGGAATGCCGTCCGTTCCGATCAAGCTCGCCGACCGCAGAGTCAGCCGGAAAATCCAGGTCGGGTCGGTGGCGGTGGGCGGGGACGCGCCGGTGTCGGTGCAGTCGATGACGACGACGGTGACGGCGGATATCGGGGCGACGCTGCAGCAGATCGCGGAGCTGACGGCGTCGGGGTGCCAGATCGTGCGGGTGGCGTGTCCGTCGCAGGACGATGCGGATGCGTTGCCGGTGATCGCGAAGAAGTCGCAGATCCCGGTGATCGCGGATATTCATTTCCAGCCGAAGTATGTGTTCGCGGCGATTGACGCCGGGTGTGCGGCGGTGCGGGTGAATCCGGGGAACATCCGGCAGTTCGACGACAAGGTGAAGGAGATCGCGAAGGCCGCGTCGGATGCGGGCACCCCGATCCGGATCGGGGTGAA